>NZ_DATBKY010000282.1:0-10197 GCF_036555685.1 Actinophytocola sp. | reverse complement strand
GCCGTCCTTGCGCAGGCGCCAGCCTTCGTCTTCGAGGCGGCCTTCGGCGATGGCGGTCTTGAGCTCGCGGGCGGGTTTGTCGGCGGCGTTGTCCTCGGGTGGGTAGAAGACGGAGAAGTGTTTGCCGATGATCTCGTCGGGGCGGTAGCCCTTGATCCGTTCGGCGCCGGCGTTCCAGCTCACGATGTGGCCGCCGGTGTCGAGCATGAAGATCGCGTAGTCGACCACTCCCTGCACGAGCAGCCGGAAGTCCATCCCTAGCGGCGGTGGAGTGGTGTCGGACATGAGGCCACTGTGCCCGATGCGGACCGGCGGCATGGCACGGCCCTGGTTACGCCGGAAGCGGGTTCGGGGCCGCGGGAAGCTGACACCAGACGACCTTCCCGCGGCCCCGCCTCGACACACCCCACGAGGTGGACAGCCGCTCGACGAGCTGCATGCCCAGCCCGCCGGCGCCCGCCCGCCGGATGACCGGCGGCTGCGGGCTGTCGTCGCAGACTTCCACCCGGACGCCGTCGCCGACGTCCATCAGGCGCACCACGGGCTCCCCGTGCGCGTGCAGGAGAACGTTGCTCACCAGCTCGGACACCACCTGGGCGGCGTCCTGCCAGCTCCGGTGGCCCCAACGCATCAGGGTCTTGCGGGTGAACTCGCGCGCCATGGCGGCGCTGCGATGGTTCTCCGGCAGACGAACCTCGGTGTGCGTCAGGGCCTGTGCGTCCACGTGTGCACTGTCCGCCTTGGCCGCTCCTGTGGGGAGACGCAGCGGAGCCACGGCGTCTAGTGCAAATGCACCAGCCCGCCACCCCGTCATACGGGCGCCTTGGCGCTAGTCCAGCAGGCCCTCGCGGCGAGCGATGGCCACCGCTTCCAGCTTCGAGCGGGCGCCGAGCTTGTCGAGGATGCGCTGCACGTGGTTTCGCACGGTGTTGCGGGTTACCCCGAGCCTCTCGCTGACCTCCTCGGTGCTGGCGCCGCCGGCCAGCAGCACGAGCGTCTCCTGCTCGCGGGCGGTCAGCGGGGTGCCGGTGCCGCGGGCACGTCCGGTGAGCCGGTCGAGGACGCCGGCGAGCAGGCCGGGTCCGAACGCGACCTCGCCCGCGGCCACCTGCAGGACCGCCGCCTCGAGCTCCTCGAGCCGGGACGACTTGAGCACCAGCCCGGCCCCGCCCGCCTCCGCGACGCGCGTCGCGACCGCGGCGCTGGCCTCGCCGGTGAGCACGAGCACGCGGGCGCCGGTCGTGGACAGCTCGGCGATGGCGCCGATCCCGTCGCCGTCGGGCAGCCTGCGGTCCAGGACCACGACGTCCGGCTTGTGCCGCTGGGTCTCGGCGAGTGCCTCGGCGATCGACTTCGCCCGCGCCACGACCGTGATGCCGGCGGCCTGTTCCAGCGCCAGCCCGATCGCCTCGGCGACCATGTCGTGGTCCTCCACGAGCACTACGCGGTGTGGTGGCGTCGTCGCCGACGATGGCATGCGGTCGAGTCCCTGGAACACTGGTGAGATGGCGGGTTTGCCGAGTGGTGATGCTACCGCCCGGAGGACCAATCGGACGTGACCGACCACACGGCGAGCCGGGAACGATCCAGGCACCTGCTCCGTTGTACGTGTTGGTCGCTGCCTGGAGCCAGGAAGTAGCACGTGTTTTCCGGCGGTGTACTCCCCCAAGCACTGTCGATGTACACGAGCCTGCTTGCGCCGGCGACCCAGAACCGCCGGCCGGTCGGAACCCCCAGCCACCGGCCGGCGGTCCCAACCAGCCGCCGTCCGTCCACTTCGGACGGGCGGCGTTCTGCTACCGTTTCCGGCGTGACTGCCGGGTCGGCCCGCACGGGCCAAGAGCAGACGAGGTTCCCGGCCACGCCGTGACCTCCCGGCGGGCCAGGGGCCCGCCCGCGCCTCCTGACGCGTTCCTTCTTCCTGTGGGACAGCGGAAAGGAGGTGATCACATGTCTCACGTCTCCACTGCCGTCTGGCAGGGATTTCTCGCCGACCACGGTGACGGCCGCCCGTTCGACGCGGTCGTGGTGAAGGTGCTGCCCTTCGGCGCGCTCATCGAGAGCGGGCAGGGCGTGCCCGGGCTGCTACCGCGCGGCGCCTGGGCAGGCGAGCCGGAGCACGGCTCGACAATCTCGGTCCGCGTCGCGAACGCGGACGTCGAGCAGCGCCGGGTGAGCGTCGTTCCCGCCTGACGGCACGGGGTGCGGGGCAGGTTCAGGCTGCCCCGCACCATCGGGAGCGTACCCGGCGACCGCCGGGTCACGGTTTGCGCGCGACGCCGCGAAGCGCCACCTCGCCGGCGATGTCGGTGCGATGTCGGCGCGCGGCATCGGGTCCTCCGGCCGGGTCACTCCGCCGCCCGGTCGGCGGTGGGCCGGTGCGCGGTCACCTCGATCTCGATCCGCATGCGCGGGTCGGCGAGCCCGCAGACCTGCATCGTGGCCGCGGGCCGTACCTCGCCGAAGCACTCGCGCAGCACCGGCCAGCACGGCTCGAAGTCGTCGCGTTCGGGAAACAGGTAGCGGACGCGGACGACGTCGGCGAACCCGGCGCCCGCCTCGGCGAGCGCCGCCCCGATGTTCGCGACGCACTGCCGGGCCTGTGCCACGACGTCATCCACGATGGTCATCGTCGCGTAGTCGAAGCCGGTCGTGCCCGAGACGTGCACCCACTCGCCGTCGACGACGGCGCGGGCGTAGCCGATCCGCTCCTCGAACGACGACCCGGACAAGATCGTTCTGCGCTCGGTCATGGGCAGACCCTATGGTCGATCTCTCACCCTGCTTGAGGAGGACGACGTGGTCCACGAGATCGACCGGCGCACCCTGCTTGCCGGACTGGGGCTTGCGGGAATCGCCGGGCTCGCCACGCCCGGCACGGCCGCCGCCGAACCCGAGAACCCGCTAGACCTGGAGTTCCACATCCGCGCGAAGTACCGGCCGTTCGACCTGATCGCGCCGCGGTTCGTGCAGTACGACAGCGCGATCGGGCGGGTCCGCTCGGCGCTCGTCGACACCGGCGTGCGGCCGCGCGCACCGTACGGGTCGGTGCTCGTCGAGGTCCGCTCGCTCGAGGGCACGGTGTCCGCCGGGCTCGTCGGCAACCGCACGGTGCTCGGCACCTACGACGGCACCAACGTGACGATCGAGGTCGACGGCGCCGCCGTGGCGTCCGCACCCGCCGCGCTCACCGCGCCGTTCGGGTTCGCGGTGGTGGTCAACGAGAACGCGGTCACCGTGCTCGCCGACCCGACCGCGACCGGGACCGGGTGGCAGCCGCTGCTGACGGCACGCGACCAGGTGCGCGAGCGCGTCGACCTGCGCGTGCCGGACGTGCTGGGCCAGCTCAACTACGGCTACGGCGGCGACGGCGACGTGCTCATCGGCCGCGTGCGGGCCGGCTACTTCGGCCAGGCCGGCGTGCGCGATCCGCACGTCGTGCAGCACGCCGACGGCCGGCCGTACATCAAGAACGGCAAGCTGTACCTGACGATGACCAACGCCGGGCTGGGCTTCTTCCAGCAGGCGCACTGGGCGGTGTGGACGCTCGACCTGGCCGACCCGACCCGGCTCGAGCAGGTGGCGACGCTGTTCTTCGCCCGCGACGGGGTCGTGCTCGGCGACCACGCGGGCCAGATCGTGGTCGACCGCGGCCGGTTCATCCTCGCGATGAGCTCGTGGGGCGACTTCGACTTCAAGGGTGTGCACGTGCGGCACGTGGCGACGACGGCGAACGTGCTGTCGGGCGTCCACGTGCTGGCCACCGAGCAGCTCGCGCTGCCGACGACGGTGAGCTCGTGGGACCCGGCGCTGACGAAGATCGGCGGCAGGTGGCACGTGGCGTTCGTGGAGAGCCCGGCCCAGCAGCCGGCGTTCGTCTTCCACCCGGCTCTCGCGGCCGGCCCGCGCGGCGCGGACTACGACCAGGGCCTGGCACTGGTCGGCGCGGACACGTCGGTCGACCAGACCGAGGGCACGATCCTGCAGCGCTTCGGCTCGACGTGGTACGTGCTGGCGAGCGATGGCGACGCCCGCCAGTACAAGGTGTACGACCTGCGGATGCGGTTGCTGGGCACGCTGAACGCGCCGTACGGCACGAACATCCCGCATCCGATGACGGTGCCGGTCGACGGTAGCTGGTGGCTGCTGACCTTCGACGGCACGCAGTACGCCGAACCGGTCCTGGGCTACGGCGGCCACGGCGACTTCATCGTCATGCAGGCCTAGCCGCCTACGCCGCGGGGATCTCGCCCGTCACCGCGAAGTCCAGGCGCTTCGCCACCGACACGGCCTGGTCGGCGAAGCGTTCGTAGTAGCGGGCGAGCAGCGCGAGCGACATGGCGGCGGGCACGCCGTGCGACCACGCCGGGTCGGTGATCGTCGCCATGACGCCCGCGTGCAGCGTGTCGACGGTCTTGTCGGTCTCGTTGAGCTCGGCGAAGCAGCAGCCGTCGGTCCTGCTGACGAGCTCGGTCAGCCGGTCGGCCATCTCGACGGCGATCCGGCCCAGGTGGTCGAACGCGCCGGCGAGCTCCGGCGGGACCGCGGGCTCCGGGTGGGCGAGCCGCACCGAGTCGGCGATGTGCGCCGCCAGGTCACCCATCCGCTCGATCTTGTCCGAGCAGTACACGGCGGTCAGCACCAGGCGCAGGTCGCGGGCCACCGGCGCCTGCAGCGCGAGCAGCTGCTGGGCGGTCCCGTCGCAGCGGTCGCGGGCCCGGTCGAGCTCCGCGTCCGCCGCGACGACCCGCCTCGCCAGGTCGATGTCGTTCCGGGATACCGCTTCGCATGCCGATCGCATCGCGGTCGCCGCCAGCCGGCACATCTCACCGAGCTGCTCACGAAGCCCGCTCAGCTGGGTGTGGAACTCCTCGCGCATGCCGGGGTCGCCTCCATCAGCCACGTACGAACCAAACGAGCAGGATTACCCACGATGTCCGGCTGTCACACATCTGGGTCCGGAATTCTTTCCGAACTCCAGCCGCGCTCTACTCAGGCGCGCCGGGGGAGCGCCAGCGCGAGCACGGCTCCGGTCGCCACCACGAGCGCGCCGACGAACAGTGCCGGGGTCAGCCCGGCCACGAACGCGGCCGGTGAGCTGTAGTCGCCGTACGCGGTGAACACCGAGGCCAGTGCCGCCACGCCGACCGCGACACCGAGCTCGCGCAGCGTGTTGTTCGTGCCGGAGGCCACCCCGTGCGAGTCGGTCGGCACGCTCGCCAGGGTTGTCGCCGACAGCGGCGAGAACGTGAGACCCATGCCCACGCCGGCCAGTGCGAGGGGGCCGACCAGCGCGCCGAAGCCGACGTCCACGGTCGTGGCGAACGAGATCCACCCCAGCCCCACGGCGAGCAGCAGCTGACCCGCGCCGACCAGCACGCGCGGCCCGACCCGGCCCACCAGCATCCCGGCCAGGGGCGCGACCACCATCGGCGCCATCGTCCACGGCATCGTGCGCAGCCCCGCCTCGAGCGGGCTGAGCCCCTGCACCACCTGGAAGAACTGTGCGAGCAGGAACACCGCGCCGAACACGCCCGCGGAGAACACGAACGAGATCCCGCTGAGCACGCTGAACGTGCGCGACCGGAACAGGCGAAGCGGCAGCATCGGCGCGGCCGCCCGCCGCTCCCACAGCAGGAACGCGATCAGCAGCACGCCACCGCCGACGAGTGCGCCGAGCACCGGCGCCGAGGTCCACCCGTCGTCCGAGCCGTGCACGACGCCCCACACGATCGCGAGCACGCCGGCCGCGGACAGCAGCAGCCCGAGCGGGTCCAGCCGGCCCGCGCCACCGCGCGACTCGCGCAGCACGAACGCCGCGAGCGGCAGCGCGACCACGCCCACCGGCACGTTCAGCCAGAAGATCCACGTCCAGTCCAGCCCGTCGGCCACCGCGCCGCCGACCACCGGGCCGACCGCGACGCCGAGCCCGCTGATGCCGCCCCAGATGCCGACGGCCGCGTTGCGCATCCGCTCCGGCACGGCCGCCGCGAGCAGCGTGAGCGACAGCGGCATCACCGCGGCGCCGGCCGCGCCCTGCACCGCGCGGGCCGCGGTCAGCATCCACGGCTCCGTCGCCAGCGCGCACGCCGCGGACGCCGCGGTGAACAGCCCGATGCCGAACAGGAACAGCCGCCGCCTGCCCAGCCGGTCGCCCAGCGCGGACGCGGTGAGCAGCAGCGCGGCGAACGACAGCGTGTAGGCGTTGACGAACCACTGCAGGTCGGTCAGCGACGCGCCGAGGTTCGTCTTGATCACCGGCAGCGCGGTGGTCACGACCAGGTTGTCCAGCGTGACCATGAACATCGGGATGCCGACGGCGGCGAGCACGGCGGCGAGCGGGCGGGACGCGCGGCGCGGTTGTGGCGCCGGAGAAGCGTCGGCCAGGGCGGCGGTCATCAATGTCTCCAAGGTTGTTATCGACTGATAACTAAGAAGGTAGCTATCGACTGATAACATGTCAACATGAGCCCAGGGAGCAGGCCGCGACTGTCGGCCGCGGAGCGGACGGAACAGCTGGTCAGTGCCGCCGTGACGGCGTTCTCGGACACCGGCTACACGGGCACCTCGACCGACGACGTCGCCCGCCTGGCCGGCGTCTCACAGCCGTACGTGATCCGCCTCTTCGGCTCGAAGCAGCGGTTGTTCGTCGCCGGCGTCGAGCGCGCGTGCGAACAGGTGGAGGAGGCGTTCCGGGCCGCCGGGCCGGGGGAGCTGGGCGAGCTCGCCGAGGCGTTCCACGGGCTGCTCGAGTCGCGCGAGTTCCTCGTGATGCTGCTGCACGGGTTCGCGGCGAGCTCGGACCCGGCGATCGGCGACGTCGTGCGTGCGCGGTTCGGCCGGATCTACGAGCTGGTGCGCGAGCTGTCGGGCGCGCAGCCCGAGGAGGCGCGCGCGTTCCTCGCCACCGGGATGCTGCTGACCGTGCTGGCGGCGATGCGGGTCGTCGGCCCGGACGCGGTCGAGCCGCGGCCGTGGATGTCGGAGTTGCTCGGCTCGTTCGACAAGGGCTCCGGCGAGGGTTCCGACAAGGGCCCCGACGAGGGCTCCGGCGAGGTCAGCGAGGAAGCTTGACCACCGTCACGAAGAAGTTGTCGATGTGGCGGACGACCTCGATGAACCGGTCGAAGTCGACGGGCTTGCTCACGTACGCGTTGGCGTGCAGCCGGTAGCTGCGGACGATGTCCTCCTCGGCCTCCGAGGTCGTGAGCACGACGACCGGGATGAGGCCCAGCTCGGGGTCGTCCTTGAGCTCGGCCAGCACCTCGCGGCCGTCGCGGCGCGGGAGGTTCAGGTCGAGCAGGATCAGGCCGGGCCGCGGGGCGTCGGCGTACTCGCCCTCCTGCCGCAGGAACTGCAGCGCCTGCTCGCCGTCGTTCACGACGTGGAGGCGGTTGCGGATCTTGTGGTACTCGAACGCCTCCTTCGTCATCAACACGTCGCCGTCGTCGTCCTCGACCAGCAGTACGTCGACCACGTCGAGCGGGGTGGGCTCAGGCATCGATGTCCTTCTTCTCCTCGGTCGGCGCCGTCAGCACCGGCAGTGTGAAACGGAAGCGGGTGCCGGCGCGGTACTCGGTGTCGAGCCAGATCCGCCCGCCGTGGTACTCGACGATCTTGCGGCACATGGCGAGGCCGATCCCGGTGCCCGGATAGTCGCCCTTGCCGTGCAGCCGCTGGAAGATCACGAAGATGCGTTCGGCGTAGTCGGGTTCGATGCCGATCCCGTTGTCGGTCACCGAGAACTCCCAGAACTCGCCGTCCTGCCGGGCGTCGATCACCACGTGCGGTGGGTCCTCGCCGCGGAACTTGATCGCGTTGGACATGAGGTTCTGGAACACGGCGGTCAGCAGCGGCACCTCGGCGCGGACGGTCGGCAGCTCGCCCGCCTCGATCGTGGCGCCGGACCGCTCGATCGCGTCCGCCACGTTCGCCTTCGCCTGCTCGAGCACCTCGTTGCACGACACCTCGACGGCCTCGCGCACGATCCGGCCGACCCGGCTGAACGCCAGCAGGTCGTTGATCAGCACCTGCATGCGTTTGGCCCCGTCCACCGCGAACGCGATGTACTGGTCGGCGCGCTCGTCGAGGTGGCCGGAGTAGCGCCGCTGCAGCAGCTGGCAGAAGCTCGCGACCTTGCGCAGCGGTTCCTGCAGATCGTGCGACGCGACGTAGGCGAACTGCTCCAGCTCGGTGTTCGACCGCTCCAGGTCCTGGGTGCGCGCGTCGAGCTCGGCGTGCGCGGCCTTCAGTGCCGACAGCTCCTGCAGGATGCGCTCGCGCATCTGGTTGACGTCCGCACCGAGATCGCGCACCTCGGTCGGGCCGCTCTGCTCGACCTTGTGGGCGAAGTCGCCGCCCGCCACCGTGCGCACCTCGGCCGCCAACCGCGACACCGGCCGGATCGCCGCCCGGCGCAACCCCACCGCGAGCGAGACGACGATCAGCACGAACCCGATGGCGATCGCCACGCAGGCGATGTTGAGCGTCGTGGCGGCACTGTCGAGGTCCGCGGTCGCGCCCGCCCGCTCGTCGTCGAGCTCGGCCTGCAGCTGGTCGAGCGACTGCCGCACCGCCTCGAAGTACGCACGGCCCGCGTCCACGCTCGGCGTGTTCCCCGCGGGCCTGCCGGTGCGTTTTACCACGGCGATGGCGGGCGCCGCGTAGCTGGTGCGCCAGGTGTCGGTGTTGGCGCGTACCTCGCGCAGCGCGGCGGCGGCCGGGAAGTCGCGTACCGCCGGTTCGAGCCGCGCGATCGCGTCCTTCTCGGCGGCCTGGCCCTCGGTGTACGGCGCGAGCAGGATCTCCCTGGCGCCGAGCACGTAGCCGCGGACCCCGGTCTCCTGGTTGACGAGCGCGGCCTCCAGCCGCAGCGCCTCCCGGGCGGCCGGGTCGATCCGGTCCACGACCCGCGTCCGGGCGTCGGCGAGCGAGGTCAGGGCGAAGGTGCCGGCGATGATCGCGGCGAGGCTGAACAGGGCGAGGATGCCGACGCTGACGTTGATGATCCGGCGTAGTGGCCACCTGTTGGCCTGGGTCGGCCGTGCCGGCGGCGGGGCGACGGGCGGGGCCGGCGCCGCGTCGGGAACCTGCTCCGCGTCCTCGACCCGGCTGTCGAGCTGGCTCATCCGTCGTCCCGGGGCTTGTGGCCCAGCGCCACCACGGCGAGGTCGTCGTCCAGGTCGCCGCCGTTGAGATCGCGCACCCGGCCGATCACCTCGTCGAGCAGCCGCTCGTTGCGCTCGCCCGGGCCGACCCCGGGCGCCGCGTCGGCCAGCATCGACTCGACGAGTACGACGAGCCCGTGCACGTCGAGCCGCTCGACCCCGCCGCCCACGCGACCCTCGATCAGCCCATCGGTGTACATCAGGACCGACCATGCCTCACCGAGCGCCACCTCGCCCGACGGCCAGACGGTGCCGTCGCCCACGCCGATCGGGGTCCGCCGCGGCGTGTCGAGCGGGCGCACCCCGGCGCGCGTGATCAGCAGCGGCGGCGGGTGGCCGGCGAGGTAGATCCGCGCGGCCGTGCGGGACGGGTCGATCGAGAGCATGCACAGCGTCGTGAACAGGCTCGGCCGGTACCGCTCGCTCGAGAAGACCTGGTCGAGTGTGGTCAGCGCCTCGCTGCCGGCGTGCGCGGCGAGCATCATCGTCCGCCAGGCCACGCGCATGGACACGCCCAGCGCGGCCTCGTCCGGCCCGTGCCCGCACACGTCGCCGACCACCGCGTGCACCCGGCCGTCGGCGGACTCGACGACGTCGTAGAAGTCGCCGCCGAGCAGCAGCCGCTGCCCGCCGGGGGAGTAGCGGGCGGTGACCATCAGCGTGGGGTCGGCGACCAGCGGCGAGGGCAGCAGGCCCCGCTCGAGGCGGGCGTTCTCCTCCGCGTAGATCTGCGCCTCCCTCAGCTGGCGCTGGATCTCGTCGGCCCGCACGCGCTCGATGGCGTACCGGATCACCCGGTTCAGCAGCTGCCCGTCGACCTGCCCCTTGACGAGGTAGTCCTGCGCGCCGATGCGCACGGCCTCGCCGCCGAGGTACTCGTCGGCGAGCCCGGTCAGCACGACGACGGCGACCTCCGGCACGTGCTCCTGCAGCCAGCGCAGGCCGTCTAGCTCGTGGGTGTCCGGCAGCCCGAGGTCGAGTAGTACACACGAGGTCCCGGTGATGGCGGCTTTCGCCTCGGCGAGCGAGC
>NZ_DATBKY010000281.1:0-13096 GCF_036555685.1 Actinophytocola sp. | reverse complement strand
GCAGGCCGGCACACGGTCGGCCTGCGGTTCCGCGGTACGTGAATCAAGCAGCAGCGTCCAGCCCGGCGTCCAGTTCGGGGTAGTCGGTGTAGCCGACCTCGGTGCCGCCGTAGAAGTGCTCCACGATCGGCGTGTTCAGCTCGGCACCGATGCGCAGCCGGCGAACCAGGTCGGGGTTGGCCAGGAAGGCCGCGCCGATCGAGACCAGGTCGGCACCGTTGTCCACCGCCACGGTGGCGCCCTCGAGCACGTCGGTGGCCGACCGGCCGGCACTGCCCTCCTGGTTGACGATGAGCGTCCGGTCCCACTGGGACCGCACCGAGGCGAGCACCGGCCCGGCCACGTCGCCGACCAGCAGGTGCAGGTACTCCACCCCGATGCTGTCCAATTCGGACAGCAGTGCGGCGTAGTGCTCCTCGGTGTCGGTCTCCACCACGTCGTTCAGGCTGAAGCCCGGTCCGATCCGGACGCTCACCCGCTCCGGTCCGGCCGCCTCGGCCAGCGCGCCGACGATCTCCACCGCGAGCCGGATCCGGTTGGCCACCGACCCGCCGTACTGGTCGGTGCGCAGGTTGGAGTTGGACCCGATGAACTCGTGCACCAGGAACCCGCTGTGCCCGTGCAGTTCGATCCCGTCGAACCCGCCCTCGATCGCCCGGCGGGCGGCGGCGCCGTGGTCGGCCACGATCTCCTTGATCTCGGCGACGGTCAGCTCGCGCGGCGTGACGAACTCCTGGAAGCCGTTCGGGGTGAAGATCCCGCCGGCCGGCTTGACCGCCGACGGTCCCACCGGGGTGCGCCCGCCGGTGTTGTCCGGGTGGCTGATCCGGCCGGCGTGCATCACCTGGGCGAAGATCGACCCACCGCGCTGGTGTACCGCGTCGGTGACGGTGGCCCAGGCCTCGATCTGTTCGTCGGTGTACAGGCCCGGCGTGCACGGGTAGCCCTGGCCGAGCGCGCTCGGCTGGCTGGCCTCGGCGATGATCAGCCCGGCGGTGGCCCGCTGTGCGTAGTACTCGGCGACCAGCGGGGTGACCACGCCGGCCGGGGTGGCCCGGTTGCGCGACATCGGGGCCATGACCAGCCGGTTGGCCAGGTTCAGCTTGCCGGCCTTGGTCGGCTCGAACAGCGTCGACATTCGTGTCTCCTCGTGAGGTCGGGTCGGCGGGGAAGGTCCGGATCAGGAACCGGCGGTGGACGCTGCCTGCTCGGGCACCGGCGACGCCGCCGGCCGCCGCCGCAGCAGCACCAGGGTGATCAGCACGCCGAGCACCGCCACCCCGACGCCACCGGCGAGGGCGTAGGCGTTGCCGGAGGTGAGCGCGGTGGGCAGGTCGCTGCCCTGCGCGGTCAGCGCGCCGGACCGGTTCACCGCGATGGTGCTGAACACCGCGACCCCGACCGCACCGCCTACCTGCAGCGTGGTGTTCACCAGGCCGGCGGCCGCGCCGCTGACCGTCTCGTCGACGCCCATCGTGCACACCACAGTGCCGGCGACGATCGACGCGCCGGTGCCGAAGCTCCACACCATGCCGGGCAGCACGAACGCGGTGATCACGTTGGCGTCCGCGCTCAGCGCACTGGCCCACCACACCAGGCCGAGGCCGATCAGGCCGAGCGAACCGGCCAGCGCGGGCACCGGCGCGATCCGGCCGAGCACCCGGGGCAGCGCCTGCGCACCGAGGAACAGCGCCAGGCAGACCGGCATCGTGGTGACCGCGGCCTGCAGCGGCTCGTAGCCCCGGTCCTGCTGCAGGTGCAGCGTGAGCACGAAGAAGATGCCGAACAGCAGCGCACCGGTCATCAGGTTGGCGATGTTGCCGACCACCACGTTGCCCAGCCGGAACAGCGCCCGCGGGATCAGCGGCGAGCTCGCCCGCACCTGCCGGACGGCGAACGCGGCGAGCAGCGCGGCGGCCACCACGAACGCGGTGAGCGTCGAGCCGGAGGTCCAGCTGGTGCTGCCGCCGTGCAGTACCGCGAAGATCAGTGCGCACAGCCCGCCGGTGACCGCCAGCGAACCGGTGACGTCCATGCCGCCGGCCACCTGGCCCCGCCGGGACGGCAGCATCCGCATGCCCAGCACCACCACGATGATTACGGCCGGCACGTTGAACAGGAACACCCACTGCCAGCCGACGGCGGTGAGCAGGCCACCGAACGGTGAGCCGATCGCGCCGGACAGCCCGCCGACACTGCCGAAGATGGCCAGCGCCTTGTTCCGGTCGGCCTGCGAGCTGAACAGCTCGAACACCAGGGCCATCGCGGCCGGGCAGGCGATCGCGGCGGACAGCCCCTGACCGCCACGGGCCGCGACCAGCTGCCACGGTGCGGCCGACACCGCGCAGGCGATCGACGTGACGCCGAGGATCGCCATGCCGGCGAGCAGGATCCGGCGGTGCCCGAACACGTCCGCGGCGCGTCCGCCCAGCAGCAGGAAGCCGCCGAACGCGAGGATGTAGGCGTTCATCACCCAGGCCAGGCCGGTTTGGCTGAAGCCGAGTTCGCCCTGCACCGAGGGCAGCGCCACTAGCACCACGCTGACGTCGAGCACCATCAAGAACTGTGCCGCCGCGAGCACGGCGAACGCCAACCAGGGGTTGCGGGCTCGAGTCGACGAGCCAGCGGGACCGATCTCGGTCGTTGTCATCGACCCAGCTCCTTCGCTACACGGCGGTCTTCCGCCAGAGCGTTGCGCCGGAAACTCGGGAATCCGTCCAGCTCCAATCCAGAAAACCAGCCGGTCTGTTTGGCCAGCTCCAATCACGACTCATCCTTGACCGGCAGGTTCAACAATGGGGACACGAAAGGCTTTGCGTGAGCGGACCGGTCACCGGATCGGTCCCGCGCGTCGAGGAGGAGGTGGCTGCATGAGCAGCGAAGTGCCGGCCGAGCCGGCGCGGCAGGTCGTTCACGTGCCGGCGGACGAGGGAATCGCCTTGTGGGTGCCCGAGGAGCCGCCGGCCGACCTGGTGGACGGCGAGGGCCCGCCGATGTCGAGCTACACCTTCATGGCCACCGCCGAGCTGACCGGTGGCTCGCTGTCCGTGGTCAACACCGTTGTGCCGCCGGGGAACGGGCCGCCGACGCACCTGCACGTCGATGCCGACGAGTCGTTCTACGTGCTCGAGGGCGCGTTCGAGGTGACCTCGGGTGGCAAGACGTTCGTGATCAACCCGGGTGACTACGCGTTCATCCCGCGCGGCACCCACCACATCTGGAAGAACATCACCGACAAGCCGGCCCGGATGATCCGCATCTACACGCCCGGGGGGATGGAGAAGTTCTTCACCGCCATCTCCCGGCCGGCCAAGCCCGGGGAGCCGGCGCCGCGGCTCACCAACGAGGACGTCCAGCGGGCCGTGGAAGTCGCGACCCAGCACTACGGGGAACCACCGGCAGCCTGAGCATTGTCCACAACGAACCACACGGAAGGCCATACATGTCTTCGCCGAACGCACCTTCCACCGACCCCGCGGCCCAGCTTCGATCCCTGTACTACGCGCACTACAACTTCCAGTTCCTCAGCGCCGCCTTCGAGTTCGGCCTGTTCGCGCTGCTGGGCGCCGAGCCCGGCCTGACCAGGGTGGAGATCGCCGGCCGGCTGGGGCTGCGCGAGCAGCCGGCTCGCATCCTGCTGCTCGGCTGCACATCGATCGGCCTGCTGCGCAAGGACGGCGAGCGCTACTACAACACCGAGGTCTCCGCGCCGCTGGCGACGAACCTGGAGGACCTGCCCGGCGTGTTCGTGCCGTGGGAGCAACACGTCAACTACCGGCCGATGGCGTGGTTCGCCGAGTCGCTGCGCGAGGACACGAACGTCGGTATGCGCAGGGAGATCGCCGGGGACTCGGACACCCTGTACGGCCGGCTGGCGGGCGATCCCAAGCTGGAGCAGGTGTTTCACAACATGATGGGCTCGGTCAGCCGGCTGTGCGGGGCGGAGCTGGTGGACCAGCTCGATCTGTCCGGGTACACGCACATGCTCGATGTCGGCGGCGGTACCGCGGTGAACGCCACCAACTTCGCCCGCCGGTGGCCGCACCTGCAGGTGACCATTGTGGACCTGCCGACGATCGTCGAGGCGGCGAACGAGAAGATCGCCGGCATGGGCCTGTCCGACCGGGTCCGCGCGGTCGGCCTGGACGCGTTCAACGACGAGTTCCCCAAGGGCTGCGACTGCGTGTTCTTCGGCCATTTCCTGGAGATCTGGTCGATCGAACGGAACAAGGACCTGCTGGCCAAGGCGGCCCGCGCGGTCGAGCCGGAGGCCGGCGTCATCGTGGTCACCCCGGTGCAGGACGACGACGAGACCGGTCCGGACATCGCGGCGGCGCTGTCCGCCTACTTCCAGACGGTCGCCTCCGGTGAGGGCATGGTCTACACCTGCAAGGAATACGAGGAGTGGTTCGCCGAGGTCGGGTTCGAGCCGACCGGCCGGCTGTACGTCGGTCTCGGCGACGTCGCCATAACCGGCACCCGGCGGCCCACGTAGCGCCGCCGTCGCCATAGCGTCCATGACAGGTGTCGGGGAGATGGAGACGATGCGAGCAGTAGAGGTACCCGCGCCGGGTGCGCCGATGCGGGTCGTGCGGCGGGAACCGCCCCGGCCCGGCGCCGGCGAGGTGCGGATCAAGGTCGAGGCCTGCGGTGTC
Organism: Actinophytocola sp.; assembly: GCF_036555685.1. Taxonomy (GTDB): domain Bacteria; phylum Actinomycetota; class Actinomycetes; order Mycobacteriales; family Pseudonocardiaceae; genus Actinophytocola. Next base: position 8,441 of record NZ_DATBKY010000281.1, on the reverse strand, counting down.
TGCCACAGCGACATGTTCGCCACCATGGGTGGGGCCACGAACTATCCGGTGGTGCCCGGCCACGAGGTGGTCGGCGTGGTCGACGAGCTGGGTCCCGGGGTCACCGGGGTGCGGGAGGGCGCGCGAGTCGGGCTCGGTTGGTTCGGCGGTTCCTGCCGGCGCTGCGCGTCCTGTCGCGCCGGCGACTTCATCACCTGCGACAACCTGCGCACGCCGGGGATGACGTACGACGGCGGCTACGCCGAGATGCTCGTCGCCCCGGCCGAGGCGCTGGTCGAGGTGCCGGACGGGCTCTCCGCGGTGCAGGCGGCTCCGCTGCTGTGCGCCGGGGTGACGACCTACAACGCGTTGCGCCGGAGCCCGGCGCGGTCCGGTGACCTGGTCGCGGTGCTGGGTCTCGGCGGTCTTGGCCACCTGGGTGTGCAGTTCGCCGCGAAGATGGGGTTCGAGACGGTGGCGGTCTCCCGCGGGTCGGAGAAGGGCGAGCTGGCCACCGAACTCGGCGCGCACCATGTCGTGGACAGCGAGGCGGAGGACGTCGGGAAGGCGTTGTCCACATTGGGCGGTGCGCGCGTGGTGCTGGCCACCGCGACGAGCAGCCCGGCCATCGGTGCGGCCCTGCCGGGCCTGGCCAAGCGCGGAACCCTGATCGTGCTGGGCGGTTCCATGGAGCCGATCGAAGTGCCGGTCGGCGTGCTGATCGGCACGGCGGCGACCATCGTCGGCCACCCGTCCGGCACCGCCGCGGACTCCGCGGACGCCCTGCGGTTCAGCGCCCTGGCCGGTATCCGGCCGATGGTGGAGACCCGGCCGCTGGAGGCGGCTCAGGACGCCTACGACCGAATGATGTCCAACGAAGCGCGGTTCCGGATGGTGCTGACGCCGTGAACCCGACCGACAACGAGCAGGAGGTATTCCCCGCCGTGGGCACCGACAGCAGCGCCGACCGCGCCCAGCGAGTCCGCGCCATCTACCAACTCGTCGACGACAACGACATCGACGCGGCCATCGCGCTGTTCGCCGACGACGCCGAGTACCACCGCCCCGGCCAGGACCCGCTGCTGGGCGCGGCCGCGATCGGCGCGTTCTACCGCTCCGGCCCACCGTTCACCAAGGCAGAGCATGTGCTGTCCCCGGTCCTGGTGACCGGCGACGAGGCGGCTGTGCGCGGCGTCTTCCACGCGACCCTCCCGGACGGGACGGAGATCGAGGTCCGGTTCGCCGACTTCTTCACCTTCGACGCGGACAACAGGTTCACCTACCGGGAGTCGTACTTCTTCGCCCCGCCCGGCTGAGCCCTGCGCCACCACTGAACCGTTAGCGAGGAGATCGGGATGACGAGCGAACGGCCGCGGATCGTGGTGGTCGGCGCGGGCATCGCCGGGCTCGCCGCGGCCGCGGCGCTGGCCCGCGCCGGGCTGGCCTGCCAGGTGTTCGAGCAGGCCCCGGAACTGTCCGAAGTGGGCGCTGGGATCCAGCTGTCCCCCAACGGTTCCCGGCTGCTGCACCGGCTCGGCCTCGGCGCCGCGCTGGACCGGGTGGCGGTTCGCCCGCAGGCCATCGAGGTGCGCCGGTGGGACGACGACCAGGTGCTCACGAAGACCACGCTCGGTGCGGCCTGCGCGGAGCTGTACGGCGCGCCGTACTACACGCTGCACCGGGCCGACCTGCACCAGGTGCTGGTGGACGCGCTGGCGCCGGGCACGGTCGTGCTCGACCGGCGCTGTGTCGGGGTGACCGAGCTGGCCGACACCGTGCGGCTGACCTTCGCCGACGGGGCCACCGTGGACGCCGACCTGGTGATCGGCGCGGACGGCATCCGCTCGGCGATCCGCGGCCACCTGCTGGCCGACCAGCCACGGTTCTCCGGCCAGGCGGTGTTCCGGGGGGTGGTCGACGCCGCCGAGCTGCCGGCGCTGGTCGCCGAGGGCAAGGTGCTCATCTGGATGGGGCCGGGCCAGCACTGCGTGTGCTACCCGATCTCCGCCGGCCGGCTGGTCAGCTTCGCGGCCAGCACCGCGGCCGGCGACTGGCGCGCGGAGTCGTGGTCGGCCGGCGCCGCCACGGCGGACCTGTTGACCGCCTACGACGGGTGGAACCCGGTTGTGCGGTCGGTGCTCGGCGCCCCGGAGTCGGTGATCCGCTGGGCGCTCTACGACCGGCCGGCGGTGCCCCGGTGGAGCTCGGCGCGGCTGATGCTGATCGGCGACGCCGCGCACCCGATGCTGCCGTTCGGCGCGCAGGGCGCGAGCCAGGGCATCGAGGACGCGCTGGCGCTGGCCGCCTGCCTGGCGGGAGCGAGCGCCGCGACGGTGCCGGCCGCGCTGCGCCGGTACGAGGCCGTTCGGCGGCCGCGCACCGAGCAGGTGCACCGGTTCATCCAGGACAACGAGCGCGACCACCATGTCGAGGACGGCGCCGAGCAGCGCGAACGGGATGAGCGGATGCGCGCGGACTTCGGGCTGCGGCAGCGGGCATGGCTGTTCGGCTACGACGCGGAAGCGGCGGCGACCTCGCCCGAAGCTGCCTAATAGCGTATGGTGGAACTTTCAAAACCGACCGGTCGCCTTGTTTTGGTGGCCTGGAGGATGGAGCCAGCATGGCTATTCAGCTGAACCACACCATCGTGTGGGCGAAGGACGGCCGGGCGTCGGCGAACTTCCTCGCCGGCCTGTTCGACCTGCCCAGCCCGAAGCACTGGGGTCACTTCTACATGGTCGAGGTCAGTAACGACATCACGCTGGACTACAGCGACTACGACGGCGAGGTGCAGTCCCAGCACTACGCGTTCCTGGTCAGCGAGGACGAGTTCGACCAGATCTTCGGCCGGATCCAGGCGCAGGGTGTCACCCATTGGGCTGATCCTGGCCACCATCAGCCTGGCCGGATCAACACCCGGGACGGCGGCCGCGGCGTCTACTTCGAGGACCCGAACGGCCACAACATGGAGATCATCACGCGCCCGTATGGCAGCGGCGGCTGACCTGGCGGTTCAGCCGGCCGCCGGGCCGCCGAACGCCCTCCGGCAGTAGCCCACATACACGAAACCGCAGGTCAGCAAGGCGCTGACCTGCGGTTTGGTGGTACGCCGCCAGGGACTCGAACCCCGAACCCGCTGGTTAAGAGCCAGCTGCTCTGCCAGTTGAGCTAGCGGCGCGTGCGGAGGAGGTCTCCAACGCGACGGCGAAACCGTAGCACGGGCCGCGACGGCTCCCGAAACCGGATTCCCCTTCGTACACACCTGACAGTCCGTGTACACACCGTCAGTGTCATCCGGCACACTATAGGGAGATCGACGTCAAAGCGTCGGAGCGGATCGGGACGGGGTTCAGATGGCGGGACGGGCGTGGCGTGCGCCTCGGGGACGGATGATCTTTGCGGCGGTGCTCGGGGTCACCGTCCTGGTGGCGACTGCGTGCAGCAGCAGCGAGGCGGCCCAACCGCAGGACGATCGGGGCAAACAGGACGATCGCACGTCGACGAAGTCAGCGCCGCCGCCGGAGCCCGTCAAGCTGATGATCACGCCGAAGAACAAGGCGGCCAACGTCGCGCCCGGCGCGCCGATCACGGTCGCCGCGCTCGACGGCAAGCTGACCAAGGTCGTGCTGACCAACGACAACGGCGAGCCGGTCAAGGGCAGGCTCTCGCCGGACGCCTCCACCTGGCAGGTCGCCGAGCCGCTCGGGTACGGCCGCACGTACAGCGCCGTGGCGACCGGGGTCAACAAGGACGGCAAGCCGGCCACGCTGCGGTCGTCGTTCACCACGGTCGAGCCGCGCCTGAAGGCCGACCTGTCGATGAACCCGCTCGACGGGCAGACGGTGGGTGTGGGCCAGCCGCTCGCGTTCTACTTCGACGTCGACATCACGAACAAGGCGGCCGCGGAGAAGGCCATCCAGATCTCCTCGACCCCGCACGTGGACGGCGCGTTCTACTGGTTCAGCGACAGCGAGGTGCACTGGCGGCCGCAGAAGTACTGGCCGGCGGGCACGAAGGTGTCGGTCAAGGCGTCGATCTACGGCAAGGACTTCGGCAACGGCGTGTTCGGCAACGACGACCGGACCGCGAACGTCAACATCGGCCGGGCGGTCGTGGCGGTCGCCGACGGCGGCACGCACCAGATGATCGTGAACGTCAACGGCAAGGTCGCCCGCAAGATCCCGATCTCGATGGGCAAGCCCGGTCACGAGACGCCGTTCGGCACCTACGTCGTGATGAGCGAGCACACGAACTACACGATGGACTCGAGCACGTACGGCGTGCCGGCGGACGCACCGGGCGGCTACCGCACGCTGATCGCGGTGGCGACCCGCATCTCCAACAGCGGGGTCTTCTACCACTCGGCCCCGTGGTCGGTGGGCGACCAGGGCTACCGCAACGTGAGCCACGGCTGCATCAACATGTCCACGGAGAACGCCGCCTGGCTGCAGAGCATCTCGAACAAGGGCGACCTCGTGGTGGTCAAGCACAGCGGCGGCCCACGCCTGGAGTCCTGGGACGGCCTGGGCGACTGGCAGATCCCCTGGAAGGAATGGCTGAAGGGCGGCGCAAAGTAGGCCGTTCCGCTCGCAAACGAATCGCAAAGGCCCTGTCGGATTTCGACAGGGCCTTTGCGGCTTCGAGGCCGTTTGCGCGCATCGCACGCGACGACGCCGTTGCGGGTAGTCGGGCGAGCCTAGGCCGCCGACGCGCCACCGGTCGTCCACTGTGCTGTGGGTGTGCGCGCCGACCTGGCGAGATCTAAGTCTGCCTCACATCATGGGATACCACTTCGCGACGGCGAAGACCGCTGGTAGCGCGACGGTGTAGCCGAACACCAGCATTGTCACCTTCGGGTGGGCGATCGCCACCGTCCACAGCCGACGAGCGGCTTGGGTGAATCTGCTCACCTGGGTGATCATGCCCAAGTGGACAACCGTTGGTTCGTGTGGGTTACCGTCGTTGCTCCGCCTTCGTGTGGCTATCCTCGGTGTTTTGTGGTCTCAGTAGAGACATAGCTTGAGTTGCATCACTCGATCGAACGATGCGCTGCACATTCACCCGTCCTGCGATCGCGTGTCCCCTCGCCCAGCGGCCACCCTTCACGCATGCCGTCAAATGAGCCTGACCAGCGCAGAGTGACCTAGCGTATAATGGGAGGTCACGTTGCGTGGACGGCACTTTGGGGTGGGTGCGTGGAGCAGTCGGGGCCGAGACCGTTCGACTCCCGGGGGGCCGGCGGCGAGCGATTATCACCCGGCGAGCAGGTGGTGCCGCGCCAGTTGCCGCCGCCTCCGGTCCACTTCGCGAACCGGACACGTGAACTGTCCGTCCTGGACGCCAAGACGCGCGGTCGCAACCGGACACCCGCGATCCTCGTCTTGAAGGGACCCGGCGGGGTCGGCAAGTCCGCCCTCGCGTTGCGCTGGCTCGACTCGGCTCGGGACAGGTTCCCGGACGGCCAGCTCCACGCCAAGCTGACCCTGCCGACGGGCGAGCCGGTCGCCATCGAGGACGTGCTCGGTGGGTTCCTCCGCGCGCTCGGCGTCGCGCCCGAAAGGGTGCCGCCCGGGCTCGCGGAGCGGGTGACGCTCTTCCGCTCGGTGAGCGCCGGCCGCGCGCTCGCGCTGTTGCTCGACGACGCGGTGTCCGCCGCACAGGTCAAGGCGCTGCTGCCCGCCTCGCCGGCCGGGGTCGTGCTCGTGACCAGCCGGCACCCGCTCGCCGGGCTGCTCACCGACGGCGCCGAGGTCCTGCCGGTCGAGCCGCTCGACGACGGCAGTGCGGTCGACTTGCTCGCCCGGCACGTCGGCGCCGACCGGCTGGCGGCCGACCGATCCTCGGTCGAAGCGCTGGTCAGGTTGTGCGCCGGGTTGCCGATCGCGTTGTGCGTGGCCGCCGCCCAGCTCGTCCTGCGCCCGCACCGCCCCGTGGCGAAGCTCGTGACGGACCTGCGCGACGACCGCAAGCGACTGGACGTGCTGACGATGGACGATGACCTGTCCGTGCGGGCGACGCTGGACCTGTCCGTGCGCGCCCTCTCGCCGGATGCGGCAGCCGCGTACGTCTCGATCGGCGTGCACCCGGGGCGGCTGGTCTGCACCGAGCTCATCGTCGCCACGACCCGGGCCGGGCTCGGCCGGGCCCGCCACGCACTCGACGAGCTGGTCGACGCCAGCTTGTTGCAGGAGATCGACGACGAGGTCTACCTGTGTCACGACCTCGTCCACGCGCACGCTCGTGCCGAAGCGGAGCACCGGGCGGATGCGACCACCCGCGAGAGGCTGCTGCGCACGATCCTCGAGTGGCATCTGTACGTGGCGCGTGAGGCCGGTGCCGCGGTCCTGCCGTCGCGGCGTGTGCTGCCGTTCGAGCCCGCCGCCGGCACCCGGTACGAGCTCCCGCCCGCCAGCACGCGCTCGCTCGACTGGCTCGACCGGCACCGGCAGGACCTAGCCGCGCTGGTCGGCCTCGCCGTCGACCGCGATCTACCCGAGCTGGCGTACGCCCTCGGCGACGCCATGCAGCCGCTCTTCATCGTGCACCGCCACCATCGCGAGGCGGTCGAGGTCGACGAGCTCGCGCTGCGCGCCGCGGTCGCCATGGCTGATCTCGCGGCTCAGCACGGCATGCGCCGCCGGCTCGCCCGCGTGCTCGTCGACCTGGGCGAGCTCGCCCGCGCCCGGCCGCACATCGACGAGGTGCTGGAGCGGACCGAGCGATCGGGGGACCGGCGTGGCCGGGCGAGCGGGCTGAAGCTCTTCGCCCGGTTGCAGTCCCGGCAGGGCCGCCGCGACGAGGCGGTTACGTCCCTGCGCGAGTCGGTGGCAATCCTGCGCGACCTGGGCCGGAGGAGATCGACAGGCCTGGCCTTGATCGAGTTGGGCGAGACACTTCTCGACGCCGGCCGCCCTGCGGAAGCTGCTTCTCCGCTGGCCGAGGCGCGCACGATCCTGCTGGCGATGCACCCGCCGGACCCGTTCAACGCCGCCCGCGCCACGATCCCCCTCGCTCGCGCCTACAACCGGCTGGACGACCATGCGGCCGCGAGCCGGCTCCTCGACGACGCGGCCGAGACGCTCGCCGCGTTCGGGTCCGACCACCAGCTGGGCCGAGTGCACGAAGCGTTCGCCGACCTGTACGACGCGACGGACGACCCGGGCCGTGCCTGGGAACATCGGACCCGGGCGGACCAGCTGCTCGGCCGGCCCGCCCGGCCGGATCCGGATGTGGAGTAGCTAGCACAACCGCCGGGCGACCGGCAGGCCGTGCGCATCGCCGAGCCCGGCGAGTTCCGCGCCGGACAGGGCGAACTCCTCCTCCGGGCCGCCGCCCACCTTCCACCCGGCCGCAAGCACGGCGTACCGCGCGGCCATCACCGGATCCGCGAGCGCGTCGTGGTGTACGAAAGCCGCGAGCAGCGTGTCGCCCGCGCCGCTCGTGTACCGCACACCGCGCGGCGTCGCCGGGCCGACATGCCACACCGCCCGGTCCGTGCCCACGCCGACGAGTGCCCCCTCCGGGCCGCAGCCGACGAGCGTCAGCGGCGTGCCGAAACGTCGCCACACCGCTTCGATCCACGCGTACGGGCCGTGCGGCAGCTGCTCGTGTGAGCACGCCAGGATCGTGGCCGACCGCATCCACTCCTGCTTGCCCGGTGTGTTCGCGTCGGTGACGCGGTGCACGTCGGTCGCGATCGGCACCACGCGGGCGATCGCGACCGCCAGCAGCGGCTCGGTGAACTGCGTGCAGTTGAGCATCGCCACGTCCGGGCGCCACTCGTCGAGCGCGGCGGCGAAGACCTCGGGCGGGTAGCTGAGATGGCGGACCGAGCGGAGGTCGGTCGTGCCCGCCCGGGCCCCGTCGAGGTCGTAGAGCACGAGGGCGCGCGGCTGCTCCTCGCACACCAGGGTGGTCGCTCCGTACCAGCCGCGCGCTCGCAGGCCGTGGGTGGCCACGAGGCCCAGCGCGTCCGAGCCGACATACGTGGCGAACACGACCTCCGAACCGAGGGCGCGCAGCGTCGTCGCATTGGTCCAGCCGGTGCCGGACAACCGCACCGACAGCGCACCGAGGCGGTGCTGTGACGACGCGAAGGGCACCGGGAACCGCTCGACCGCGTGTGCCAGCCGCACGTTCACCACGCCGGCCACGGCAACGCGGCTCATGAGCGGTCCACCGCTCGGCCCGCCCGCAGCCGGCGTCTGACCTGCCAATGTGCCCAGGCGGCGAATACCGCCCGCCCCAGCGCCGCCAGCTCGTCGTCCGTGCCGGCGGCCCGTGGCAGCCCGGCGACGGCGACGACGCACCACCGACCCGTGGGGTGCCAGCCGAGCGCCACGCTGCAACCGGGATAGCGCCGACGAACCCGGCCGGCCCACCGCCTGGCTCGCAGCCGGGACCGGTGGCGCGCCACGATGACGTCTGCCGCCTGCATCCAGGCCTCGTCGGGGCGGCCGGGG
>NZ_DATBKY010000280.1:0-8143 GCF_036555685.1 Actinophytocola sp. | reverse complement strand
GGAGCTCGCCACCGCCGAGTGCGAGGCGGTGATCGACGAGCTCGAGCGGATGCAGGTCTTCTACGTCAACGTCGGCGGCGGCGAGCCGACCGTGCGGCCGGACTTCTGGCATCTGGTCGACTACGCGACCGCGCACCACGTTGGGGTCAAGTTCTCCACCAACGGCATCAAGATCACCCCGGAGATCGCCGAGCGGCTGGCCGCGAGCGACTACGTGGACGTGCAGATCTCGCTCGACGGCGCGACCGAGGCGGTCAACGACGCGGTGCGCGGGCCCGGCTCGTACCGGACCGCGTCGCGGGCCATGGCGAACCTCGCGGCGGCGGGGTTCGCCGGGTTCAAGATCTCCGTCGTGGTGACCCGGCGGAACGCCGGCCAGCTCGACGAGTTCAAGGCGATCGCCGACCGGTTCGGCGCGCAGCTGCGCCTGACCCGGCTGCGCCCGTCCGGCCGGGGCGCGGACGTCTGGGACGAGCTGCACCCGACCGCCGGCCAGCAGCGCGCGTTGTACGACTGGCTGCTCGTGCACGGCGAGCAGGTGCTCACGGGTGACTCGTTCTTCCACCTCGCGGCGTACGGCGAGGCGTTGCCCGGGCTGAACCTGTGCGGTGCCGGCCGCGTCGTGTGCCTGATCGACCCGGTCGGCGACGTGTACGCCTGCCCGTTCGCGATCCACGAGAACTTCCTGGCGGGCAACGTGCGCTCGCCCGGTGGGTTCACGTCGGTGTGGCGCACCTCCGAGCTCTTCGCCGACCTGCGCCGGCCGCAGACCGGTGGGGCGTGCACGCGCTGCTCGGCGTTCGACTCGTGCCGCGGCGGGTGCATGGCGGCGAAGTTCTTCACCGGCCTGCCGCTGGACGGCCCGGACCCCGAGTGCGTCAAGGGACACGGCACGGCGGCTCTGTCCACTGTGGAGGCCAAGCCGAAGCCGTCGCTGGATCACTCGCACCGCACGGGCCCGGTTCCCGTGACCATCGGCATGCGGCCACCGACAAGCAGGCCCGACCGGGCGTGCGACGAGAGCCCGCTCGCCGGGCTGGGCACCTGACGTGTCCCGGTCGCTCGCGGACCTGACCTCGCCGGAGACGGGCGAGCTCGCCGCCGCCGGCGCGGTCCTCGCGGTGCCGCTCGGCTCGACCGAGCAGCACGGCCCGCACCTGCCGCTGTCCACCGACACCGACGTGGCGGTGGCACTGTGCGCGCGGCTCGCGGCGGCGCGGCCGGACGTGCTCGTCGCGCCCGCGGTGCCCTACGGGTCGAGCGGCGAGCACGCCGGGTTCGCGGGCACGCTGTCGATCGGCCAGGCGGCCGTGGAGCTGCTCGTGCTCGAGCTCGGCCGGTCGGCGACGGAGACGTTCGCGCACGTGGTGTTCGTGTCCGCGCACGGCGGCAACGCCGAGCCGGTCTCGCGCGCGGTGGCCCGGCTGCGGGCGGAGTCCCGGGACGTCGAGCTGTTCCAGCCGCGGTGGCCGGGTGACCCGCACGCCGGCCGGGAGGAGACGGCGATGCTGCTCGCGCTGCGGCCGTCGGCCGTGCGGGTGGAGCGCCGGGTGCCCGGGGACCGGCGGCCGCTGGCGGAGCTGATGCCGCTGCTGCGGTCGGGCGGCGTGCGCGCGGTGACGGCGACCGGCGTGCTCGGCGACCCGTCGGGCGCCACCGCGGCGGGCGGTCAGGCCCTTCTGGACGAGCTGTCGGCGGACCTCGTCGCGCTGGTCGGCGAGTGGCGGCCGACGTGACCAGGGTGGCGGTCGTGACCGGCGCGGCCCGGGGGATCGGCGCCGCGACCGTGGTCGCGCTGGCCGCGCGCGGCTGGCGCGTGCTGGCCGTGGACGCGGCCGCCGACGACCCGGCGCTGCCGTACCCGCTGGGCACGAAGTCCGACCTGGACAAGGTCACCATCGAGGGCGTGCGGCCCTGCGTGGCCGACGTGCGGGATCTCGGCGCGCTCGAGGCCGCGGTCGCCGAGGCGGAGTCCGCGTGGGGTGGCGTCGACGTCGCCGTCGCGGCCGCCGGGGTGATCGCCGGGGGAGTGCCGCTCTGGCGGGTACCCGTCGAGCAACAGCAGGCGGTGCTCGACGTCGACCTCGGGGGCGTGGTGAACCTGGCGCGCGCGGCGGTGCCCGCCCTGCTGCGCCGGCCCGCGCCGCGAAGCGGCCGGTTCCTCGCCGTGGCGTCGGCGGCGGCGACGCGTGGGCTGCCGATGCTCGCGGCGTACTGCGCCGCCAAGGCCGGGGTCACGGGGCTGATCCGCTCGCTCGCCGTGGAGCTGGGCGGCACGGGCGTCACCGCGAACGCCGTCAGTCCCGGGTCGACGGACACGGCCATGCTCACCGAGACGGCCCGCCTCTACGACCTGCCGGACGCGGCGGAGTTCGCCTCGCGGCAACCGGAAGGGCGCCTCCTCTCGCCCGGCGAGGTCGCCGCGGTCATCGCCTTCCTGGCGAGCCCGGCGAGCAGCGGCATGACCGGCGCGGTGGTGCCGGTGGACGGAGGCCTGGCGCTGTGAGCACGCCGCTGCCCGCCGGCTTCCGCGTCGAGCTGGACCCGGCCGCGAAGCGGCTGACCGAGGACAGCTGGTTCGGCGGCTCGCCCGCGCGCGTCCTGCGGCTGACCGCGGCCGGCCGCGCCGCCTGGGACGAGCTCGCCCGCGGCCCGGTCGTGTCCCCGGCGGCCGCCGCGCTGGCCCGCCGGCTCACCGACGCGGGGTTCGCGCACCCCGTGCCGCCGCGGGCCGAGCATGCGGAGCCGCCGGACGTGACAGTCGTGATCCCCGTCCGCGACCGCGTCGGCGGGCTCGTCCGCTGCCTCACCGCGCTCGGCGAGCGGCATCCGGTCGTCCTGGTCGACGACGGGTCGCGCGACCCGCACGCCGTCGCCGAGGTCGCCGCCCGGTTCGGCGCGAAGCTCGTCGTGCGCCCGGTCTCCGGTGGTCCGGGCGTCGCGCGCGACAGCGGGCTCGAACACGCCGGCACCGAGCTGGTGGCCTTCGTGGACAGCGACTGCGTGCCCGACCCCGGCTGGCTCGGCGAGCTGGCCCCGCACTTCGCCGACCCGCTCGTCGCCGCGGTCGCGCCGCGGATCGTCCCGAGTGGACCGGAGACCGGCTGGGCCGCCCGGTACACCAAGGCGAACTGCCCGCTCGACCTCGGCACCGCGCGCGCCACGGTCGCGCCCGGCACCCGCGTCGCCTACGTGCCGACCGCCGCCCTGCTTGTCCGCCGGCGCGCGCTCGCCGAAGTCGCGCGCCGGGGCGCCGCGTTCGACCCCGCCCTGCGCGTCGCCGGCGAGGACGTCGACCTCGTGTGGCGGCTGCACGAGGCGGGCTGGCGGGTCCGCTACGAGCCGGCCGTCCACGTGCGCCACGAGGAACCGCGCACCTGGGCCGCGCTGCTGCACCGCCGCTACCGCTACGGCACGTCCGCCGCCCCGCTCGCGCTGCGCCACCCCGGCGACGTCCCGCCGCTGGTCCTGTTCCCGTGGCCCACGCTCGCCGCCGTCGCGGCTATCGCCCGCCGGCCCGCGCTCGCGCTCGCCGCGTACGCCGGTTCCGTGGCGAGCATCGGCGGCACGCTGCGCAGGGCCGGCCTGCCCACCACCGGCGTGCTCGGGGCCATGGCGCAGGCGGCGTACCAGACCTGGCTCGGCATCGGCCGGTACGGCACGCAGTTCGCCGCGCCGCTGCTCGCGGTCGAGCTCGTGGCGGGCCGGCGCCGGGTCGCGGCCGCGTCGCTGCTGTTCGGGCCGCCGCTGGCCGAGTGGGCCGCCCGGCGCGAGGCGCTGGATCCCGTTCGCTACGTGCTCGGCCGCCTCGCCGACGACATCGCGTACGGCAGCGGCGTGCTCGCCGGCTGCCTGGCCAACCGGACGAGCGCGCCCGTCCGCCCGCGGCTGGGCCGGCGCCCGCTACGGATCGAAGGGAAAGGTTCGCGGTGACCTCAGGGGTTGATTCCGGGGAGGCGGAGTAGTCATGGCCAACGCCTGGTTCGAGACGGTCCTCGAGGCGCAGCGGCGGGCGCGCAAGCGGCTGCCGAAGTCGGTCTACAGCGCGCTCCTGGCGGGCTCGGAGCGCGGGCTCACCGTGTCGGACAACGTGTCCGCGTTCGACGAGCTCGGGTTCGCGCCGCGCACCGCGGGCCTGTCGGCGAAGCGCGAGCTGGCGACGACCGTGCTGGGCCAGTCGCTGTCGATGCCGGTGCTCATCTCGCCGACCGGCGTGCAGGCCGTGCACCCGGACGGCGAGGTCGCGGTGGCGCGGGCGGCCGCGGCGCGCGGGACGGCGATGGGGCTGAGCTCGTTCGCGAGCAAGCCGGTCGAGGAGGTCGTGGCCGCCAACCCGATGACGCTGTTCCAGCTGTACTGGTGCGGCACGCGGGACGAGATGCTCGAGCGGATGGCGCGGGCGCGGACCGCGGGTGCCGTGGGGTTGATCCTGACGCTGGACTGGTCGTTCTCGCACAGCCGGGACTGGGGCAGCCCGCACATCCCGGAGCGGCTGACGCCGCGCGAGATGATCCGGTTCGCGCCGGAGGCGCTGACGCACCCCCGGTGGCTGTGGTCGTACGTGCGGACCGGGCACATCCCGGACCTGACGGTGCCGAACATGGGCGGGGATCCGCCGCCGACGTTCTTCGGCGCGTACGGCCAGTGGATGCAGACCCCGCCGCCCACGTGGGAGGACGTCCGCTGGCTGCGCGCGCAGTGGGACGGCCCGTTCGTGCTGAAGGGCGTGCTGCGGGTGGACGAGGCCCGCCGCGCGGTCGACGCCGGCGTGAGCGCGATCTCGGTGTCCAACCACGGCGGCAACAACCTCGACGGCACCCCGGCGGCGATCCGCGCGCTGCCGGCGGTCGCGGACGCGGTGGGCGACCAGGTCGAGGTCCTCCTGGACGGCGGCGTGCGCCGCGGCGGCGACGTGGTGAAGGCGGTCGCGCTGGGCGCCCGCGCGGTCATGATCGGCCGCGCCTACCTGTGGGGCCTGGCGGCGAACGGCCAGGCCGGCGTGGAGAACGTCCTGGACCTGATGCGCGCCGGCATCGACTCGACCCTGATGGCCCTCGGCCACGGCTCGGTGCGGGAACTCTCCCGCGAGGACGTCCTCATCCCGGATGGCTTCCGGCGCACGCTCGGCTGATCCCGGGTTTTCGCGCCATGTGAACTGGGCCTTCAGCCGCGGCCACGTCGGCGGATACGGTGAGAGGCGGCGCAGGCCAGGGGTGATCTCCACGCCGGGGGGAAGTGGAGAGGAGTACGTCGTGAAGACGAAGGCAGCTGTACTGGTCGATGCCGGCAAGCCGTTCGAGATCATGGAGCTCGACCTGGACGGCCCCCGGGAAGGCGAGGTCCTGATCCGCTACACGGCGGCCGGGCTGTGCCACTCCGACCTGCACCTCACCGACGGCGACCTGGTGCCGCGCTTCCCGATCGTGGGCGGCCACGAGGGCGCCGGCATCATCGAGGAGGTCGGCCCCGGCGTCACGAAGGTCAAGCCCGGCGACCACGTGGTGTGCAGCTTCATCCCCAACTGCGGCACCTGCCGCTACTGCTCCACCGGCCGGCAGAACCTCTGCGACATGGGCGCCACCATCCTCGAGGGCTACTTCCCGGACGGCAGCTTCCGCTTCCACGCCGGCGGCGAGGACTTCGGTGCCATGTGCCTCGTCGGCACGTTCAGCCAGTACTCGACGATCTCGCAGCACTCCGTGGTCAAGGTCGACGACTGGCTGCCGCTGGAGAAGGCCGTGCTGGTGGGCTGCGGCGTGCCGACCGGCTGGGGCTCCGCGGTCTACGCCGGCAACGTCCGCGCGGGCGACACGTGCGTCGTCTACGGCATCGGCGGCATCGGGATCAACGCCGTCCAGGGCGCGGCGCACGCCGGCGCGAAGCACGTCATCGTCGTCGACCCGGTCGAGCTCAAGCGCGACACGGCGCTGCGCCTCGGCGCCACCCACGCGTTCGCGACCGCCGAGCAGGCCCAGGCGAAGATCGAGGAGCTGACCTGGGGCCAGGGCGCGGACCAGGCGCTGATCACGGTCGGCACGGTGGACGAGGACGTCGTCAGCGCCGCGTTCAACGCCGTCGGCAAGGGCGGCACGGTCGTGGTCACCGGGCTCGCCAACCCCGAGAAGCTGACCATCCACCTCTCCGGCTCGGTGCTGACCCTGTTCGAGAAGACCGTCAAGGGCACGCTGTTCGGCTCGTCGAACCCGCAGTACGACATCGTGCGGCTGCTGCGCCTCTACGACGCCGGCCAGCTCAAGCTCGACGAGCTCGTGACCAGGACGTACACGCTCGACCAGGTCAACGAGGGCTACCAGGACCTGCGCGACGGCCGCAACATCCGCGGCGTCCTGCTGCACGAGACCTGAGCCCCGCTGTCGTGCCGCGTCCCGGGTGCCGGGGCGCGGCGTGCCGGCAGCCGTCCTGTGAGCGACCGGCGAATTGTCGGAAACCTACCCACAGGGATGGGTGATGCGCTGGTAGAGGCGCGGTAGGTGCACGCCTTACACTCGCGTGCGTCGAAACAGCCCGGCCACGGGTTCGAGACGAGCTAGCCGGGAGTGATGCGTGTGGTGGCGTCGCACAACGACCCCACGTCCCGCACCGTTCGGCTGCTCCTCGTGGACGACCACGCCCTCGTCGTGATGGCGATGACGGCGGCCTTCGACGACGCGCCCGACATCGAGCTGGTCGGTACCGCGTCGACGGCGGCGGAGGCGGTGGAGCGGACGATCAGCCTCCGTCCCGACGTCGTGCTGCTCGACCGCCGGTTACCCGACGGCGACGGCGTGGCGGCCATCGGCCGGCTCCTGGACGTCGCTCCGGACGTGCGGGTGCTGCTGTTCACGGGCGCCGCCGACCAGTCGGTCGCCGACCGGGTCGCCGACGCCGGCGGCGCGGGCGTCCTGCTCAAGGCGGGCGTGCTCGAGGACATGCTGAACACGATCCGCAGCGTGGCGGCCGGGCACAGCTCGTTCGACGTCAGACCTTCCGGGCGGCCGAGAGTGCGCTGACGCACCGCCCCAGACAGATAGAGGTGCCGATGACGCAGCGGCAGTCCACATCAGATGAACGCCTCCAGCAGCTGCTCGACGGCCTCAAGTCCGTCCGCGACGGTGACTTCTCCACCCGCCTGCCGCAGGTCGGCGACGTCCTGCTGGACGAGATCTCCACGGTCTTCAACGGCATGGTCGACCAGCTCGCGACGTTCACGTCCGAGGTCACCCGCGTCGCCCGCGAGGTCGGCACCGAGGGCAAGCTCGGCGGCCAGGCCTCCGTGCCGGCGGTGTCCGGCAGCTGGAAGGACCTCACCGAGTCCGTCAACGCGATGGCCGGCAACCTGACCGCCCAGGTCCGCGACATCGCGAGCGTGGCGACGGCCGTCGCGAACGGCGACCTGACCCAGAAGATCACCGTGCACGTCAAGGGCGAGCTGCTGGAGCTCAAGAACACCATCAACACGATGGTCGGCCAGCTGTCCTCGTTCGCCGACGAGGTGACCCGGGTGGCCCGCGAGGTCGGCAGCGAGGGCCGGCTCGGCGGCCAGGCCGAGGTGCCCGGCGTCGGCGGCACCTGGCGCGACCTGACCACGTCGGTGAACTTCATGGCCGGCAACCTGACCGCGCAGGTCCGCGCGATCGCCGAGGTCACCACCGCGGTCGCGAAGGGCGACCTGTCGCAGAAGATCACCGTCGACGCGCGCGGCGAGATCCTCGAGCTGAAGTCGACGATCAACACGATGGTCGACACGCTCTCCTCGTTCGCCGACGAGGTGACCCGCGTGGCCCGCGAGGTGGGCACCGAGGGCATCCTCGGCGGCCAGGCGCAGGTCCCCGGTGTCGCCGGCACCTGGCGCGACGTGACCACGTCGGTGAACTTCATGGCCGGCAACCTGACCGCGCAGGTGCGCTCGATCGCCCAGGTGGCGACCGCCGTGGCCCGCGGCGACCTGTCGCAGAAGATCACCGTCGACGCGCGCGGCGAGATTCTCGAGCTCAAGGACACGATCAACACGATGGTCGACCAGCTGTCGGCGTTCGCGGACGAGGTGACGCGGGTCGCCCGCGAGGTCGGCACGGAGGGCCGGCTGGGTGGTCAGGCGGATGTGAAGGGTGTGTCGGGTACCTGGAAGGGCCTGACGGAGTCG
>NZ_DATBKY010000279.1:0-6251 GCF_036555685.1 Actinophytocola sp. | reverse complement strand
GTCGAACCGGCCATGGGCAACCACCTGGTCGATCCCACCGCACCGGAGTTCAACGGCACGCCGTTCACCCACACCTGGATCTACGGCGTCTGGAACACCAAGGTGACCTTCTTCGAGCCGATGATCACCCACGCGTGGTTCGCCGGATTGCGCGACGGCTCGATCAACGACGGTTGCTTCGACTTCAAGCTGCCGAGCGCGTGGCAGGAGTCGGGCTGGTACCCGACGAAGTACTGCCTGCGGCACCGCGACAACCGCAGTGATCTCACGATCTCGCTGGAGAACTTCGTCCACCGTCACGCGCGCTGACGAACCGATGCTGCTTGCGGGGCGACCGCGAGCAGGCACAACCGGCGGACCGGAGCAAACCGGCGAACACTCCCTGATCGCCTACGGCAACTGACAGGTTTCTTCCGGTCCCGCAAGCGTCCAACAATCCGGCCGCTCGATCGCTTCCCGGTCGAGCGGCCGGATTGTGCGTGGACCGGCCGAGCAACTGACATAGTGGGCGGACCTGCTGCGCGATGCCACACGTCGCGACCTCCGACGTTCGGGGCACACCAAGTCTCGATCATTGCTCTTGGACGCCAGTAGTGCAGGCCCGTCCGTTTGATGGTCGGCTCCGAACCTGGGGCAAGTCGGCGCCCGCACACAGGGCTCCTCACACAGGCAGGAACGAGCATGACCAACCGAACTCGACGCTGGAAGGGACGCGCCTTCGGGATCCTCGCCGCCGCTGCGGTCGCGGCCGCTGGGATCGTGGCGGCCGGTGCGGCACCAGCTCACGCCCTCATCCGCCCAGACGTCTCCGACTGTTGGGACCCGGTAGAGATCTACTGCTACGACGACGGTGGCGACCCCGGTGGTGGTGGCGGTGGGTCGGGCCAGATCAACGAGCGCGCGATGGTTGCCGGCGGGATCGCCTACGAGATGGTCGAGAACGCACTCGACACCAACGATCCCTGCCGCGCCCTCGTTCATGGCGGCACGGCGTCCCAGGCGCTGGCTGTGTTCCACGCCGTTCCCATCACCTCGTCACAGACGATCAAGCCTGGCCAGCCCGGCGTGGCAGCCGAGGCACCCAGCGGGGCCGGTGCCGCCGGATACATCAAGGTCTACCCGCGCTACTACAACACCGAGCCAGACATGATCTTCAACTACCTGCCGGCGAACACCGGTCTGTCCCGGCGGCCGAGCACAGACGAGTACAAGGCCATGGCCCTGCTGCACGAGAACGCCCACCTCAACGGCAAGCTCGGCGCACACACCGGTCAACAGTCCGGCGAGTTCAACCGACGGATCCTGCAGGACTGCCTCGGTATCAGCAGCTACCCGATCAGCTAGGGAACAGGGGCTGCTGTGTGCTGGCGGGGTGACTGTCGACGACGCCGGCCACAGCCCTCCCGAAGGACTGCAGTTCTCGACAGTTGCCACCAACCGCGCTCCGCCGCGTGGCGGAGGTACGAGGGCCCGGCGCCTGTCGACGCCGGGCCGCTATGGCGGTCACAGACCGTCATCGCCATCGTTGGTCAGGACTCATCGTCAGTCTACGAGATGCCAGTCATAGTCGATCTCATAGTGGGCGCCGTATTCCTTTACGGTGACGGTGCGCACGACACCGATATCAGGGTGCTGACGAATGTTTCCAGGGTCGGTTACGGTCATCACGAGCGGTATCGGCTTGAAGACGTCATTCTTCAGAGTGGTCTTGATCTTATCGATGACCTCGTCGAAGAGTGTGCCCGCCAGCGCGCCGACGGCTGCGCCTACCGCTGTGCCGATGCCGGGGATGACGCTCCCGACCACAGCGCCGGCCACTCCACCAGCCGCCGTGGAGGCGGCCTTCTTGATCTCCGGGCCAACGGCGGCTTCGAGCTTGGCAAAGGTTTCCGCGACGCCGTCGGCGTCCTCCTCGATGACGAGGAGCGACGTCGTGAATGATCGCGGCCAGTAGCTGGGCCGGTTGAGCTCGAAGTCGAGCAGGACGTGTGGCGCATCCCTCCAGCCATTTCTGACCCTGTCGTCGGACACATCGCCGACATACCGTGAGGTGATCGGTGCGACCGCCGGACGGTGGTCCGGGCCGACGGTGACGGCGGCGGAGTCAAGACCCACACCGCTGATCCAAACTTCGTCACTTCCTTCTTCGGTCGAGTCGATTTCGCGGAAGTATCGAAGCCGGAATTGCAGGCGTGCGGGCAGCGGTGTCTGGACGAAGTAGAAGCTTTCGTGGATCTTGTGGTCGGTGCCGACGTAGGCGATGTGCTGCACGTTCTCCGGCGTGGTGTACCACGACGTCGGTGAAGTCCCGTCGAGAACCGGAACCCCGCCCTCGCTGGGTGTTCCCTGGAACCAGCGGTTCTCCCCGCCGATCCGGTAGAAGCATTCGTGGATCTTGTGATCCGTGCCGACATACGCGATGTGCTGCACGTTCTCCGGCGTCGTGTACCACGACGTCGGCGAAGTCCCGGGTAGCACTGGAACCCCGCCTTCGCTGGGAACGGTGTGGAACCAGCGGTTCTCCCCGCCGATGCGGTAGAAGCATTCGTGGATCTTGTGATCCGTGCCGACATACGCGATGTGCTGCACGTTCTCCGGCGTGGTGTACCACGACGTCGGCGAAGTCCCCGGCAACATCGGTACCGCCCCCTCACCAGGCGTTCCCAAAATCCAGCTGTCCATGTCGAATCCTTTCTTGTTTGAATTTCACCTATGCATACTGCCCGGTCGAATTTGAATTCGCGCAGTTTGTTCCTGGGCCAGCTCGATGATTCCTTTATGATTGAATACTCGGCGCGTCGCCATCATGTCCGAAGAATGGTCTGCCGCCACGCGCTGGTTTGGTCCCGATGTCGTCTGGGCCGCAGCCAGTCATCGCGAGTGCGATCACAATCGTGCTCACTAGTTGATCCGGTAGTGAGAACGGGCCCAGACCTTCCCTGCCCATGAAACAACCCCCGAGTTGCGGTGCTGGTAGACGCTCCGACCGGGTTCTAACCGGTCGGTACGCACATCATTGGCAGCCGATGAGGCAAGGCACCACGACGACCGAATAACCGAATGGTCCAGGTCGTCGTTACGTTGGAGATCACGTTGTTCGGCGACGAGCCGCTGCGGCCGGGGGGATCGACATGGTTCAGGTGGAATACGACGATCAGATGCGCCGCCAACTGCGGACTCTCCAACGGGTGGTCGGCGCCCCGACCGACGCGGTACTCGCTCGCCGCAGTGGTGTCGCCCCGGCTACGTTCTCGGAGGTGATGTCGGGCAAGCGTCGCCCGCGGAAGGAGTTCGTCGCCAAGGTCATCGCGGGTTGCGTCACATCGGCGCGGGCCAGCGGCGGTGCCCCGCTCGACGAGCAGCGGGTGCTGCACGCGTTGCGGCTGCCTGGATACACGGCTACGGACACCGGCATCCTGGAACGAGACGATGACCTCGATCGGTGCTCGGTGGTGCTCGAAAGAGCTCGCGCAGGCGCTGGTGCCACGATCGTGGTCGAGGGCGTGGCCGGGATCGGCAAGTCCGAGTTGCTCGCCAGGGTGTGTGCGGAGAGCGCGGTGCGGGGAATCATTCCGCTCGGTGTGCGTGGCAACCAACGGGACCAATTGCTGGCATTCAACGGCGTTCGCGCCCTGCTACGTCGGTGGATCGCCGGCTTCAGCGCGGAGGAACGGAAACGGCTGCTCGGTGGCGCCGCAGCGCACGCAAGTGTTCCGCTGGGATTGCAGATCCCGCTCCGCGGCGCTTCGGGCAGCGTGATCGGCTCCACGGAGGCGTTGTACTGGCTCCTGGTCAATGCCGCCGACGTCGTCAACTCCCGCGGACCAGATGCCGCCCTGCTGTTCGCGATCGACGACGCCCACTGGTTGGACGCGGAGTCGCTGGACTGGCTCGAGTTCGTCACCGACCGGCTTTCCGGCCTGCCCATTGTGCTGGTGATCGCCTACCGGCCCAATGAGCCGAACTCGGGCTCGGCGCTGCCCCGGATTGCGCTGCGCGCTACCGAGGTCATCCGACCACAGCCGTTGAGCCGCGATGCGGTACGAGCGGTGATCGTCCGTGGTCTGAGCCGGCGCGGACCCGCCCCCGATGAGTCGTTCTGTTCCGAAATTCACCTGCGCAGCGGCGGCAATCCTTTCTATCTGCGCTGGATGCTCGCTCTGGCCAGGGACCGAGGCCTCACGCCCTCGTCAGCAGCCGGGGCCGCAGTGGCTCGACTCACCCCCCGCCAGGTCGTGGTGTACCTCAACGAGCGACTGTCCGGGCTCGGCCCGGCCGCGCAACGTCTCGCACAGACGATCGCAGTCCTCGGTCCGGAAACATCTCTCGACGGCGCAATCCGGCTCGCCGGATTGTCGGTCGAGGAGGGCAAACGCGAGTACGACAGGCTCTGCAAGACGGCGATCCTGGCCGATCAGTCCAGCCTGGATTTTTGTCACCCGATTATTCGCAACGCGGTATACGAGGACATCGACCCCTCGGTGCGTAGCGACACCCATCTCACCGCCGCGCGTCAGCTGCATGCGGCCGGCGCGAGCCTGGAGGCGGTGGCGGCGCATCTGCTGAACGTGCACGTCGCGGGCGATCCATGGGTTGTCGACCAGTTGTGCGCTGCCGCCGCCGAGTCGATGGCTTCCGGCCTGGCCAGCACCGCCGCCCGCTACCTGGAGCGCGCGATCGACGAACCGCCCCCGCCCGCCGCGCAGTGCCAGGTTCAGCTGCGGCATGGCCAGGCGCTGGCGTTGGGGGAGACTGCCGCGGCCCTGCCCGCGCTGCTCACGGCGTATCAACAGGCACCGGACGATGGATTGCGCACCGAGGCCGCCGTCGCTCTCGCGAAGACCTATGGATACGCCGACCAGCTCGGCAACGCCGTGCGACTCCTCGACGCCGCCATCGAACGATGCGGCGACACCAGTTCACGTGACCAGCTGACCGCCGAGCAGCTGCTGTGGGGCGCCTGGTGGGCCGACGACCCCCGCCGGGCGGACCGTATGCGGCAGCTGGACCGTATCGCGCCGCCGCTGAAAGGAATCGGTCATGTGCAGCGGCTGCTGATCACGCTGCACGCGTGGAGCCTCGTCTGGCGCGCAGAACCACGAACACAAGCACTGCATGCGACCCAGCGGGTGCTGAGTGACGGCGTCACGTTTACTGACCTCGACCAGGGCATGGAAGTGGGCACGATAACGGCGTTCGTTCACATGTTCTCCGACGAGATCGGCGCCGCAGATGCGTTGTTCGACCAGGCGGTCGATGAGTTCGAGCGTGATGGGTGGCGTGGTACGCACCTCGCGATCGCTCGCGCCCATAAGGGGAACATCGCGCTGCGACAAGGACGGCTCGCCGACGCCGTCGCCGACGCCAGCATCGCGCTGCGCCTCGCGGACCGGACAGGTTCCGGTACCGCCGGAGAGTGGTTCGCCACCGGTACCCTTGTCGAAGCATTGCTCAGCCGAGGCGAGATAGCCCGCGCGACCGCTGTTTGCGCCGACCGCAACTACTCGACGCCCTGGCCCGAAGCGGTGATCCTGCCCATCCCACAGGGGCTGTACGGCACCCTCCAACTCGCTCGAGGAGAGACCGGAAAAGGGATCGGGACACTGCGTCGAGTCGGTCAATGGCTCGAACACGCGCACATGACCAACCCCTCGATCTGCCCATGGCGATTCGAGCTCGCGCGAGCGCTGAGCCGGTCCGCGCCCGATGAGGCACACGAAATCGCCACCGCCGCGCAACAACATGCGGACCGGTTCGGCGCCCCGGTCACCCGCGGACAGGCCATGCGAACCCTGGCCGCCCTGAACCCGAACATCGCCATTGAGCTACTCGAAGAGTCGACGCGCATACTCCGCGACACCGGGAATCAACTGGAGCACGCCCACGCACTCACCGATCTCGGTTCGGCGCTGGCACAGCGCGGTCACAGCGATGACGCACGCACGCCGCTGTCCAGCGCCCTGCTACTCGCCGACGAATGCGGCGCGCTCTCCCTGCGAACGACGATCACAAACCAACTCAAGTCGATCGGTGCGCCCCTCGACATGCCGCGCCGCCGCTCGACCATTCTGGATCCCACCCACCGACGAGTCGCCCAACTCGCGGCCCGGGGATTGTCCGAACCAGAGATGGCCAACGACATGGTCCTCAGCCTGAATACCGTGACCACTATCCTACGTGAGGTCTACGACGACCTCGGGATAACGACTCGAGTCGAACTTCGCAATGCGATCGCGTGACCCGGACTCACC
>NZ_DATBKY010000278.1:0-16391 GCF_036555685.1 Actinophytocola sp. | reverse complement strand
CGCCCTCGCCGGTGCCGCTCGGGTCGCCGCACTGCAGGACCTCGAGAGTCGGGTACGTGGTCAGCCGGTGGCACGTCGTCCGGTCGTAGAACTTGTGCCGCGCGAGGTGGATGAAGCTCTGCACGGTGCAGGGCGCGATCTCCCGGTCGAGCGTCAGCGGCAGCGGGCCCTGGTTGGTTCTGACGTCCACATGCACCGTGCCGTGGCTCGGCGTGTGGTGCGGATCGGGCGGCAGGGGCACGGGCCGGACGGCCGGGTCGTCGGGGGTGGCGGTGTACTGGCAGGGGCCGTGGGTCGTGCCGTCGTGCCGGTCCGCGCTCGCGCTGGCGGCCGACGCGGACAACACGGCCGACGCGAGCGCCGCGACAACCGCGGCGGAGGCGACCTTCCGGATCACAGGGATCTCCTCTCCCGGTAGGGGCGAGGCAGTGTAGGACGATCACCACCTGCGGCACCAGGTGTGAAATAGGCTCCCGCGACATGACGAACGACGACATCGCGCGGAGGGTTCTCGACGCCAACTCCTACGCCGTGCTCGCGACCGCGGACGCGGACGGCGTGCCCTGGGGGTCGCCGGTGTGGTTCGCGCACGAGGAGCCCCGGGAGATCTTCTGGGTGTCGGCCCCGGACGCGCGGCACTCGCAGAACATCGCGATCCGGCCGCTGATCGGCATGGTCGTGTTCGACTCGACGGTCCGGCCGGGGAACGGGCAGGCGGTGTACATGACCGCCACCGCCGAGCTCGTCACGGACCCCGCGACGATCGAGCGCGGGCTGGCGGTGTTCAACCGCGCGTCGGTGGCGCAGGGGATCGGGGAGTGGGGGCCGGAGCGGGTCACCGGCGAGGCGCGGCTTCGGCTGTACCGGGCGAGCGTGCTCGAGCACTCGATCCTCGACCCGGACAGCCCGTACGACGTGCGCGTCGACGTCAGCCCGTAGGCCGCCCGATCGTCGCCGGCCGGACGGCCCCCGGCTGCTTTCCTGGGCTCAGCGCTGCTTGTTCGTGACGCTGTGCACCCTGCTCACGGCGTTGTCGATCTGGCCGTGGTACTTGCCCTTGGTGCGCTTGTCGATGAACTCGCCGGCCTTCGCGGCCATCTGGTTGACCTTCTCCGGGTTCTTCTTGACATACGCACGCGCGGCGGCGGCGGTCCCGGCCAGCGCGGTGAGTTTCCTGAGCATAGGCATAGGGCCCGTCCTTTCTGTGGCGATTCGTACAACGAAGTACCCACCTTCCGAAGTTCCTATGCTGACGACTCCGTCGGCGAACGGTCGCCGGAGCGATCGCGTGACCACGTACCGGCACCCGCACTCGGCGCGGTCCGGCCCGTTAGTTCGCGGTGACCAGCCAGGCGGCCGAGCCCAGCAGGACGCCCTCCGGGGTCTCGTGCTCCGCGTACGCCTTCCGCAGTGCCTCGGTCGCGGCCGCTGCCCGCTCGGGGCCCGCGTCGGCCAGCCACTGGCTGGTCAGCGGCTCGTGGATCGCGAACTCGACCGCGTCGTCGGCGTCGTGGCCCACGTTCACCGGTTCGCGGACGGCCTGCAGCTCCACGTCGCGGAAGCCGGCTGACCTGAGGAGCGACCGGACCCGGTCGGGGTCGGCCAGCGAGAGCGCGCCGTTGGGCCGCGGCGGCGGCACGTCGACGTACGGGCTGAGCGCGTCGCGCATGACGTAGCGGTTCTCGTTCTCCGCCAGGCCCTGCCAGCAGAGGAACGCGAGCCGCCGGCCGGCCCGCCGCAGGTTGGCGAACGCCGCGGCGGGGTCGTCGAAGAACATGATGCCGAACTGGCTCAGCACGAGGTCGACGGGCTCGAACGGCGTGGTCTGCGCGTCGGCCTGCGCGTAGCGCACGTTGGCGAGCCCGGCCTCGGCGGTGCGCTGCCGGGCCTTGGCGAGCATGGCCGCGGAGAGGTCCACGCCCAGCACGTCGGCGGCCAGCCGGCCGGCCTGCCGGGTCGAGTTGCCACATCCGCACCCGACGTCGAGCACGCGCTCGCCGGGCCGCGGGTCCCCGGCCGCGAGGAGGTGTGGCGTGTGCCGGCCGAGGATCAGGTCGTACCGCAGGTCGTTGGCGGCCCAGTACGTCCCGTCCTGCCCGCCCCAGTTGTTCGGCCGCATGCTCGCCACCCTAGAGGTCACCTGTTGTGGATGAGGCAGGCCCGGGCGGGCGGTGTGAGCGTGACCGGGGGAGTCGAAAGAAGGAGTAGGACATGACCATCGGGCCCGTTCAGCTGATCGTGTTGGGCTTTCCGCAGCCGAACTTCCACGGGCAGATCGTCGCGGAGCTCGAACGGCTCCGCGAAAGTGACATCGTGTACGTCATCGACGCACTCGCGGTGCACAAGGACGACGCGGGTGAGATCGAGGTGCTGCACCTGCACAACATCTCCGACGAGGAGGCTGTCGAGCTCGGGAGCAAGATCGGTGCGCTGATCGGCCTGGGCATCGAAGGCGAGGAAGGCATGTTCGCCGGGGCCGAGATGGGCGCCGAGGCCGCGGCGGAGGGCTTCGAGGTCTTCAACGAGGAGA
The DNA here is from genome assembly GCF_036555685.1 of Actinophytocola sp. GTDB lineage: Bacteria > Actinomycetota > Actinomycetes > Mycobacteriales > Pseudonocardiaceae > Actinophytocola. The sequence goes on along the minus strand of NZ_DATBKY010000278.1, from coordinate 13,861 downwards.
CCGCGTGGGACGTTCTGGAGGAGATCCCGGACGGCACGGCCGCCGCGCTGATCCTGCTGGAGCACCGCTGGGCCATCCCGCTGCGCGACGCCGTGATGTCGGCCGGCGGCTTCCGCATCGGCGACGGGTTCATCAGCCCGCTCGACCTGGTCGGCATCGGCCTGCTCAGCGCCGAGGAAGCAAGAGACATGCACGAGCAGGACCTGGCCACCGCGCAGTCCTGACGAGAAGGAGAGCCATCATGTTCGGTGCACGCCGCGTCGCCCGCCGTACCGGCCGCCGTACCGCCCGCCGGGTCAGCCGGCGCGGGCGCTTCTGACCGCCGGTCCAACCGTCGACACCGGCCGGGCGGTCACGCCTGGCCGGTGTCGAACCGCGCCACCTTCCCGTTCCGCACCGTGAACTGCCACGTGGTGCGCATCTCGCCCCACGTGTCGTTGCGGTAGCGGGCGACGAGGGAGTGGCCGTCGTCGGTGGCCGACTCGACCTCCAGGTGGCCGTTGACCGTGAAGATCTCCCGGTCCACCCACTCCTCGAGGTTTCGCCGCGTGCCGTCGTCGGTCATGGTGGCGTCCGGGGCCAGGGCCGCGAAGAACGCCGCCCGGTCGCCGGAGTTGATGGCGTCGATCAGGGCCTGAACCGCGGGATCCATGCGCTACTCCGGGAGTTGCCTGCCCCGCGTCTCGGGGCAGAACGGGACCACCAGCATCCCGACAATGTAGATCAGGCCGACAACCGTCGCCGCCGTGCCGTAGCCGCCCAGTGCGGCGATGATCGACCCCGCGAGCAGCGGGCCGAGGAACGCGATGAACCGGGCCGCGTTGAACACGAACGCGGCACCCGTCGCGCGCAGGTGGGTCGGGTAGAACTCCGGCAGCCACACCGGCATCCACGTGTACTGGCCCAGCGTGAAGAACCCGTTCACCGCGCACAGCAGCAGCACCAGCGTCAGGTCGTGCGTCCACAGGAACAGCACGGGGGTCAGCAGCAACGACACCGCGAAGTAGGTGAAAACGGTCGGCTTGCGGCCGAACCGGTCCGCCGCGAAGCCCAGCGAGATGTACCCGGCGATCGCCCCGACGTTGTAGATCATGCCGGCCGTGGACGCGTAGCTCTCCGCGTTGTGGCCGTCCTTGGCGGCCATGCTCCCGACGTACGCCGGCACCCACGTGGAGATGCCCCACCACGCGCACGTGGTCACCGCCGACATGATCGAGCCGAGGATCGTCAGCCGCCGCATCCGGGGGTCCGACAGGATCTGGCGCAGCGTGAACCTGGTGTACGACCGCTCCTCCTCGGTCAGCGACGCCTGCCCCCGCAGCGTGGACCGCCGCTTCGCCACGCGGGTCCACCGGTCCGACTCCGGCACCCCGGTGCGCAGCCACAGCGCGAACAGCGCCGGCAGCACGCCGAGCAGGAACATGTACCGCCACGCGCCCGGCCCGAGCGGTGCGATGAAGTGCCACGCCGCGGACGCCAGGAAGAAGCCCAGCCCGAGCCCGCACTGCATCAGCCCGGCCGCCTTGGCCCGCGCGTGCGCCGGCCACATCTCCGCGACCAGCGAGGTGCCGGTGCCCCACTCCGACCCGAGCGTGACGCCGGTCAGCAGCCGCAGCACGAGGAAGGACTCCCAGTTCCACGCGGCCGCCGACAGCCCGGTGAACAAGGAGTACAGCGTGATCGAGAGCAGGAGCACCTTGCGCCGGCCGAGGTAGTCCGCCGCGATGCCGCCGAGGATGCCGCCCACACCCCAGCCCAGCAGCGTCATCGCGATCGTCAGTCCGATGTAGAACGGCGTCTGCGCGCCCGCCTCCGGGTGCAGCTGTTTGAGCGCCACCCCGGCGGTGAGGATCAGCGCGTAGGTCTCGAAGCCGTCGAACAGCCAGCCCAGGTTCGCGGCCGCGAGCGTGCGCCATTGCTTGCGGTCCAGCGACCGGTACCACGCCTGCTGTGTCTGCACCTCGGTCATGCCAGCTCCTATGCCGTGCCACGCATGCGCCGGCTGACCGCCGTCTCCGCGCGCGTGACGACCCAGTTCACCACGAACCCCAGCACGCCCGCGATCGTGAGCAGGCCGTAGACCTGCGCGGACAGGAAGCTCTGCTGCGCGGCGCCGAGCACCGCGCCCAGCCCGTTCACCCGGGTGACGATCTCCACCAGCAGCGTGATGATGAGTGCCAGCGGCGCCGCGACCCGCACCCCGAGCAGCACCGCGGGCAGCAGCGCCGGCGTGAGGATCTTGGTGGCCCGGTCCCAACGGGACAGCCCGAGCGTGCGTGGGGTGTCCAGCAGCACGGGGGAGAGCGTGCGCCGCGCGGAGCGGCAGGTCAGCAGGATCGGCCACATCGCCGGCAGCACCACGACGACGAGCTTCATCTGCGCGGTGTAGCCGAGCACCAGCGCGGCCACCGGTACGAGCGACGCCGCGGGCAGGGCCCGCAGGAACTCCAGGCTCGGCGACAGCGCCCGGTCGACCGGCCGGCTCGCCCCGACCAGCGTGCCGACGAGCGAGCCCAGCACCGTCGCGATCAGCAGTCCCACGAGGAACGTCAGCGCGGTCTGGCCGATCGCCGGGAGCAGCTTGTCGTTCTCCACGAGCGGCCGCACACCGTCGACCCAGGTGGACGGTGGCGGGAAGTACGGCGAGGCCGGGTCGCCGGCGAGCTGCCAGATCACCAGCAGCGCCACCAGCGGCAGCAGGCCGCGGACCGGGGTGCCCCTCACGATGCCTCCCCCGACGATGCCATCTGGCCGCGGAACGCGAGCCGGGCCGCGGCCATGACCAGTGCGTTGAGGACGATCCCGGTGACGCCGATGACGAACACCGCGGCGAACATCTGGCCCGGTTGCAGCGCCTGCCCCTTCTCGACGAGCAGGAACCCCAGCCCGGCCGGGTTGCCGACCATCTCGGCGACGAGCGTCAGCACCAGCGAGATCGACAGCCCGAGCCGCGTGCCGACCACGATGGACGGCGTGGCGGCGGGCAGCCGGATCTTCCACAGCACCGCCGCGCGGGACAGCCGCAGCACCGCGCCCGACTCGACCATCCGCTGCTCGGTGCGCATCCCGCTGATCGTGTTCAGCAGGATCGGCCACAGCGCCGCGTAGCAGGCGACCATGACCTCCGTGCGTACCGAGAACCCGTACAGCAGCACGGCCACCGGCACGAACGCGACGATCGGCAGCGCCCGCAGCGCCTCGAGGCTCGCCATCGAGTACGTCCACACGGGACGGACGAGCCCCAGCACGGAGCCGGCCGCGACGCCGAGGACCACCGCGATGGCCCACCCGGCGAGCGCGGCCGCCAGCGTGTGGCCGAGCGCGGCGGCCAGCTCGCCGTTGCGCACGAGCTCGCCGAGCCCGGCGGCCACGTCGGACGGTGGTGGCAGGTAGGAGAACGACACGATCCCCGTGCGCACCAGCAGCTCCCACAGCGCGAGCGCCAGCACGAACACCGCCGCCCCGAGCAGGTTCACCCGCTGAGACGTCCGGCTAGCCATGGCTGCGCTCCGCGACCGGCACCCGGTGCCCGAGCGCCTCGTACACCTCGTGCCGCAGCTCCAGGTAGTCCGCGCGCTCCTTGGTGGTGATCTGGTTGCGCGGCCGCGGCAGCGGGACCGCCAGCGACAGCCCGATGCTCGCCGGGCTGCCCCGCAGCACGACCACCCGGTCGGACAGGTACACCGCCTCCTCGACGTCGTGCGTCACGAACACGATCGTGGTGCCGGTCAGCTCCTGCACCTGCTGGAGCTGGTCCTGCAGCGAGGCCTTGGTCATCGCGTCCAGCGCGCCGAACGGCTCGTCCATCAGCAGCACCCGCGGCCGAATGGCGAGCGCGCGGGCGATCTGCACGCGCTGCTGCATGCCGCCCGACAGCCGCCACGGGTACTCGCTCGCCCGGTCGGACAGGCCGACCATGGCGAGTGCCTCGTCGACCCGTTCGTCGCGTTCGGCCTTCGGCAGCGTCGACTCGACGCCGAGCGCCACGTTGCGCCGGACGGTCCGCCACGGCAGCAGCGAGTGCGCGTAGTCCTGGAACACGGTGACCACGCCCTCCGGCGGGCCGCTGACGACCGCGTCGTCGCAGCGGACCGTGCCGGACGTGGCGGGCAGCAGGCCGCCGAGCGCACGCAGCAGCGTGGTCTTGCCGGAGCCGGACGTGCCGAGCACGGACACGAACTCGGCCTTCTCGACCGACAGCCGCACATCGCGCAGGACGTCCACCGGCCCGTCCGCGCCGGGCAGGGTGACCGAGAGGTCCTCGCAGAGGATCATGGCTGCTGCGCCTCCCCGGAATTGCGCTCCGTTCCCCTTGGGTGCGGTTGGCCGGCACCTGGCGTTGACACGAGGGGTGTCATGGCTGTCCTATCAGTTGGTTGTTGCGCAGGCGGTCCCGCAGTACCGCACTGTCCACGACGGACCCGTACTTGAGGTGGATGTCGAACAGGTTGGCGGCGTGCGCGAACGCGGACCGGTCGAAGCAGGCGTCCTCGGCGACGAGCACCCGGAAGCCGTAGGACGCGGCGTCCACGACCGTCGCCCGCACGCAGCCGGACGTGGTCGTGCCGGCCACGACGAGCGTGTCGATCCGGTGCTTGGTGAGGTAGGCGAGCAGCGGCGTGCCGAAGAACGCGCTCGCCTTCGCCTTGCCGAGCACGTACTCGTCCGGCCGCGGGGTGAGCTGCGGCGGGAACGGGGCCTCGTGCACGAGCCGGGCCACGTCTGGGTCGCCGGAGAGCTTCACCGCGCCGCCGACGAACACCGAGTCCGGCGCGGACCCGCAGGTGAGCACCCGCGGGATGCCGAGCTCCCGGGCGGTGTCCAGCAGCGACACGACGGCCGGCAGCCGGTCCCAGCCCGGCTGCCCGCAGCCGGTCGGGTAGCGCGTGTCGTCGAGGAACGACAGGGTCACGTCGATCACGAGCAGGCACGGCCGCTCACCCAGCTCGACCTCGCCGCCGAAGCCGTTGGCCCGCAACCGGTCCAGCTCGCCGGCCGGCACGAACTCGTCCCACACCGCCATGGCCGGCCTCAGCTCTGCGACGCGACGAGCGCGTCCAGGTCGACGTCACCCTTGAAGCCGTCGGCGTCCTTCATGGCAGCCAGCCAGATCTTCAGGTCCTGCGCGCGGACCTCGGTGGTGTAGCTCGGCAGCTTGGCCGCCTTGATCGCGGTGTCCGGCAGGCCGGTGTACTGCTTGAGCACCGCGCGGGCCTTCTGGTCGTCCTTCGCGATGAACTGCCGGGCGTCGTCGAGCGCGGCCCGGAAGTCCTTGAGGACCTCGGGGTTCTTCGCGGCGAAGTCCTGCTTGGCGATCCACAGGATGGCCGACAGCTCGGGCGCGAGCTTCAGGTACGGGTCGCCGAGGTCGACCGCCTGCGCCTCGGGGTTCTTCAGGACGTTGGTGGCGAACGGCATCACGGTCTCGACCGCGTCGACCCGCCCGGCCGCGAGCTGGTCGGCCTGGGCCGGCCCGTCCACCTGGACGATCTTGACGCTCGCCGGGTCCACGCCCTCCTTCTTCAGCCACGCCTTGGTGGCCGTGTGCGTGGTGCCGGTCTCGGTCAGCACGCCGAGCGTCTTGCCGGCGAGGTCGCCGACGCTCGTCACGCCGGACTTCTTCGAGCCGATGAGGAAGCCGGTCGGGTTGTCCGCCACGTCGATCGTCGCGCCGGACACCTCGGTGACCGGGATGCCCTGCTGGGCGGCGGCGATCACGGTCGTCGGCACCGACAGCGCGATGTCGAACGAGCGGCCGAGCGTGCCCGGCAGCGTGCCGATGTTCTCGACCTTGGTGAACTCCACCTTGAGGTTGTGCTTTTCGAACAGGCCTTCCGCCATCGCCACCTGCACGGGCAGGGCGGCCGCGTTGGAGTTGTGCGCGATGCGCAGTGTTCGTGGGTCGCTGTTGGCGCCGGAGGCGCTACCGGGCCCGCCGGCGCAGCCGGCGGCGGTGAGCACGAGTACACCGGCGATTGCGGTGGTCAGGAGGCGGGGGATGGCCATAGGGAAGCTCCCTGGTCCTCTATACGACACTCGTTGTCCTGTGGAGCGGATGCTAGGAGGAGCAAACAGGCGAGTCAAGTTTGGTCCGGAATCGACTTAGCCCTGCTTGACACTCGGTGATGGCACTCCTACTGTCTCGGTGACAGGACTGTTCGTCTCCCATGGCGGTCTAAATGAAACTTGCGTCCGAGTTCTCCGTTCCGGCTGCGCCCGAGAAGGTCTTCCCGCTCTTCTTCGATCCGGAGACCATGCGCGGCTGCATCCCGGGCTGCGAGCGGCTGGTCCGCGAGGACGAGCAGACCTACCGCGGCACGCTCGTCAACGAGATCGCCCACGTCCGCTTCTCCGCCGGCTTCGCCGCCGTCATCTCCTCGGTCACCGACCAGCCCGACGGCAAGGCGGTCGCCGCGGTGCTCTCCGGCGAGGACCGCAGGCTCGGCAGCTCGATCAAGATCGACGCACGCCTGACCGTGCGGCCGGACGGGGAGGGCGACAGCTCGGGCGACAGCTCGGTCGTCGGCTACGAGATGGACATGGCCCTGTGGGGCAAGCTCGGGCGGCTGGGCGAGCCGATCATCCGGCGGCGCAGCCGCGAGGTGGAGCTGGAGTTCGCGAAGGCGCTCGCGGCGGCGTGCGGCGCGCCGCTGGACAGGGTCGAGGCGATGGACTCGGCCGCGAAACCCGCGGGCGGCGGCACCCTGCGCCGCCTGGCCGGCGCCCGCCCGGCGGCCACCGCGCCGGCAGCCGGGCAGCGCGACCCGGTCGTCGAGCTCGCGGTCGCGACGCAGCGGCTCGCGGTCGTGGCCACCGCGGTCTCGCTCGTCTCGCTGCTCGTCGCCGTGTTCCGGCGGGGGCGTTGATGCCGTTCCTGCACCGCCCCACCACGCTGGCCGAGGCCGTCGACCTGCTGTCCATCTTGGACAACGCCATGGTCTACGGTGGCGGCACGGCGATCCAGATCCTCGTCAAGCAGGGCATCCTCCACGCCGACAACTTCGTCGACCTGGCACTCGTGCCGGGGCTGCGCGACATCGAAGCCGGCCCGCAGGGCGTGCGCGTCGGCCCGATGGTGAGCCTGCGCCGGATGGAGACCGACGAGCGGGTCCGCGCGACCGTGCCGCTGGCCGCCGCGGCCTACCACCACGTCGCCAACCCGCGCGTGCGCAACACCGCGAGCGTCGGCGGCAACATCGCGCACGGCGACTACCGGCTCGACCCGCCGACCGCGCTGCTGGTGCTCGGCGCGACGGTCGAGGCCACGTCGGTGCGCGGCACCCGGGAGATCCCGGTCCGCGAGTTCTTCACCGGCTTCCAGCAGACGGCCCTCGAGCCCGACGAGCTCGTGTCCGCGATCCGCATCCCCGCGCAGCCGGCCGGCTCGGGCCACCGGTTCGAGAAGAACTCGAGCCTGGGCGAGAACGACTGGCCGTGCGCGTCGGCCGCGGTCCTGGTCACCGGGCACGAGGTCCACATCGGACTCGGCGCGGTCGCCCCGACCCCGCGGCACGTGACGTTCGACGCCCGCGGCCTGGACGACCAGCAGGCCGTGGACGCCGCGCTCGAGGCCGCCGAGCCGGCCCTGGACCCGATCCCGGACGTGCGCGGCGGCGTGGCCTACAAGCGCGCGCTCGCCCGGGTGACGATCGAGGACGCGGTCCGGGCGGCGTGGAAGGAGCACCGGAATGGCTGAGCTGCGGGAAGGCTGGGTCGGTGGCCGGCGGGCCCGGTTCGACACGGCCGGCCGGGTGCGCGGGCTCGTCTCGCACGTCGGCGACCAGCCGGTCGGGGCGGGCGCGCACGTCGCCGTGCACCGCAGCACCCAGCCGCACGCCAGGATCGGGGCGGTGCACACCGCCGACGCGCTCGCGATGCCCGGCGTGTACGCCGTGGTCACCGGGGCCGAGCTGCACAAGCAGCTCGGCGACCGGCTGTTCACCGGCCCCGCGTTCGCCGACCAGCCCGCGCTCGCGTACGAGAAGGTGCGTTACGTCGGCGAGCCGGTGGCCGCCGTGCTCGCCGCCGACCTCGCGACCGCGCGGGCCGCCGCCGACGCGGTCTACGTCGACTACGAGGAGCTGCCGCCGGTCTACGACCTGGCCGACGCGCTCACCGGTACCGCGTTCGTGCACGAGGAGCTGAAGCCCTCCGCGGTGTTCGGCGACCTGCGGCACCTGCACGGCGTGCGGGACACCAACGTCAACTACACCTACCGGCTGCGCCACGGCGACGCGCAGGCCGCGCGGGACGCGGGCGCGCACACGGTCACCGGCGAGTTCTGGGCGCCGCCGACCCACCACGTGCCGATCGAGCTGCCGTGCACGATCGCGTGGGTCGACGCGGGCCGGCTGGAGATGCTGACCACCACGCAGACCCCGTCGTACGTGCGGCAGACGATCTCCGACCTGCTCGGCCTGCCGCTGTCCCGGGTGCGGGTGACGACCCGCCCGCTCGGCGGCAGCTTCGGCGCGAAGATGTACGACCGGCTCGAGCCGCTCGCCGCCGCGCTCGCCTGGACCACCGGGCGCAAGGTGCGGATCGTGGCCTCCCGCGAGGAGGCGTTCCTGCTGACCACGCGCCACGGCGCGGCCGTCACGTCCAGCCTGACCGCGGACGGCGAGGGCAACCTCGTCTCCGCGATCGCCGACGTCCGCTACGACACCGGCGCGTACGCCGACGTCGGCCCGCGCATCACCGGCAAGTCCGGCATGGTCGCGCCCGGCCCGTACCGGATCGCGAACGCCTCGGTGCTGTCCCGCTGCGTCTACACGAACAAGCCCTCCGCCGGCCCGTTCCGCGGGTTCGGCGTGCCGCAGGTGACGTGGTCGCACGAGTCGCTGATCGACGAGCTCGCGCACGAGCTCGGCGAGGACCCGTACGCGTTCCGCCGGCGGCACCTGCTGCGCGAGGGCGACGAGGCGCCGATGGGCACCCGCATGCACAGCGCGGACTTCGTCGGCTGCCTCGACGCGGTCGCGAACGCGATCGACTGGTTCTCCCCGCTCGACCGGGGCACCGGCCGGATCCGCCGCGGCCGTGGCGTCGCGGTCGGCGTGAAGGCCGTGCTGACCCCGACGATCGCCAACGCCGTGCTGCAGTTCAACCAGGACGCGTCGGCGACGCTGCTGATCTCGACCATCGACATGGGACAGGGCAGCGACACGATCATGGCGCAGGTCGCCGCGGACGTGCTGCGGATGGACTCCACCCGCATCCACGTGGTCCGCGCGGACACCGACGCCACGCCGTACGACACGATCACCGCGGGCAGCCGGTCGACCTACCACACGGGCAACGCCGTGCGCCGGGTCGCGGAGGCCATGCGGGACAAGCTGATCGGCCTCGCCGCCGATCGCTTCGGCGTCCCGGCGTCCGATGTGGAGCTCACCGAGGCGGGGCTGCGCGGCGGCGGGCAGGTGGTGCCGGTCACGGAGCTGATCCTCGGGCACTTCGGCGCGCGCGGCGCGACGCTGACCACCGAGGCGAACTACACGTCGAAGTGGGTGCCCTACGACAAGGAGACCGGCCGCTCGGCGAAGGTGACCGAGCACTGGTTCGCCGGCGCGGTCGGCGTCGAGCTCGCGGTCGACACCGCCACCGGCCGGGTGCGCATCGAGCACCTCGCGGTCGCCGGCGACGTCGGCAAGGCGATCAACCCGCGGCTGGTGGAGCAGCAGCTGACCGGCGCGGCGATCATGGGCATCGGGCACGCGCTGTTCGACCAGCTCGTGCTCGACCAGGGCCAGCTGATCAACGGCACGCTGCTGGACTACCAGCTGCCGTCGGTCCGCGACCTGCCCGGCCGGCTCACCCCGATCATCGTGGAGAGCCCGCACGACGACGGCCCGTTCGGCGCGAAGGGCGTGGGGGAGACCGGGATCCTCGGCGTGGCCCCGGCCGTCGCGAACGCGGTCCGCGACGCGATCGGCGTCCGCATCACGCGGCTGCCACTGACACCCGAGTCGATCGTCACCGCACTCGAGGGGAACGCATGAACCGGATCACCCTGACCGTCAACGGCGTCAGGCACTTCGTGGACGTCGAGGACGAGACGCTGCTGCTCGACGTGCTGCGCGACACGGCCGGCACGACGAGCGTCCGCGAGGGCTGCGGCGTCGGCGCGTGCGGTGCGTGCACCGTGCTGGCCGGCGGGACGAGCGTGTCCAGCTGCCTCGCGCTCGCGGTCCGCTACGACGGCGCGGAGCTCACCACCGCCGAGGGGCTGGACGAGAACGACGACGTCGTGTCGTCCTTCGTGGACTGCAACGCCGCGCAGTGCGGCTACTGCATCCCGGGCTTCCTGCTGATGTCGCGCGAGCTGCTGAGCGAGAACCCGCACCCGACCGGCCAGGAGATCACCGACCATCTCGAGGGCAACATCTGCCGCTGCGGCACGTACCCGGAGATCCACCGTGCGGTCGCCGCGGCCGCGGAGAGGAGGGCGATCCGGTGAGCGGGAGCGACGAAGCGTTCGCCGTCTGGACTGACGAGCAGCGCAGCCGTGAGGAACGAACGGCGAGTAGCGCAGGAGCGGAGCGAACGATGAACACAGCCACCATCCTGTTGCTCCACTCGCTCGCGATGTCCGGCGAGCTGTGGCGGCCGCTGACCGGGAAGCTCGAGCCGCGCGCCCGGGTCGTCGCGATGGACGCCCGCGGCCACGGTGAGTCCACATGGGACGGGTCGCCGTTCACGGTCGAGGACCTGGCCGACGACGCCGCCGCGCTGCTCGACGAGCTCGGCGACGGCCCGTACGCGGTGGCCGGCATGTCGATGGGCGGCTGCGTCGCGGTGGCGCTGGCCGGCCGGCGCCCGGAGCTCGTGAACCGCCTCGTGCTCGCCGACACGACCGCCGACTACGGCCCGGACAAGGCGCAGGCGTGGGCGCAGCGCGCGGAGAATGCGGTCGCCAAGCCACGGGACAAGCAGCTGGAGCTCCAGCTGGACCGCTGGTTCTCCCCGGACTTCCTCGAGCGCGAGCCCGCCGAGGCCAAGCGGGTCGCGGACCTGTTCCTCGCCACCGACTCGCGCGCGCACGCGGCCGCCTGCCGCGCGCTCGGCGCGTTCGACGGCACCGCGCTGCTGCCCGCGATCGCGGCGGACACGCTGGTCGTGGTCGGCGAGCACGACTACGCCACCCCGCCGGCGATGGCCGAGGCACTGGCCGACGGCATCCCGGGCGCCGAGCTGCGGGTGTTCGCCGGCGCCCGGCACCTCAGCCTGTTCGAGTCGCCGGGGGCACTCGACCTGGTCGCCGCGCACCTGCTCGGGGAGGACCGATGACCGACCTGCGCACGTGGCTCGAACGCGTCGAGGGCTTCGGCGAGCTGCGCCACGTGCGCGGCGCGCACTGGGACACCGAGCTCGGCGCGATCGCGGAGCTGAGCTATCAGCGGCCCAACCCGAAGGCGATGCTCTTCGACGACATCGCCGGGTACCCGAGCGGCCGGGTGCTCACCGGCAGCACGGGTTCCGCCCGCCGGCTCGGTCTCACGCTCGGCCTCGGGGACGATCTCGACGACGCCGGGGTCGTGGCCGCGCTGCGCGGCAAGCCGTCGACGTGGGCGGCCACCGCGCGCGACTATCCGACCGAGACCGTCGCCGAGTCGCCGCTGCTCGAGAACGTCGTCGAGGGGGCGGACGTCGACCTGCTCTCGCTCCCGGTGCCGCGCTGGCACGCGGGCGACGGCGGCCGCTACATCGGCACCGGCTGCCTCGTGATCACGACCGACCCGGAGACGAAGGACGTCAACGGCGGCTGCTACCGGATGGAGGTCGTCGACGAGGGCCGCTCGGCCACGATCAACGCCGTGCCCGGCAAGCACGGCGCCCAGCACATCCAGCGCTGGTTCGACCGGCACGGCAGGGCGCCGGTCGCGGTGTCGTTCGGCCACCACCCGGTGCTGCTCGTCACCGGGGGCACCGAGGTGCCGACCGGGATCTCCGAGCTGGAGTACGCCGGCGCGATCCTCGGCGAGCGGCTGCCGGTCCTGCTCGGCGAGCACACCGGCCTGCCGATCCCGGCCGGCAGCGAGGTCGCGATCGAGGGGTGGCTGCGCCCGGACCTGATGCGCGACGAGGGCCCGTTCGGCGAGTGGACCGGCTACTACTCCGGCAAGCGCCGCCCCGCGCCCGCGCTGGAGATCGCGCGGATGTACCACCGCGACGACCCGATCCTGCTCGGCGCGCCACCCGGCAAGCCGCCGCACGACTACTCCTACATGCGCACGGTGATGAAGTCCGCGATGATCGAGGATGCACTCGTCGGCTCCGGCGTGCCCGGGGTGCGCGGCGCGTGGGCGCACGAGGCCGGCGGCGGCCGCCTGTTCATCGCGGTGTCGATCGAGCACCGCTACGCCGGGCACGCGCGGCAGGTCGGCCACCTCGCCGCGCAGCTGCCGGCCGCGGCGTACATGAACCGCTACGTCGTGGTCGTCGACGACGACGTCGACGTGGCCAACCTGGACGAGGTGGTCTGGGCGATGTGCACGCGCTGTGACCCCGCGCGCGACATCGACATCGTCCCGGGCACCTGGGGCAGCAAGCTCGACCCGATGCTGGTCGAGGGCGCGCCGCCGTACAACAGCCGCGCGGTCGTCGACGCGTGCCGGCCGTTCGAGCGGCGCGAGGTGTTTCCGAAGGTGTCCACGGGTGACCCCGACTACTTAGAGTCGGTGCTGACGAAATGGGCGGAGGTGCTCGCGCCGTGACCCGGGCGAGCTGAGCGGACAGGGGGAACAGCAGTGGCGAGCGACGTGCCCGCGGTGTCATCGGCGGTGCGGATCCTGGAGCGGCTGGCGGCGGAGTGGCCGCGGCCGGTGGCGCCGAAGGACCTGATCGGTGAGCTCGGGCTGAACCGGAGCACCTGTTACAACATCCTGGCCACGCTGCAGCGGGCCGGGTGGGTGACGTCGAACGGGGACCGGTCCGGCTGGATGCTCGGCCCGAAGCTGCTCACGCTCACCGGCGTGACCGACGCGATGGCGAACGCCGTGGCGCAGCAGGAGATCGACGAGCTGGCGCGGCGGCTGGGGTTCGTGGTGTTCGTGGCCGAGCCGGACGGGGCCGGCGGCTACGTCGTGACCGTGAAGGCCGAGCGGCAGCTCGGCGTGCGGGTCACGGTCGGCGTGGGGGAGGGCTTCCCGTTCTCCGCGCCCGCGCTCATGCAGGCCTTCCACGCGTGGGCGCCGTCCCGGGACGTCGACGACCTCGTGGACCGGTTGGGGCTCAAGCAGTTCACCCCGCACACCATTGTGGACCGGGTGGACCTGCACGAGGCGCTCGCCGCGACCCGGACCCGCGGCTACTCGACCAGCATCCAGCAGTACGACATGGCACAGAGCGGCGTGGCCGCTCCGGTCTTCGACAAGCGTGGGCAGGTGGTGCGGGTGGTGTGCTCGCTGGCGTTCTTCACCGAGCTGCACGAGGACAACGCGGCGCGGATCGGCGCGCAGGTGAGCGCGTGCGCCGAGCGGATCACGGCGCGGACCGGCGGACGGCGGCCCCCACATGACTAGGCGCCCCTGGCTCGTCGGCATCACCGGCGCGAGCGGCACGCCGTACGCGGCGGCGATCCTGCGCGGCCTGCTCGACGCGGGCGAGGACGTGGACCTGATGGTGAGCCAGGCCGCGCGGCTGACCCTGATCGACGAGACCGGCCAGTCGATCCGGGACAAGCACTGGGCGCAGGACCTCTCCGCCTGGCTTGGCCGCGACGTGTCGGCGGTGCGGTACTGGTCGGCCGGCGACATGGCGGCGGGGCCGTCGTCCGGTTCCTACCGGACCAAGGGGATGATCATCGCGCCGGCCACGACGGCGACGGTCGCGGCGGTGGCCACGGGCACGACGCAGAACCTCG
>NZ_DATBKY010000277.1:0-1779 GCF_036555685.1 Actinophytocola sp. | reverse complement strand
CGCCGCGTATACGGCTACGACTCGTTCCGCGGCCAGCAGCAGGAGATTATCGAGCACGTCTGCGCCGGCGGCGACGCGGTCGCGCTCATGCCGACCGGCAGCGGCAAGTCGCTGTGCTATCAGATCCCCGCGCAGGTGCGCGAGGGCACCGGCGTGGTCATCTCGCCGCTGATCGCCCTTATGCAGGATCAGGTGGACGCGCTGAACGTGCTCGGCGTGAAGGCGGGCTTCCTCAACTCGACCCAGGATCCCGATTCGCGGCGCGGCGTCGAGTACGCGTTCATGGACGGCAAGCTGGACCTGCTCTACCTGGCGCCGGAGCGGCTCCGCACCGAATCGGCGCTGCGGCTGCTCGACCGCGGCACGATCTCGCTGTTCGCCATCGACGAGGCGCACTGCGTGGCGCAGTGGGGGCACGACTTCCGGCCCGACTACCTGGGCCTATCCGTGCTGCACGAGTGGTGGCCCGCGGTGCCGCGGATCGCGGTGACGGCCACCGCGACCGAGCACACCCGCGCGGAGATCGTCGCTCGGTTGTCGCTGAGCGGCGCGCGTCAGTTCGTGGCGAGCTTCGACCGGCCCAACATCCAGTACCGGATCGAGCCGAAGAACGAGCCGCGCCGCCAGCTGCTCCGGCTGCTGCGGACCGAGCATGCGGGCGAGGCCGGCATCGTCTACTGCCTGTCCCGGGCGTCGGTGGAGAAGACGGCGGACTTCCTGTGCGGCGAAGGGCTGGTGGCGATGCCGTACCACGCCGGGCTCGACGCGCAGACCCGTTCGGTGAACCAGTCGAGGTTCCTGCGCGAGGACGGGCTGATCATGGTGGCCACGATCGCGTTCGGGATGGGCATCGACAAGCCGGACGTCCGCTTCGTGGCGCACTTGGACCTGCCCCGTTCGGTCGAGGGGTACTACCAGGAGACCGGGCGGGCCGGCCGGGACGGGCTGCCGGCCACCGCCTGGCTCGCCTACGGGCTAGCCGACGTGGTGCAGCAGCGCCGGATGATCGACGACTCAGAGGGCGACCTCGCGCACCGCCGCCGGCTGGTGGCGCACCTGGACGCGATGCTCGCGCTGTGCGAAACGGCCGGCTGCCGGCGGCAGCAGATGCTGGCGTACTTCGGCGAGACCGGGACGGGCCCGTGCGGCAACTGCGACACCTGCCTGTCCCCCCCTTCGGTCTGGGACGGCACGGTGGCGGCGCAGAAGCTGCTCTCCACCGTTGAGCGGGTAAGACGTCTCGGCGGTCCCGCGTTCGGGGCCGGGCAGCCCATCGATATCCTGCTGGGTCGCAAGACGCCGCGGGTGCTGTCCTACGGGCATGATTCGCTGAGCACGTTCGGCATCGGCGGTGAGCTGACCGAGGGTGAGTGGCGGGGCGTGGTCCGGCAGCTGCTGGCTTCCGGGCTGCTCGCGGTCAAGGGTGATCACGGCACGCTGGGGCTGACCGACCTGAGCGGTGAGGTGATGCGCGGCGAGCGGCCGGTCGCGTTCCGCCGGGATCCGCCGAAGGTCCCGGCCCTGCCGCGGAGCAGGCGGGCGGCGGGCGGTTCCGGTGCCGGTTCCGGTGCTGGTGCTGGTGCGGCCGCCGCGGAGCTGCCACCCGAGGCAGAGCCGGTGTTCGAGCGGCTGCGCGCGTGGCGGACATCGGTCGCCAAGGAACTCGGCATGCCGCCGTACGTGATCTTCCACGATTCGACCCTGCGGCTCATCGCGGCCTCGCCGCCGTCGACGCTGGACGAGCTGAGGCAGGTCAATGGCGTCGGCGCTACCAAGCTC
>NZ_DATBKY010000276.1:0-14316 GCF_036555685.1 Actinophytocola sp. | reverse complement strand
TCCGCGCCTGGCGGATGAGGTCGAGCACGTCGTCGAGGCGCTGGTCGTAGACGTCCATCATCGAGCGCACCAGGTGCACGGTGACCGGGCCGGTGCCGTTCTCGAAGCGGCTCAGCGAACTGCCCGCGATCTCCAGGCGCTTCGCCGCATCGAGGATGTTGAGGTTCGCCTCGTTGCGGGCCAGTCGCAGGCGGCGGCCGATCTCCCGCCGCAGCACGACGGGACTGATGTGCTTGGTGCCTTCCACGCGATCAACTGTCCTCATGAAACCGCTCGGTTGGAATTCCCATCCCGTCGGTCGAATGGGCGAATGGGCCTGGGGGACGGACGTGGCGACGTCAGAACGGCGGCGGTTCTGGGTCGGCGACGGGCTCCGGCTGGTGTCGGTAGCGGTAGCCGGCCGGCGAGATCCACGTCAGGACGTCACCGCGTCTTTCACCGCGTCTTTCACCGCGTCTTTCACCGTCGAGTTCGCCGTGCCGTTCGACGCGCCAGCCGCCGAACGACTTGGCGCGATGATGCGGCCGGCAGGCTGGGTGCAGGTTTTCCCGGTCGGTTGGCCCGGCCGGGTACGGATCGCGATGGTCGAGGTCGCAGCGTTGTGCCGGTCGTGCGCAGCCGGGGCCGGTGCAGGTTGGCATGTCAGCACGCACGTGGTCGCGTAGAGCAGCCGGAGGTGCGTAGCGGCGGCGGCCGACGTCGAGCACACGGCCCGACGCCGGTTCGGTGAGGATGCGTTGCCACGTGGCGTCCGTCTGGCTCGCGAGCTCGAGTGCGCGCCTCGCCGGAACGTCACCGAACCCGGCGAGGCGGGCGGGTTCGCAGTCCACGCCAAGCGCGGTGGTGGCGGGAATGGTCAGCAGAACGGTGACCTTGGCGTGCTCGTAGGTCTTTCCCGCGAGCAGGTCCAGCGCCACGTCCGCGCGGAGTTGGTCGAGGGTGCGCCCGTCCGCCGCATCCGACTCTTTCAGCCGCCGGGCGATGGCGTCGATACGCAGGTCGGCGATCTGAACCCGCTCGGCCGCGCCGTGGATCGTCAGCGCCGCGCACCCCGCGTCGGTCGGGTATGCGTCGATGCGTCTCCCGGCGAGTCGTTTCTCGTGCCGCCGCTGGAGTGCGGTGGCGTCCAACCGCCGGATCACCGCGGCCAGCACCCGGCTCAGCTGGGCCGGAGCCAGGTCGTCGATCTGCGGGAGAACCTGGTTCTCCACGGTCGCCGCGTCCTCGTCCGGCAGCGGCGCCACCGCATCGGCGATCCGCCGGGCCCGGTAGTCGTCCAGCCGCCCGGCCTTCATCGCGGCAAGTGTTCGTGGGAGCCGGGTCGCGAGGGTGCGCGCCAGGTCCAGTCGCTGCTGGGCGGCTCGCACCGACGTGTGGAACAAGGCCGCGACCTCGAGTGCGGCGAACCGCTCGTCGGCGTGCGCGGCATACCGGGCGAGGTGCTCCAGCGCGTGGCCATCGGCCTGCCACGCGACCCGTCTCATACCCACCGACATCGCCAGGGGAACCGCCTCGCCGGGAGGACCGGGCGGCACGTCGACGACTGGAACGAACATATGTTCAGTCTACCGGCGAGGTATGACGCTTTCCGTTGTGCTGCAGCGGTTTCACCAGATCGTGCACACAGACGTTCCTGACAAGATGTTCCTGCCAAGGGTGTGCAGTTCTTTCGTCACCCGTTGATCCTGAACACCCTCCACCTACGACAGACAGCACGCCGCACGGGTGACGATCGTCTTGCGCGGCAACGGGTTCCGCTGTCCTCAACCGCGTGTGGTAGCCGGACCGACACCACAGGCCGGCGTGTTCACCCGCGCGCACCGCGATCGACAGGAGAGCACGGACGCGAACGGCAGCGTGTAGAGCGGCCCGGCGTTGACCTCCTGGCCGGGGCCGTAGCACCTGCCGGAGCTCGTGGTGCCCTCGCTCCGTTCGCCGTGGGCGCGTGGAGCGGCGGCCGCGCCGGTGCGGCAGGCGGTCACGTATTGCGTTGCCAGACGACGAAGAGACCGTCCTCCATGGTGGTCATGGCCTCGATGAACGCCTCGTTGTCGAACCCGGGCATGGACTGCAGGCGGGTCATCAGGTCATCTGCCGACGGGTCGCCCGCGGGCACGGCACAGCCACCGCCGCCCTCGCGCACCAGAAGGAAGAACACGTCCTCCTTCCACGGCCCCTCCGGCGTCGTCCGGATCGCGACCTCGGCGAGGTTGGCCCAGGTCACCGATTCCTCGGTGCCGTCGGCCAGCAACCGGCGGACGCCGTCGTCGTCGACGGTGATACCGGAGTTGTGGGACAAAGCGAATCTCCCTGGAGCAGATGGTGGTGCCTATTTGATCAGCTCGCCGCATCGAGCCTGCGCAGGGCCGCCCGGACGACCTCCGCGTCCGACGTGGCCCAGTAGCCGGGTAGGGACGCGCGCAGGAACCCGCCGTAGCGCGCGGTCGCGAGCCGGGGGTCGAGGATCGCCACGACGCCGCGGTCCTGCGTCGAGCGCAGCAGCCGGCCGGTGCCCTGGGCGAGCAGCAGGGCCGCGTGGGTGGCGGCGACCGACAGGAAACCGTTGCCGCCGCGTGCCTCCACGGCGCGCTGGCGGGCGGACGCGAGCGGGTCGTCCGGCCGCGGGAACGGGATCCGGTCGACGACCACGAGCTGCAGCGACGGGCCGGGCACGTCGACGCCCTGCCAGAGCGACAGCGTGCCGAACAGGCAGGTCGCCGGGTCCTCGGCGAACTTGCGGACGAGGAGCGCGGTGGAGTCCTCGCCCTGGCACAGGATCGGCAGGTCGGTGCGCTTGCGCAGCGCCTCGGTGGCCTGCTTGGCCGCGCGCATCGAGGAGAACAGCCCGAGCGTGCGCCCGCCGGCCGCCTCCATCAGCTCGACCAGCTCATCCAGATAGGACGGTGGCAGCCCGTCGCGGCCGGGCGGCGGCAGGTGCCTCGCGACGTAGAGGATGCCGCTGCGGGCGTGGTCGAACGGCGAGCCGACGTCCAAGCCGGTCCACTTCGGACCCTCGATCGACTTGTCGGTGGCCGCGCCCTCGGTCTTCGCGCTCGCGCCCTCCTGCTCGGCCGGCAGGCCCCAGGAGCGGGCCATCGAGTCGAACGTGCCGCCGAGCGTGAGCGTGGCCGAGGTGAGGATCGTGGTGTGCTGGCCGAACAGCCGCTCCCGCAGCAGCGCCGCCACCGCGAGCGGTGCCGCGCGCAGCGCCGGCGGGCGCGGCGGGCCGGAGCCGGTGTCACCGGTGCGCCAGACGACGTCGCGCTTGTGCGCCTCGTCGGTCTCGAACGCGCGCAGCAGCCGCACGGCGGTGTCGTGCACCTCGTCGAGCTGGGACTGGGCGAGCTTGCGGGCGGTGGCCACGTCGACGTCACCGGTGCGCTGGTCGGGGCCGAGGCCGGACAGGCACGCGTACGCGGCGTCGCGGATGACCGCGAGCGCGCCGGCGAGCGGCGTGGGCAGCGCGTCCAGGCGGCCGGCCGGCAGGTCCTCGAGGATGAGCGTGAAACCGTCGCCCGCCTCGAGCAGCCGGTCGGCGAGCTCCTGGTCGCAGACCCGGCCGGCCCGGCGCGCGGCCGCGGCGACCGCCGCGCTGGTCAGCTCGGCGGTGGCGGCGGAGGTGACCCGGTCGACGAGGTCGTGCGCCTCGTCGACGATCACCAGGTCGTGTTCGGGAAGTACCTGGAAGCCCTGCAGCGCGTCGATGGCGAGCAGGGCGTGGTTGGTGATGATGAGGTCGGCCCGGCCGGCCTCGGCGCGGGCCTTCTCGGCGAAGCAGTCGGTGCCGATGGGGCAGCGGTTGACGCCGAGGCACTCGCGGCTCGACACGGACACCTGGCGCCAGGCGTGCTCGGTGACGCCGGGGACGAGCTCGTCGCGGTCGCCGGTCTCGGTGTCGGACACCCACTCGCGGAGCCGGGTGATCTCGCGGCCGAGCGCGGAGATCGCGAACGGGTCGAACAGGGCGGCGTCGTCGGGCTCGTCCTGCATGCCGGAGTCGAGCTTGTTGAGGCAGAGGTAGTTGCGCCGGCCCTTGAGGATGGCGAAGGTCGGCTTGCGGCCGAGTGGCTTCTCGAGCGCCTTCTCCAGCCGGGGCAGGTCGCGGTCGACGAGCTGGCGCTGCAGCGCGATGGTGGCCGTCGAGACGACGACCGTGGCCTCGCGCTCGACCGCGTGGCGCAGCGCCGGGACGAGGTAGGCGAGGGACTTGCCGGTGCCCGTGCCGGCCTGCACGGCGAGGTGGTCGCCGGTGCGGATGGCCTTGGCCACGGCCTCCGCCATCGCCACCTGACCAGGGCGTTCGGTGCCGCCCACCGCGCTCACGGCGGCCGTCAGCAACTCGGACACGCTCGGGAGCTCGGTGGTGGAAGGGGGCACAGGCGAACGGTACCTCTGCCCACCGTCAATCCCGTGCCGCACCCACCGTCGCTCGGACGGGTTGTCCCTCGTCCTCGACCGGGTGGCAGTGGGTTCGGGCGCTGGCGCGGGGTGCGGAGGGGAGGTGTTCTCGTGAACATGACCATGAGACATGTCAGGCGCACCGGCGTCGCCGGGCTGGCGCTGGCCGGCCTCGTGCTGGCCGGGGTGAGCCCGGCGCAGGCGCTGCCCGAGGAGGCGCTCGCGTCGGGGACGATCGGTTCGGTGGAGGCGACGTACGGCGGTGACCCGGTCCAGGTGGAGCCGCTCGCCGCGTGCGACACCCAGGACGTCCAGGTGGCGGACAGCGCTTCGCACGTCGAGCGCGGCTTCCTCGAGTTCGGCCGGGGCAGTTCGTCGTGCACGCGCGACGCGGACACCGGCGTGGCGAGCGCGGAGGTGACGGGCGAGCTGTTCCGGCTCGACGCGCTGCGGGCGTACGGCGGGCCGCGGATCCGGCTGACCGACTACACGGTGGAGTGCGCCACGACGGAGAACGGCAGCTCCGCGAGCTTCCACATCGGCGGGCTGTCGGGCCTGGCCGTGCCGTCGCGGCTGCCGCCGAACCACGTGGTGACGGTTCCCGGTTCGGAGCCGGCCGCGCCGCCGCTCGCGCGGGTGACGCTGAACGAGACGGTCGTCCCCGACCCGCCGGACGGCGGCATCACCGTGAACCTCATGCACGTCAGGCTGTTCCCGGACGGTGGCAGCCAGGGCGACCTCGGTGGCGAGATCGTGGTCGGTTCGGTGCACTGCTCGCCGTTCTAGCCCATCTGCTCCAGCATCAGCAGCGCACCGGGCACCAGGATCAGCGTGAGGATCCCGCACGCCAGCCCGCGGGCGCGGCGCCTGCGCTCGCCGGCCGGCCTCATCCGCCGGCCGGCGAGCCAGGCGACGAGCGCGGTGACGGCGATCATGGGTACCCACGCGACGGCGGCGGGCAGGTAGAGCAGGCCGGACATGTCGTTGGCCCGGCCCTGGTCCTGCCGCAGCGAAACGGTGACGAACGTGAGCGGCCACCAGAGGATCAGCGGTACGGCGACCGCCCACCCGATCGACACGGGCCTCGCGCTTCGGCTTCCGGTCCTTGTCATATGCCCTATTCTCATCCGCCGCGGCCGTACGCGCCGCGCGACAAGCTGACTACTGGGGAGTGACTCATGGCGTATCAGCCACAACCGCAGCCTGCCTACCCGGCGCAGCCGGCGAACGGGATGGCGGTGACCTCGCTGGTGCTGGGCATCGTCGGCCTGGTGTTCTCGTTCATCCCGATCATCGGCGTGATCGCGTGGCCGCTGACCATCCTGGGCGTCATCTTCGGCGGCGTGGGCCTGAGCAAGGCGAACCAGGTTCCCGGCGCCCCCAAGGGGATGGCCGTCGCGGGCCTGGTGTGCTCAATCGTCGGCCTGGTCATCTGCGTCATCTGGGCGGCGGCGGTCTCGTAGGTCGTCCGAGTCCCCCGTTCTGTTTCTTGTGGATCGGGGGACTCCCCCTCCGGGGTGATTTCCCCGGTGCCTTGCTTGTCCACAAAGGACTTTCGATAACGCGCGGGTTTCGCGGACCGACATGCTCGCCAGGTGCTACTACTGGGAGTGATCGTGACCAACTACTATCCGCCACAGCCCTACCCGGTCCAGCAGAGCAACGGCATGGGCGTCACCGCGCTGGTGTTGGGCATCGTCGGCCTGGTCTTCTCGCTCATCCCGATCATCGGCGTGATCGCCTGGCCGCTGACCATCCTGGGCGTGATCTTCGGCGCCGTGGGCCTGAGCAAGGCGGGCCGGGTCCCGGGCATGCCGAAGGGCACGGCAATCGCGGGCCTCACCTGCTCGCTGGTGGGCCTGGGCATCTGCATCATCTGGGCGGCCGCCGCCGCGTCGGTCTGAGCCCGCGGGCGTCACCCCTCGACGTGCGGGGTGCCGGTCAGGGTGATCGCGTTCGACGTCATCTCGCGCAGGGCCGCGTCCACCGTCGGCTTCGCGACGCCTGCCGTGTAGTCCAGCAGCACGGTCGTCGCGAAGCCGGCCCGTACGGCGTCCAGCGCGGTGGCGCGCACGCAGTGATCGGTGGCGATGCCCACCACGTCCACACTGGACACGCCGCGTGCGGACAGCCACGACTCCAGCGACGAGCCGTCGTGGTGCGAACCCTCGAAGCCCGAGTACGCCGCCGAGTAGTGGCCCTTCGAGAACACCGCCTCGATGCCCGACACGTCCAGCGACGGGTGGAACGACGCGCCCGGGGTGTCCGCCAGGCAGTGCGGCGGCCACGTGTCGACGAAGTTCGGCGTATCGCTGTGGTGGCCGCCCGGGTCGATGTGGTAATCGCGCGTCGCCACCACGTGGTCGTACGAACCGCCGTGCACCAGCGAGTTCACGGCGGCGGCCACCGCGGCCCCGCCGGCGACCGCGAGCGAGCCACCCTCGCAGAAGTCGTTCTGGATATCGACAAGGATCAGCGCCTTGGTCACGACGAACTCCTCTACGCGTACACGGTCGGGATGGCCGGCTCGCCCTGGGACAGCTTCAGCCCCTCCCACGGCAGGCTCACCAACCCCTCCCGCACCCGTTCCCGGCTCTGCTCCAGGGTCGCCGGGTCACCGGCCGGTTGTCCACCACGCATGAGCGGCACCACAAGGGGCCGGTCGTGGGGACCGCCGGCCGGGTCGTCGGCGGCGACCACGTACACGACCTCTTCCAGCGCCGTGCCCGTCGGCTTGTGCCGGCGCAGCGCCGACTTCCGCCCGGCCCGCGACTCCTTGTGCGAGCTGCGCTTCGCCACCGGCCGACCGTCCACTTCGACCAGCTTGTACACCATCCCGGCGGTCGGCGAGCCCGAGCCGGTGACGAGCGACGTGCCGACCCCGTACGCGTCGACCGGCTCGGCGCGCAGCGCGGCGATCGCGTACTCGTCGAGGTCGCCGGACACCACGATCCGCGTGTTGCGCGCCCCGAGGTCGTCCAGCTGCGCGCGGGCCTGCCGGGCCAGCACGCCGACGTCCCCGGAGTCGATGCGGATGGCGCCGAGCGACGGGCCCGCCACCTCGATGGCCGTCTCGATGCCGGCGGTGATGTCGTAGGTGTCGACGAGCAGGGTCGTGCCGACACCCAGCGCGTCGACCTGGGCGGTGAACGCCTCGCGTTCGCTGTCGTGCAGCAGCGTGAACGCGTGCGCGCACGTGCCGGCGGTCGGGATGCCGTACGCACGGCCGGCCTCGAGGTTCGACGTCGTCGCGAAGCCGGCCAGGTACGCGGCGCGGGCTGAGGCGACCGCGGCCGCCTCGTGCGTGCGCCGCCCGCCCATCTCGATGATCGGCCGCCCGTTCGCGGCGCTCACCATCCGCGCGGCCGCGGACATGATGGCGCTGTCGTGGTTGAGGATCGACAGCACGAGCGTCTCCAGCAGGACCGCCTCGGCGAACGTGCCGCGCACGGTGAACAGCGGCGAGCCGGGGAAGTACAGCTCGCCTTCGGCGTAGCCGTCGACGTCGCCGGCGAAGCGGTAGTTCGCGAGCCAGTCGAGCGTGCGCTCGTCCACCACCTCGCGCGCGGCGAGCTCGCGGAGCTCCGCGTCGCCGAAACGGAAGCGGCCGATGGCCTCGACGACCCGCGCGGTGCCGCCGACGATGCCGTACCGGCGGCCGCTCGGCAGCCTGCGCGCGAACGTCTCGAACACGCATTCGCGGTCCGCCGTGCCGTCCGCGAGGGCCGCGGCGACCATGGTCAGCTCGTAGTGATCGGTGAGCAGCGCGGTGCTGGTGCCGGTCATGAACCGTGAGCCTAGACATGCCACCATGGACGCCATGTCGGTCCATATGTCCATGCCTGTCGAGGAGACACAGGCCGAGCCGATCGGCGGCGACCTCGTTGCCGAGGACAAGCCGTGGCAGACGATCGTGTGGAACGACCCGGTCAACCTCATGTCGTACGTGACGTACGTGTTCCAGAAGCTCTTCGGCTACTCCCGCGAACACGCCACCAAGCTGATGCTCGACGTGCACCACAAGGGCAGGGCGATCGTGTCGTCCGGTTCCAAGGACAAAGTAGAGGGCGACGTCGCGAAGCTGCACGCGGCCGGGCTGTGGGCGACCATGCAGCACACGTCGTGATTCCCTGGGAGCGGGCCGGCGACACGGTCATGACCAAGCTCGACCGGCGCGAGGCCACCGTGCTGCGTGGCCTCATCACGCAGATCGACGGCATGCTGCGCACCCGCGCCGACGAGGCCCCGCAGGACGAGCTCGCCGAGCTGACCGGCATCCGCACCGGCATGTCGTCCGCGCCCGAGGACCCGATCCTGGCGCGGCTGCTGCCCGACTTCCACCGGCTGGACGCCGACGACGCCGGCAAGGCCGAGCTGGACTCCGCCGCCGCACTGCGCTCGCTGCACGAGCCGGAGCTGCTCGACCTGAAGACCGGTGTGGCGGGGGTCGTGCTCGACACGTGCCCGCCCGACGGCGGCCTGGTGAAGCTGTCGCTCGAGCAGGCGGACGCGTGGCTGTCCGCGATCAACGACGTCCGGCTGGCGCTCGGCACCACGCTCGACGTCACCGAGGACATGCCCGACGAGCTGCCCGAGGACGACCCGCGCAGCCCGCACCTGGGCGTCTACCAGTGGCTGACGTGGATGCAGGAGCATCTCGTCCTGGCGCTGTCGCCCGATGACGAGTTCTAACGCGATCACGGACGTCGACGGCGTGCTGGTGGGACACCACCAGCGGATCGGCTCGGGCTGGGCCACGGGCACGACGGTCGTCCTGCTGCCGCCGGGCTCGACCGGTGCCGTCGACGGGCGCGGCGGGGCGCCGGGCACGCGGGAGACCGACCTGCTCGCGCCGGAGAACATGGTTGCGCAGGTCGACGCGGTGTGCCTGTCCGGCGGCAGCGCGTACGGCCTGGCCGCGGCGGACGGCGTGATGTCGTGGCTGTCGTCGCGGTCGCGTGGCTTCCGGGTCGGCCTGGCCGAGCACGAGGTGGTGCCGATCGTGCCCGCGGCCGTGCTGTACGACCTGCCGCGGAGCACGTGGGGCAACCGGCCGTCGGCGTCGTTCGGCGTCGCGGCCTGCGACGTCGCCGCGGACGGACCGGTCGCGCAGGGCTGCGTCGGCGCCGGGACGGGTGCGAAGGTCGGCTCGCTGAAGGGCGGGGTGGGGACCGCGAGCGCGGTCGTGGACGGCTTCACCGTCGGCGCGCTGGCGGCGGTGAACGCGGCCGGCGAGGCGGTCGACCCGTCGACCGGCCGCCCGTGGGCCGCCGACCACGAGGTGGCCGGCGAGTTCGGCGTGACGTGGCCGGACCGCCCCGGCGTGCTCCCGGCGGCGCCGCCGGACGACCTGAACACGACGATCGGCGTGGTCGCGGTGGACGCGGACCTGTCGAAGGCCGAGTGCCGGCGCCTGGCGGTGGCCGCCCAGGACGGCCTCGCCCGTGCCGTGCGCCCGGCCCACTCCATGTTCGACGGCGACACCGTGTTCGCGGTGGCCACGCGGGCCCGCCCGCTGGCGTCCACGGACGCCCCGTTCGGCCCGATGGCCCGCGCGGCCGCCCTGGACCGCCTGTGCGCGACGGCGGCTCTCGTGTTCGCCCGCGCGGTCGTGCACGGGGTCCTGTCGGCGACCCCGCTGGCCGGCCTCGCGGCGTACCGGGACATCTGGCCTCCGGACGCACGCTGACTCAGGCCACCGCGGCCAGGACCAGCGAGGCCGCGGCCGGCGCCAGGTAGATCAGCGGGACCGGCACGTGCGAGTACCAGCGCGCCCGCACGACCGTCACGACGGCGCCGGTGAAGTACAGGACCAGGCCGGCCCCCGCCAGCACGCCGATCACGGGCACCCACAACCCGACGAGCAGGCCCACGCCGCCGGCCGCCTTGGCCGTCGCGAGCCACGGCCACCACGACCGCGGCACCCGGTAGGCGGTCAGCGAGTCGGTCACGAACCGGGCGCGCAGGGCCAGGGCGCCGCTCGAGAAGCCGGCGAGCACGGCACCGACGATCGAGACGATGGTGTACGCAGTGGACATCGAGATCTCCCCTCCGAAAAACGAACTTCTCGGCAGGTCGACCCGCGGGCCCGCACGCGTGTGACCGGTTCTCACTAAGTGGGAGCGCGGTGCCCACCACGTAGGATTGACCCGTGCTTCGGATACGTCGTGACCTGGTCGACGCGATGGTCTCGCACGCCCGCCGGGACCACCCGGACGAGGCGTGCGGCATCCTCGCGGGCCCGGAGGGCGAGGACCGGCCCGAGCGCATCGTCACGATGCTGAACTCGGCCCGCTCGCCGACGTACTACGAGTTCGACCCGACCGAGTGGAACGCCGTCTACCGCGAGATGACCGGCAAGGACGAGGAGCCGATCGTCATCTACCACTCGCACACGGCCACCGAGGCCTACCCCTCGCGCACGGACATCGCGCGGGCCGGCGAATACGCCACGCTGCTGCCCTCGCCGCACTACGTGCTGATCTCGACGCGCGACCCGGACACCCACGAGCTGCGCTCGTACCGCATCGACGGCGGCGAGGTCACCGAGGAGCCGATCGAGATCGTCGAGGCCGCGGAATACCCGGCCGCCCCCTAGGCCTTTCCCAGGTAGAACCAGTACTCATGCGGAGGTAGCACATGGCCGTCACCGTCTCCATCCCGACCATTCTGCGCACCCACACCGGCGGGCAGAAGTCGGTCGAGGCGAGTGGGAGCACCCTGTCCGAGCTCATCGACAACCTCGAGGCCAGCCACGGTGGGCTCAAGGCGCGCCTGGTCAAGGAGGGGTCGCTGCACCGCTTCGTGAACGTGTACGTCAACGACGAGGACGTCCGGTTCGCCGGCGGCCTGGACGCCCCGGTGTCCGACGGCGACAACGTCACGATCCTGCCCGCCGTCGCCGGAGGCTGACGGGTGGCGCGCTTCGACTCGCTGCTCGACGCGCTCGGCGACACGCCGCTGGTCGGGTTACCCCGCCTGTCGCCGTCGCCGGACGTCCGGTTGTGGGCCAAGCTCGAGGACCGCAACCCCACCGGGTCGATCAAGGACCGGGTGGCGCTGCGGATGATCGAGGCGGCCGAGCAGGACGGCGTGCTCCGGCCGGGTTGCACGATCCTGGAGCCGACGTCGGGAAACACCGGCATCTCGCTGGCCATGGCCGCGAAGCTCAAGGGCTACGGCCTGGTGTGCGTGATGCCGGAGAACACGTCCGAGGAGCGGCGGCAGCTGCTGCAGGCCTACGGTGCGCGGATCGTGAACTCGCCGGCAGCCGGCGGGTCCAACGAGGCCGTGCGGCGGGCCAAGGAGCTAGCGAAGCAGAACCCGGACTGGGTCATGCTCTACCAGTACGGGAACCCCAACAACGCGGGCGCGCACTACCACGGCACCGGCCCGGAGATCCTGCGCGACCTGCCGACCGTGACGCACTTCGTCGCGGGCCTCGGCACGACCGGCACGCTCGTCGGCGCGGGCCGCTACCTGCGCGAGCACAAGCCGGCCGTGCAGGTCGTGGCCGCCGAGCCGCGGTACGGCGAGCTGGTCTACGGGCTGCGCAACCTCGACGAGGGCTTCGTGCCGGAGCTGTACGACCCGGACGTGCTGACCGGCCGCTACTCGGTCGGGTCCTACGACGCGCTGCGCCGGACCAGGCAGCTGCTGGAGACCGAGGGCATCTTCGCGGGCATCTCGACGGGCGCGATCCTGCACGCGGCGCTGTCCGTCGCGGAGAAGGCCGCGGCCGCGAGACAGCGCGCGGACGTGGTCTTCGTCGTGGCGGACGGCGGCTGGAAGTACCTGTCGACCGGCGCGTACTCGGGCTCACTGGACGAGGCCGCGGAACGGCTGGACGGCCACCTCTGGGCGTAGCCCGGTCCCTCTCGCCGCTCCGCACGCGGCCGCCCACTTGTCCACAACCGCGCCACTTGTCCACAGCCCGCCCGAAGTTGATCTTCCTCCACACGAATCCCGGTACGCTGGAACGTGGGTGGCCCCCCGGAGCGGGTGGGGCTGCGTGCGTGCTGTTGTCGAGCTGTGGTCGAGCTGTGGGACGGGCGCGTGAGACGTGTTGCGCGAGGCCTGGGCGGGAGACACGGGCACGAGACTGGACGGGAGGCCTGCGCGAGCCGGACCCCCGGGTGATCTCAGGGTTCGTCCGGAGCCGTCCGGGGCCGGGCGCACGTAGTCTCGGTTCCGTGAGCACTCAGCCGGCCCTCGCCAAGCCCAGCCGTCCCGCGAACCGGATCATGCCGCCCAACCCGGCGCGCGCGGCCATCGTGATCGGCGCGTTCACCGCGCTGCTCTACCTCATCGAGGCCGTGGACGCGGTCCTGCCCGCGAACCTCGACAACTTGGGCATCCAGCCGCGCACGCTCGGCGGGCTCGACGGCATCCTGTTCGCGCCGCTGCTGCACGCCGGCTGGTCGCACCTGTTCGCCAACACCCTGGCAATACTCGTGTTCGGCTTCCTCGCGATGGCGGGCGGCATCGGGCAGTGGGTGGCGGTCACGGTCACGATCTGGCTCACCAGCGGCATCGGCGTCTGGCTGACCGGCGCGGCGGGCGTCACGCTCGGCGCTTCCGGCCTCGCGTTCGGGTGGCTCGCGTTCCTGCTCGTGCGGGGCGTGTTCAACCGCAGCCTCGGCCAGCTCGCGGTCGCGGTCGTGCTGCTCGCGTACTGGGGGAGCATGCTCTTCGGCGTCCTGCCCGGCAAGCCGGGCATCTCCTGGCAGGGCCACCTGTTCGGCGCGCTCGGCGGCATCCTCGCGGCCTGGCTCGTCACGATGGCGGGCCGCCGGCAACGCACGGCGGCAGAGCCACTGACGACGGCGTGACCGCGCCCATCGGGATCTTCGACTCCGGCGTCGGCGGGCTGACCGTCGCGCGGGCGATCGCCGACCAGCTGCCCGCCGAGCGGCTGCGCTACGTCGGCGACACCGCCAACGGCCCCTACGGCCCGCTGCCCATCGCCGACGTCCGCCGCCACGCGCTCGCCATCGCCGACGACCTCGTCGCCGGCGGGGTGAAGCTGCTGGTCATGGCCTGCAACACGGCGTCGGCCGCGTGCCTGCGCGACGCCCGCGAGCGCTACGACATCCCGGTCGTCGAGGTCGTCGTGCCGGCCGTGCGCCGCGCGGTCGCGAGCACGCGCAACAGCCGCGTCGGCGTGATCGGCACCGCCGGCACGGTCCGCTCCCGCGCCTACGACGACGCGTTCGCCGCGGCCCCGCACATCGAGCTGACCTCGGCCGCGTGCCCGCGGTTCGTGGATTTCGTCGAGCGCGGTATCACGTCCGGCCGCCAGGTCCTCGGTCTCGCGCAGGGCTACCTCGAACCACTGCAGCGGGCCGGCGTCGACACCGTCGTGCTCGGCTGCACGCACTACCCGCTGCTCACCGGCGTGCTGCAGATCGTCATGGGCAACGACGTGACGCTCGTGTCCAGCGCGGAGGAGACCGCGAAGGACGTCGTGCGCGTGCTCACCGAGCAGGACCTGCTCGCGGAGCCCGACGGCGAGGTCCGCCACGAGTTCGTCGCGACCGGGCCCGCGACGCCGTTCGCGAAGCTCGCGCGGCGGTTTCTCGGTCCGGAGCTCGGCGCCGTCGCCGCGGCCACCGCTTAGAGTGTCCGGCGTGTTGTTGACCGTGCTCGGCTGTTCCGGCAGCGCCCCGGGTCCGCATGCCGCCTGTTCCGGCTATCTCGTGGAGGCCGACGGTTTCCTGCTGGGCGTGGAGTTAGGCAACGGCACGCTCGCCGAGCTGCAGGCGGTCCGCGACCCGTTCGCCCTCGACGCGCTGCTGTTCTCGCACCTGCATCCGGACCACTGCGCGGACTTCTCGGCGCTCACCGTGCTGCGCCGCTACCACCCCGCGCCCTCCCGGGACCCGCGCGTGCCCCGGCTGCCCGTGCACGCGCCGAGCG
>NZ_DATBKY010000275.1:0-12373 GCF_036555685.1 Actinophytocola sp. | reverse complement strand
GCGATCGACATCTTCGCGTCGACCGGCACGCGCCGGCCGTCGCCGACGAGCAGCAGCATGTCCGGGCGCACCGAACCACCGCCGCCGACGTCGGTCTGCACGGTGAAGTGCAGACCCTCCCGCAGCCCGAGCGAGCGCGCCGTCTCGACGAGGACCTGCTCGCCGAGCTCGCCGCGCCCGTGAATGGAGGCGAAGGTGA
The DNA here is from genome assembly GCF_036555685.1 of Actinophytocola sp. GTDB lineage: Bacteria > Actinomycetota > Actinomycetes > Mycobacteriales > Pseudonocardiaceae > Actinophytocola. Next base: position 12,174 of record NZ_DATBKY010000275.1, on the reverse strand, counting down.
CTTCGTAGCGGCGAAGCGCGGCGGCGTGCTCGTCGGTCCGCTCGCGCTCCTGCCGCACGGCTAACGTCGCGGCGTCGAGCCGGTGCTGGCTGTCGGCGTACAGCCGCCGGAACAGCACAGCGCCCGCGACGAGCACGAGCAGCAGCACGAAAGCGACGGCGCCGAACACTGCGGCCACCTGAGTCATCTCCTCTTCGCCGGCGATCACGTTCGGGGCCATCATGATCCAGCGCACCGACAATTCCGGGGAGGACGCGGCTGGCGCCCGACGCGAATGGCGTGCCTCCCCCATTTCGGCCGCCGGCCGTCCTAGCTTGATCGCATGCGGGTGCTGCACACCTCCGACTGGCACGTGGGGCGGATGTTCCACGGCCGGGACCTGCTCGCCGACCAGGAGGCGGTGCTCGGTGGCCTCGCGGATCTGGTCGCCGACGAGCGGGTCGACGTCGTCGTGGTGGCCGGCGACCTCTACGACCGCGCGGTGCCCTCCGGCGAGGCCGTGTCGGCGTGCACTCGCATTCTCGACCGGATCAGGTCGGCGGGCGCACGATTGGTGATCACTCCGGGCAACCACGACTCGGCGCCGCGGCTGGGCGCGTTCGCGCCGTTCGCGGAGGCCGGCGGGCTGCACCTGCGCACGTCGATCGCGGAGCTGGACCGGCCGGTGCTGCTAGCGGACGAGCACGGACCCGTCGCGCTGTACGGGATTCCGTACCTGGAGCCAGAGCCGGCCCGGCACTCGCTGGGCATCGACGCGGCCGGGCACGCCGGCGTGCTGGCCGAGGCCATGCGTCGCATCCGGAAGGATCTCGCCGAGCGTGGCGCGCGATCGGTGGTGCTGGCGCACGCGTTCGTCACCGGCGGAGCGCCGAGCGCGTCGGAGCGGACTATCGCGGTCGGCGGCATCGAGCAAGTGCCGATGTCCGTGTTCGGCGGCGTGGACTACGTCGCGCTCGGACATCTCCACGGCCCGCAGCGGCTGGCCGAACACCTGCGCTACGCGGGCAGCCCGCTCGCCTACTCGTTCTCCGAGGCGCGCCACCACAAGTCGGTGTGGCTGGTCGACCTCGACGCACACGGGCTCGCCGGCGTGGAGCGGCGCGAGCTGCCGGTGCCGCGTCCACTCGCGACGGTCAGCGGGACGCTTTCCAGCCTGTTGAGTGACCCGGTACACGATGGGCTGGTCGACAAGTACCTCTCCGTGGAGCTGACGGACCGGGTGCGGCCGACGGATGCGTTGCGGCGGCTGCAAGAGCGGTTCCCGCATGCGGTGCATCTGGACTGGCGGCCCGCGGGCGGTGCCGTGGCGGCGTCGTTGCGGTACACGTCATCGGCGCGGGGCCGGTCCGACCACGACGTGGCCTGCGACTTCGTCGACGACTGCCGCGGGTCGCAGCCGACCGAAGGCGAGCGGGCGTTGCTGCGCGAGGCGCTGGCGGCGGTGGCGAACGAGGAGAAGGCGGAGCCGGCCCAGCAGCGCGGGCACCGAGCGGCATGAGGCTGCACCGGCTCGAGCTGACCGCCTTCGGGCCGTACCCGGGCCGCGAGGTGGTCGACTTCGACCGGCTCGGCGCGGACGGGTTGTTCCTGCTCCACGGCGACACCGGCGCCGGCAAGACGACGCTGCTGGACGCCGTGGCGTTCGCGTTGTTCGGCTCCGTGCCCGGCGTGCGCGACCAGGCGAAGCGGCTGCGGTGCGACTACGCGGACCCGGCCGCCGTGACCGAGGTGCGGCTGGAGCTGAGCGTGCGCGGACACCGGCTTCGGCTCGCCCGGAGCCCGGAGTACGGGCGGCCGAAGAAGCGCGGCGGCGGGACGACGAAGCAGCCGGCCAAGGCGGCGCTGACGTGGGTCGGCGCGGCGCCGAGCGGGCACGCGCCGGACGGGCTCACCCGGATCGACGACGTCGCGCGGACGATCGAGCGGCTTCTCGGTATGAGCAAGGACCAGTTCTTCCAGGTCGTGCTGCTGCCGCAGGGCGAGTTCGCGCGCTTCCTTTGTGCCGACACCGCGGACCGGGAGCGGCTGCTGGAGAAGCTGTTCGGCACGCAGCACTTCGCGTTGGTGGAGCAGTGGTTCCGCGAGCGGCGGGTCACGGCGCGGCAGGCGCTGGACGAGGCGCGGCGGTCGGCGCGGGAGCTCGTGGCGCGGTTGGCCCAGGTGGTGAGGTCGGAACCGCCCGAGGAGACGGGCGAGCCGTGGCTGTCCGGGCTGGAGTCGCGGACGTCGGCCGAAGCGGCAGAGGCGGTGACGCGGGAGCTGGAGGCCTCGGCGGCGCGGGACCGGTGCGAGGCGGCGTATCTCGCGGCACGGACATCGGCGGACCGGGTACGGCGCGTCCGGGCCGCGCGTGCCGAGTTGGCGGCGTTGGCGGAGTCGGCCGACGCACGCGAGGCGGCGCGGAAGGAGCTCGCGGCGGCCCGACGGGCGGCGACGGTGGTCCCGGTGGCGGTCGAGCTGGAGCGGCTGACCGGGCTGGCACGACGCGCGGAAGAGCTGGTGTCCGCACGGCAGGAAGCTCTCGGCGACGCCGGGTGGTCGGGCGAGCAAGGTTCGGCGGCGGCGGATGCCCCGGCTGTCCAGGCGGGGCGGGCGGCGCGTGACGGAGCGGTAGGGGCGGAGAAGGCGGCCGCCGCCGACGAGCGAGCGGCCGTGAGTGGTCAGGACGGGGCGGCCACTGACGCGGAGTGGGCGCGGGAGTTGGCCGGGCGGCTGCGCGAGGAGGCCGGGGCACTCGCCGGGCTGGTCGGCGAGGCGGCGCAGCAGGAGTCCGACCAGGACACTCTCCGGGAGCTGGACCGCCTGTGGCGCACGGCGAACCGCGAGGTTGAACGCCTCGGCGAGCGGATCTCCGCGCTGCCCGGCGAGCTCGAGGCCGGGCGGGAGCGGGTCGCCCACGCGGCGCGGGCCGTGGCGGAGTTGCCTGCCTTGCGGCAAGCCCGGGATGAGCTCGCTGCGCTGGCACATGCCGCACGAAAGGTGCCCGCGGCCGAGGAAGCAGCGCGGGAACGCAAAGACCTGCACACCGAGGCCGTCGACGCGCATCAGCGGGCCCGGGAGGAGCTGCTCGACATCCGGCAGCGGCGGCTCGACGGGATGGCCGCCGAGCTCGCCGGCGCCCTCGAGAGTGGGACGCCGTGCCCGGTGTGCGGGTCCGCCGAGCATCCGGCGCCCGCACACGGCGAAAACGGCCAGGTCACCGCCGAGGACGAGCGCGCGGCGGTGCGTCGGGAGGAGCGGACGGCGACCGCGCGGGCCGAGGCCAACGAGCGGATGCGGGACGCCGAGCGGATGCTCACCGCCTTGCTGGAGCGGCTCGGCGATCGGGACGCCGACGAGCTCGGCGCCGCCTTGCGCGATGCCGAAGCACGGCACGGCGACGCGGCCGCGGAAGCCGCGGCGCATGCGGAGCTGCACGCCTCCGTCAAGGCGCTCGAGGCCGAGGCCGAGCAGGCGCGGGCACGGCTGCGCGACGCCGAGAAGAAGGCCGGCGGGTACGAGCACGAGCGCAACACCCTCCGGGCGCGGATCGGCGAGCGGGCCGAGCGGCTCGCGGCCGCACGCGGCGGGCACGCCGACGTCGGGGCGCGGCGAAAGCACCTGCTCGACACGGCCGCCAAGCTGGCCGAGCTGGCCGCGGCGCGGACCGCGCACGCCGACGCCGAGCAGCGCGTCGAGGAGCAGTGGACGACGCTCGACGCGGCCATCGCCGACGCGGGGTTCGCCGGGCTGGATGACGTCCGGGACGCCGCGCGCGACCGGCCTGTCGTCGAGCGGCTCGAACGGCGGCTCGCGGACGCGCAGGCGAAGGAGGCCGGGCTGCGCCAGGTGCTGGCCGACCCGGAGCTGCAGGACGTCGACCCCGAGCAGGACGTCGACCTCGGCGCCGCGGCCGAGGCGTTCACCGACGCCAAGGATGCGGTCGAGACGGCGGTCGCCGACGCGCGCGCCAAGGGACAGATCGCCAAGGACGTCACCACGCTCGCCGAACGGTTGCGCGTCGCCTGGACCGCACTCGCGCCCGCGGAGGCCGAGTTCGCCGAGCTCGACGCGCTCACCGACGTCGTCAACGGGCGGGGCCAGAACGCCCGCAAGATGTCGCTGCGCGCGTACGTCCTCGCCGCCCGGCTCGAGGAGGTGGCCGTCGCCGCCACCGCACGGCTGCGCCGGATGAGCGACGACCGCTTCTCGTTCGTGCACAACGACGACGCCGAGCGGCGCGGCAAGCGCGGCGGTCTCGGGCTCGACGTGCTCGACGACTACTCCGGCCAGATCCGGCCGGCCAAGACCCTGTCCGGCGGCGAGACGTTCCTCGCCTCGCTCGCGCTCGCGCTGGGCCTCGCCGACGTCGTCGCCGCGGAGACCGGCGGCGCGCTGCTCGACACGCTGTTCGTCGACGAGGGCTTCGGCATGCTCGACGCCGACACGCTCGACGAGGTGATGAACACCCTCGACGAGCTGCGCGCGGGCGGGCGGGTCGTCGGGCTCGTGTCGCACGTGGAGGAGCTGCGGCAACGCATCCCGACCCGGCTGCGCGTGCGCAAGTCGCGTACGGGGTCGACGCTGGAGCTCATCTCGGCGTGACGGGCACGATCAGGTCGGCCGAGGACCGCGTCGCGTTGATCAGCACGGCGTTCCGCTCGTCCGACCCGAAGGTCCGCTCCCGCGCCTCCGCCAGCGTGCGGCCGTACGCGCGATGCCGGTCGATCAGCCACTGGTGCCGGGCGTCCTCGGGCGGGTCCAGGAACCACACCTCGTCCAGCAGGTCCCGCAGGTACCGCCACGGCGGGTCGGCCAGGAGCAGGTAGTTCCCCTCGGTCACGATCAGCCGCACCGACGGCGGCACCGGCACCGCGCCCGCGATCGGCTCCTCGAGGTCACGCCGGAAACCCGGCGCGTACACGACCTCGTCCGGCGGCCGGGACCGCAGGCGGCGCAGCAGGTTCACGTAGCCGGCCGCGTCGAACGTGTCCGGCGCGCCCTTGCGTGCCGTGCGGCCCAGCCGGTTCAGCTCGACCTGCGCGAGGTGGAAGCCGTCCATTCCGACGTAGACGGACGACGGGCCCAGCTCGGCCACCAGCCGCTGCGCGAACGTGGACTTCCCCGCGGCCGGCGCGCCGCAGATCCCGAGCAGCGCACGCTCGCGCGACAGCAACGCCGATGCCCGCTCGACCAGGTCGGCGAACCTCATGAGGCCAGGCGGCGCATCGGCACGACCCACGACCGGGCGCCCTCGTGCCCGATGCGCACGGCCGCCGCGCGGTTGGCGAACCCGATCAGCTCCGGCACCTCCCCCGCGGCCGGCACGCGGCCCAGCCGCGCCACCGCGAGCGCCGCCGCGCCGTGCCAGACGTCGCCCGCGCCGACCGTGTCCAGCACCTCGGTCGGCGCGACATCGACCGAGCCACCGGCGTCGCCGGCCGTCCAGCTCACCGGGTCCGGGCCGGCCGTGCGGATCACGACGGGGTTCGTCAGCTCCGCCGGCGACCGGAACCCCGCCGAGCACGCGCAGATGTCTACATAGGACAGCAGCTCGGCCAGCACCGGCTTCCAGCTGCCCGCGTCCAGCAGCACCGGAACGCCGAGCTCGCGGGCCGAGCGGGCGGCACGCAACGCCAGGTCCGGGTGGTGGCCGTCGACGAGCAGGCAGCCCGCGCCGGCCAGGTCGATGTCGGCGGCCGCGGTCACGCCCGCGGCGTTGTGCGACACGACGGTCCGCTCGCCGTCCGACTCGCGTACGGACACCGCGCTCACCGCGGGTGGCGCGACCCGGTACGGCAGCACGTCGGTCACCTCGACGCCGCACGCGGCGAGGTCGCGGGCGGCCAGCTGCGCCAGCGGGTGCGAGCCGAGCACGGTGGACAGCCGGGCGACCCCGCCGAGCGCGGCGACCGCGACCGCCGCGTTCGCCGCCGGGCCGCCGGCCGCGAGCTCGACCGACGTGGACTGCACCTTCTCGCCCGGCACCGGCAGCGAGCCGACCCGCTGGACGAGGTCGACCGTGCACAGCCCGACCGCGACGACGGCCGGCACGCTCATCGTTGCCTGCTCATCGTTGCCTCCCAAGGGAGAACCGGTCCACGGCCACCGCGGCGATCATCAGCACGCCGACGGCGATGTCCTGGTACAGGGTGTCGACTCCGGACTGGGCGAGCCCGGTCCGCAGCACGACGACGATCAGCGCGCCCGCCAGCGTGCCGAGGACGCTGCCGCGGCCGCCGAACAGGCTGACGCCGCCGACGACCACGGCAGTGATCGAGTCGAGGTTACCGAGCGGCAGGGCCTCTGGGTCGGCGATCGGCACCCGGCCGAGCGCCTGCCACGCGGCGACGCCATAGCACACGCCGGCCGCCACGTAGACGGTCAGCGTCGTGGGCCGCACGCGGATGCCGGCCCGCCGCGCGGCCCGCGGGTCGGCGCCGATCTGCTTGATGTCCTCGCCCCACCGCGTTCTCTTGAGGACGAACCACGCCACGAGGTACATGACGAGCATGAGGCCCATGCCGTAGGTCAGCTCGATGCGACCGAACAGGTACTTCGTCGTGCCGAGCCAGCCGACCGCGCCGTCGGTGACCGAGTACGTGCGGCCCGCCGCGTACAGCCGGACGACCGCGCCGACGATCACGAGCATCCCGAACGTGACGATGAACGGCGGCAGCTTCAGCCCGGTCACGAGCCCGCCGGTGACCGCGGCGACGGCCGCGGCGACGAGCAGGCCCATCAGCAGCGCGACGACTCCGGGCGTGCCGGTCATGGCGAGCTTCGCGACGACGAGCGTGCCGAGGACCGCGACCGCGGCGTTCGCGAGGTCGACGCCCGCGGTCAGGATCACCAGCGCTTGGCCGAGCGCGAGCGTGCCGACCACGAGCGACTGCTCGACCACGAGGGACAGGTTCGCGGCCTGGAAGAACGTGCTGTGAACGAGTCCGAACGCGACGACGAGCACGGCGAGCGCGAGGACCGGGCCGAGGGTGCGCCTGCGCATGGTCGGGAGCCGCGACGACCGAGCGGGCATTCGCGACCTCCACGGCGAGCCTGTTTGCGGCGAAGTTAATGATCTCTGTACGGTCGCACAACCCCTAGCGCAAACGCTTGCGATCTTACCGATCCAGGAGCTGTCCGTGGTCACCATGCGAGACGTCGCCCAGCTGGCAGGCGTGTCCATCACGACGGTCTCGCACGTGGTGAACTCGACGCGGTCGGTAGCGCCGGAGACCAGGGCGAAGGTCCTGGACGCGATCGAGAGCACCGGTTACACGGGCGACGCTATCGCGCGCTCGCTCGTCACCGGCGGCACCCGATCCCTCGGCGTGGCCATCTCGCTGGTCGCGAACCCGTACTTCGCCTCGCTGCTGGCCGCGATCGAAGCGGAGGCCACACGATCGGGCTACACGCTTGTGCTGGCCGGCACGCACGACGAGCCGGCGGCCGAGCAGAACGCGGTCCGGACGCTGCGCTCGCGCCGGGTGGACGGGCTGATCCTCACGCCGTCGCCGGGCGGGGTCGTGCTGCCCGAGCTGCGGGGGCTGGAGCTGCCGATCGTGCTGCTGGACCGGCTGACCACGAGCCAGGACATCGACCAGGTGGGGCCGGAGAACGTGTACGCGACGTCCGGGCTGGTGCGGCATCTGGCGGAGCTCGGACACCGGCGGATCGGGATGATCAGCGGGACGCCCGGGCTGGCGACGACGTCCGAGCGGGTGCTCGGGTACCGGCTGGGGCTTGGCCGGTCACGCCTGCGCTGGGACGACGCGCTCGTGGCGTCCGGGTGCTCGCCCGCCGACGCGATGGGTTCGCTGCTGGACCTGCCGGACCCGCCGACCGCGGTGGTGGCGGGCGACAACGTGATGCTCTCGGGCGTGCTGCACGAATGCCGGCGGCGCGGGCTGCGGGTGGGCGCGGACCTGGCGGTGGTCGGCTACGACGACGTGGAGTGGGCGGACCTGCTGGACCCGCCGATCACGACGGTGGCGCAGCCGATAGCGGACATGGGCCGCACGGCGGTGCGGCTGCTACTGGATCGGATCGCGGACCCGGACAGGACGCCGGTGACGAAGCGCTTGCCGACGACGTTCATGCACCGCCGCTCGTGCGGCTGCCCGTAGGGCTGGCTGACGCTGACCGCGCCCCACCGCACGTCACGCGACCACCGCGCTCGTTCGCGGCCCGTGGATGGCAGCCTCTCCGGGGGCACCCCGTCATCCAGTCTACCGGGGGCCACTGACAATCGTGGGGTTCATGATCCACTTGTGGACAGGCGTGGCGGTTGTGGACAGGTCAGGCGGCGCGCCACAGGTACATGCCCGCGTAGGAGCGCCACGGGCGCCAAGCCGTGCCGCGGGACTCCAGGAAGTCCACATCGGACGGTAGGCCGAGCGCGGCGGCGCCCTTGCGGAGGGCTATGTCCGTCGACAGGAGCACGTCCGGGTCCCCGAGCACTCGCATCAGCACGTAGCCCGCCGTCCACGGGCCGACACCGGCGAAGTGTTGCAGCTCGGCCGATAGCTCGGCCGGGTCGGCGCCCACGTGGACGTCCAGGTCGCCGGTCGCCAGCGCGGCGTTGACCGTCAGCATCGTGTCGATGCGGCGGCGCGGGCCGGTCAGCACGGTCGCCCCCTGGGCGGCGATCGTGGACGGAGTCGGAAACAGCGTGGTCAGTGGGCCGTCCGGAATTGCGAGGGGGTCACCCAGTGCGGCGGCCAGCGCGCCCAGGGCGGTCCGGGCCGCGCCCACCGAGATCTGCTGGCCGATCAGTGCCCGCGTGACGATCTCCGCGCCGTCCACACTGCCCGGCAGCCGGACCCCGGGTACCGCGACGACGGACGGGGCCAGCGCGGGATCCGCGCCGAGCACGGACGACACCGCGGACGGGTCCGCGTCCAGGTCGAACAGCCGCCGCAGGCGCGCCACCGCGCTGCCGAGATCCCGCATGTCGGTCAGCCGCAGCGTGCAGTCGAAGTGCCCGTCCGCCGGCCGCAGCCACGCCGTGCCCGGACCGTGCGGCAGCCGGAGCGTCCGGCCGTACTTACCGTCCACTACGGACTCCACGCCGGGCACCGCCCGCGCCGCCAGGAACGCCATGATCCCCGCCGCGTCGTACGGCGACCGGTACGGCAGCCGCAGCGTCACCTTGCCCGCCGCCGGGCCGCCGGAACGGGACCGCCTGCGCGCGGCCACGCGCAGGCCGGACGGCGTCGTCGCGAACACCGCGCGGATCGTGTCGTTGAACTGCCGCACGCTCGCGAACCCGGCCGCGAACGCGATGTCCGCGAACCCCAGGCCCGTGGTCTCGATCAGCAGCCGTGCCGAGTGCGCGCGGTGCGCCCGCGCGAGCGCCAGCGGCCCGGCCCCGAGCTCCGCCGTGAGCACCCGGGTCAGGTGCCGCTCCGAGTAGCCGACGCGGCGCGCGAGCCCGGGCACGCCCTCGCGCTCCACCACGCCGTCGCTGATCAGCCGCATCGCGCGGCCGGCCAGGTCCGCGCGCAGGTTCCACTCCGGCGAGCCCGGCACGGAGTCCGGCAGGCACCGCCGGCACGCCCGGAAACCGGCCTGCTGTGCCGCGGCCGCGGTCGGGAAGAACATCATGTTCTGCCGCTTCGGCGTGATCGCCGGGCAGGAGGGCCGGCAGTAGATCCGGGTCGTCTTCACGGCCACGATGAACTGGCCGTCGAACCGCGCGTCCCGCGACGCCGACGCCCGGTATCCCTGCTCCTCGTCTATCCGCACACAACTCACTCTGCCAGCACCGACGCCGCTCGGCTCGCGGAAATCCGACACGGCGCTGGACACAAGAGAGCCGCCCCGGGCCGGAACCCGGGGCGGCTCGGAGCAAGAACTCAGCTGACCGACTGGATGACCACGTCGCCGGTCCCGACGAGCGTGTTCGTGTCCGTCAGCACCAGGACGTTGCCGTACAGCACACGACCGGCGGCCGGGATCGCGGCCGGCGTGACCGTGCCGGTCACCGTCCACGTCGCACCGTTCGCCCGCGCCTGGTTCGTGTCGCTGATCTGGATCGACCCGAACGACGGACCAGAGAACACGTCGAGGTAGTCGTACTCCGTCGTGCCGTCCGGCACGGCGAAGCCCTGGACGCGTGCCTCCCAGTTGCCCGCCGCCGGGTTGGCCACGGTCACCTGCTCCTCGGAGTCGCCGTCCGCGGACGACCCGGCTTGCACGCAGGTCCCGCTCGTGCAGTTGAACAGCACCAGGTCGAGGTCGGCACCGCCGTCGGAGGTGTTGCCGATCTTCACCCGAAGCTGCGACGCGCCCGGGGTCACCGTGATCGGGACCCGCTGCTCCTGCCCGTCCGCGATCGACGGCCGGTCGAGGTGCGCGCTACCCAGGCTCGTACCCTGGGCCCGGCCGGTGAACGGGCCGAACGTGTTCGTCAGCGTGTACTGCCGCGTGATCGGCGTGCCGACCGTGCCGGACGCGATCGTGTCCGGGTTCGGCGACACCGACGCGCCCAGCACCGACGCGGTCACCGTGTACGGCGCGAACGCCACGTCCGACGTCCGCCGCGCCTCGACCACGATCTCCCACACGCCGGCCAGCGGGTTGGCGAACGTCCGGCTCGTCGGGCTGCCCGCGTCGCAACCGTTGCCGGGCACCGGCGGGTTGTAGCAGTTCAACGACGACGTGTCCTCGAGCGGCACGCCGTACGGGTGGTTGCGGATGAACCGGATCTGGCCCGCACCCGGCGCCGTGCCACCGCCCTGCAGGTCGATCTTCAGCGCCGGCACGCCGGCCGGGACGCGGACGAAGTAGCTCGTCGTGTCATTGCGCCCGACCTCGCCGCCGTGCCGGACCTGGTAGCCGTTCGCCGCGGTGAAGTCCTCGGCGGCGATGACCGTGTTCATCGTCTGGTACTCGACGCCCGTGGTCGTCGGGCTGTCCAGGTTCAGGATCGCGGAGTGCACGCCGGCCGAGCGCGGGTTCACGGTCACCGGGAACTTGACCGCGCTGCCCTTGCGCAACAAGATCGTCTTCGCCGAGCTGAACGTGCCGTCGTTGCCGACCCAGCGGACCTTGTAGGTCACCGGGCGGTCCGGTCCGGAGTTGCGGGTGAACGTGTACTCCCGCGTGTACCGGTCGCCGCGGTTGACGCCCTCGCGGTCGTAGATGCCGGTACCGATGCCCGGGCCCTGGGCCGTGAGGAACGGCGAGAGGACCGTGTGCACCTCGACCGACGACGTGATGTCGCTGGTGGCGGGGTTCGCCTTCAGCATGTTCCACGCCTTCTGCACGTCGATGAGGCCGTTGCCCTGCTCGTAGGCCTGGTAGTTGGGGATGAACCGGGCCGTCGAGTTGAACGCCAGGCGCAGCTGCGCCGCGTGGTGCGACACGTCGCGCTGGACCGCGGCGCTGACGAGCAGCGTCGCGGCGCCGGCGGCCTGCGGCGAGGCCATCGAGGTGCCCTGCAGCATCGCGTAGCCGGGCGGCAGCTCGTAGGTGCCGGGCACCGGCCCACCGGACTGCCAGGTCGGGATGGTCGAGATGGCCGAGCCCGGCGCGACGATGTTCGGCTTGAACCCGCCGTCCTCACGCGGACCACGGCCGGAGAACGGGTGCAGGTTCTCCTGCTGCGCGACGTCCGAACCGTAGTTGCGCTGCCACGACGCCTTCGTGATGTACGAGCCGACGCCCATCACCTTGGTGCCCAGCGACGGCTGGCTCGTCGTGTTGACGCCCGTGCCGTCGTTGCCGGCGGAGATGAAGATCTGTACGTCGTTCTGCTCGATCAGCCGGTTGTACAGCTGCTCGCGCGCGGTGTTGCCCTCGTTGACCAGGTCCAGGCCACCGATCGACATGTTGACCACGTCGACGCCGGCCTGCTCGACCGCGTAGATCATGCCCTCGTCCAGCGCGTGCGAGGTGCAGCCGGCGACGAAGAGGCACGCGCGGACCGACACGAGCTTCGCACCGGGCGCCGCGCCGCTCATCGAGCCGCCGAACAGCTTGTTGCCGGCCACGATGCCCGCGACGTGCGAGCCGTGCTCGCCGGAGACGATGCCGATGTTGACCGAGTTGGTGTCCGGGTTCGTCTGCACGACGAACGGCATGGACTCCGCCACCGGGGTGGCCGGGTTGTCCGTGCCGAACCGGCCGATGTCCTGCTTGACCTTGTAGTCGGTCATCGGCTTGTCGTCGGCGAAGTTCTTGTTCTGGTTG
>NZ_DATBKY010000274.1:0-3698 GCF_036555685.1 Actinophytocola sp. | reverse complement strand
GGCGGGAAAGGCGGGAAGGCGGCAGAAGGCACTGTGGAACTGAACCTGTGGGCGTTGGCGGGCATCTCGACGGTGGCGTTCGCCACGTTCTACATCGGCTACCGCAGCTCGCGCCTGGCCAGCACCACACCGGACTTCCTGGTCGCCAGGCGTGCCGTGCGGTCCAGCCGGAACGCCGCCGCGGTGTCCGGCGAGTACCTTTCCGCCGCGTCCTTCCTCGGGGTGGCGGGCCTGGTGCTCAAGGACGGGGTGGACGCGCTCTGGTATCCGATCGGGTTCACCGCCGGCTACCTCGCGCTGATGGTCTTCGTCGCGGCACCGCTGCGCCGCTCGGGGGCCTACACGCTGCCCGACTTCTGCGAGGCCCGGCTCGGCTCGCGGGCGCTGCGCGGCCTCGCCGCCGCGTTCGTCGTGTTCATCGGGATCCTCTACGTCGTCCCGCAGCTGCAGGCCGCCGGCCTCTCGATCTCGAACATCCTGCCGGTGCCGACATGGGTCGGCGCGCTGCTCGTGACGATCGTCGTGATCGTCAACGTGTTCGGCGGCGGCATGCGCGCGATCACCGTCGTGCAGGCGTTCCAGTACTGGCTCAAGCTCTTCGCCATCGCGGCGCCGACCTTCGTCATGTGCGTGCTCTTCATCGGCAACGGCGGGCCGCGCGGCGGCCAGATCACCGGGCTGACCGAGGCCCTGCCGCCCACCTTCACCAGCGCCACCACCGTCACCATCGAAACTCCGGTCACGGTCCACGTCGAACACGCGACGGTCCTGAGCGCCCAGGGCACGGTCGACGGCGAACCTGCCGGCGGCACGGTGTACTGGCCCGAGGGCGACCACACCGCCGACGCCGGGACCGAGCTGCACTTCTCCCAGGGCACGTCCGTGCCGGTGGTGGTCGGCTCGCCGGTCGACAACTCGAGCTGGCTGCGCCCGGCTGCCTCGTCGGGCGACCTGTTCACGACGTACTCGCTGATGCTGGCGCTGTTCCTCGGCACGATGGGTCTGCCGCACGTGCTGGTCCGCTTCTACACCAACCCCGACGGCCGCGCCGCCCGCCGCACGACCCTGCACGTCCTGCTGCTGCTGTCGCTCTTCTACCTGTTCCCGATCCTCATCGGCGCGCTGTCCCGGCTCTACGTGCCCGAGCTGCTGGTCACCGGCAAGACCGACGCGGCCGTGCTGCTGCTGCCGAGCAGGATCGCGCCCGGGCTGGGTGGCCAGATCCTCGGCGCGATCACGACAGCCGGCGCGTTCGCGGCGTTCCTGTCCACGTCGTCCGGGCTCGTGGTCAGCGTGGCCGGCGTGCTGTCGACCGACGTGCTGCGCGGCCGGGTGCGCGACTTCCGCTTCGCCACGGCGATCGCGGGCGGCGCCCCGCTCGCGCTCGCGATCGTGCTGCGGCCCTCGGACATCTCGCTGTCCGTGGGCATGTCGTTCGCGCTCGCGGCGTCGACGTTCTGCCCGATCCTGCTGCTCGGCGTGTGGTGGCGAAAGCTCACCTGGGTCGGCGCGACGGCCGGCATGATCGTCGGCGGCGGCCTCGTGCTGATCTCGCTCGTCCTCAACACGGTCAGCGGGTTCACCGGGAACTGGGCGCCCGACATGGTGGGGCAGCCCGCGCTGATCACCGTTCCGATCGCGTTCCTTACGGTGATCGTCGTGAGCAAGGCGACGCAGAAAAGGGTGCCCGCGGACGTGGCGCAGATCCGCCTGCGCATGCACGCCCCGGACGGGCTGGGCTTCATCCGCGACCGCGCGGTGGCCCGGTTCGGCACGGCGGAGGAGCGCGCCCGACTGGCCGACGGGAGGCATCGCAAGTGAGGGCGGCTCAGATGCGACCGGTGGTCGCGGACGACGGACGCAGGCTGTGGGCGATGACGGTCGGCAGGGGCGCGCCGCTGATCGTGTGCCACGGCGGGCCTGGCCTGTGGGACATGTTCGCCGACGCCGCCGCGATGCTCTCCGGCGCGTTCCGCGTGGTCCGCTGGGACCAGCGGGGCTGCGGGCGCTCCGAGCGGCGCGGCCCGTACTCGATGGCCCGCACGGCGGCCGACCTCGACGCGGTCCGCGCGCACTTCGGGTTCGAGAAGGTGGTGCTGCTGGGCCATTCCTGGGGCGCCCAGCTCGCCCTTCGGTACACGTTGGACAACCCCGGCCGGGTCGGCGCGCTGGTCTACGTCTCCGGCACCGGCCTGGGGTTCGACTGGCACGACGAGTACGAGAAGAACCTCGCCGACCGCCTTGGCGACGACCTCGAGCGGATCACCGAGCTGCAGGGCCGCGCACGCACGGTCGACGAGGACCGCGAGATGGCCGTGCTCCGCTGGTCGGCCGACTTCGCCGATCCGGCGACCGCCCTCGGGCACGCCGAGCGCATGGCGACGCCCTGGCTCGAGATCAACTACGAGTGCCACGCCGCGATCAACACCGCCGACCGCGCGACCTGGCGCGAGGCCGAGCTGGTCGCGGCGTGCCGCGAGCTGGACGTGCCGACCTTGATCGTCGACGGCGCGAAGGACATCCGGCCGCGCTGGGCGGTCGACTCGCTGGCCGAGGCGCTGCCGTCGGTCACGCGCGTGACCCTGCCCGACGCCGGTCACCTTCCGTGGCTGGACGACCCCGGGGCGTTCCGGGCCGCGTTAATGTCGTTCCTGTCGCACTCGTAGGTCAGGCAAACCGGCCTTTACGATTTGTCCTCGAAGCCCCGGTCGCCGACGATGGGAGCGCTTGATGGCGGTGTCCGCGGATCGTGCGCCGGACCCGGCGCCGGCGCGGGTGCGCCTGCGGCCCTGGTCGCGGCCCGACCCGGTGGCGGTGCTGAGCGCCGCCCGGCACATCGCGGACGAGCTCAAGGACGGCCTCGCCGGCTCCGGCGTGCGGTCCGCCGCGCGTGGGGTGCGCCGGTTGCTGGCGGCCGACCGCGTGGGCCTCGCGGACCTGTCCGGTCGCCCGGTCTGGGCACCCGCCCCGCCCGACGACGAGCACGCGGCGCACGAGCTCGTCGAGGAGGTCCTGCACAGCGAGACGAAGGCCGGCCGACCGCCGCTCGTGGCGCTGCCGCTGCACGTACACCACGAGCTCGCCGGCGTGCTGGTCGTGGCGGGCGCCGTGCGGCGCTCGGCGGTGCGGGAGGCGGCCGGCTGGATCGTCGAGGCACTGGAGCGAGGCCGGCTGGAGGCGTCCGCGGAACAGGCTGCGCAGGCCGAGCTGCGGGCCTTGCGCGCGGAGATCTCGCCGCACTTCGTCTACAACGCGCTGACCGTGATCTCCGCGCTGGTGAGCTCGGAGCCGGACCGCTCACGCGAGCTGATGATCGACTTCGCCGACTACATCCGGTACAGCCTGGCCCGGCACGGCGAGTACACGACGGTCGCGGACGAGTTCCACGCGATCGAGACGTACCTGGCGCTGCAGCGTGCGGTGCTCGGCGAGCGGCTGTCCGTCCAAGTCCGGGTGGCGCCCGAGGTGCTGGCCGTGGCGCTGCCGTACCTGGTGCTGCAGCCGTTGGTGGAGAACGCGATCCGGCACGGCATCGAGCCGCGCGCGGGCACGGGCCACGTCACGGTGCGCGGCGAGGCCGAGGGCAACGACTGCGTGATCGGCGTCGAGGACGACGGGCTGGGCATGGACCCGGCGCTGGCCGAGGAGATCCTCGCCGGCCGGGGTGGCACGGACAGCGTCGGTCTGGCCAATGTGGA
>NZ_DATBKY010000273.1:0-68064 GCF_036555685.1 Actinophytocola sp. | reverse complement strand
GAACGTGCTCCGGGAACCTGCCGCCAAGGACCGTGGTGATCACACCTCCCCAGTCGCCGCCCTGGGCTACGAACCTGCTGTAGCCGAGCCTGCCCATCAGTTCCACCCAGGCGGCCGCGATCTTCTCGATTCCCCACCCGGTGACGGCCGGCTTGTCGCTGTAACCAAAGCCCGGCAACGACGGGACCACGACGTGGAACGCCGGCGCGTCCGCATCTTTCGGATCGGCCAGCTCGTCTACTACGTAGACGAACTCAGCAATGCTGCCTAGCCAGCCGTGCGTCACGATCAGCGGAGTGGCATCAGCGCGCGCGGATCGGCGATGCAGGAAGTGGATTCCGAGATCATCAATGGTCGTGCGGAACTGGCCGATCCGGTTGAGGCGCGCTTCGAACGACCGCCAGTCGTACCCGGTGCGCCAGTAGTTCACGACATCGACGAGGTCAGCAAGAGGAACGCCCTGTTCCCATCGGCGAGGGCCGGGCGCGGCCCGGCACACCGTCTCAGCCTCCGGCAGCCGCGCCGCGGCCAGCCGCGCGCGCAGGTCATCGAGGTCAGCGTCGGTTGCGTGGGCTTCGAATGCTTGCACGTCGCTGGTCAGACGGTTCATGAGCGGTCCCCTCCGGGGTGAGCCGACGCGGTGACGAGGACACGATCAATGCCGGCCGCAGCGTCGGTGACGAACCAGTGTCTGGCCATGAGACCTCCTGATCATCGTTAGGAGCGTGGACCCTGTCGGAACCGGCTAAGACGGTTCTAGCATGTCTCGATGTCAGCGCGCAACCAGCTAAGGTGGTTCCATGAGTGCTCGGTTTCCTGGCTTCCGTCTCGGTAACGTGCTGGCGACCAGCTTCACGGGGACCCTGACGGAGCGTCATGGCAACGCTGTGGAGCGCATCCCCACGCCGAACCGACTGATCGACTGGCTGGCCGTGAACGGCCTCGCCGTGGAGTCCTGCACCACCGCCCAGCACGAACGCGCGTGGGAACTGAGGGAATCAATTCACGCTGCCGCGACAGCGGCCGCAATCCAAGACGCTCTCCCCCCGCCTGCTGTCCAAGTCATCAATGACTGCAGCACTCAGGGTCGGGCCGCAGCCATCCTGACGCCCGAGGGCAATCGACAATGGCGACTCAGCTCGACTTCCCGCGTAGAAGATGCCCTAGGCGTGATAGCCGCCGACGCGATCAGCATCATCGCAGGCGAACGAGACGGAAAATTGGCCCTGTGCGCATCACCAACCTGCCAGGCCGCCTTCTTCGACACCAGCCAAAGCCGCACCCGCCGATGGTGTGACATGAACACGTGCGGGAATCGTCAGAAGAAAGCGCGCTTCAATGCACACCAGCGCACAAACCCAACCCGCCAGCGGTGACAGCCAGTAGCGCGCATGCAGCCGCCACGTGGAGCCGGGGTGGCCACACCAGCCCAGGTCGAACCATCCACCGGTCGGCCTCAGCTTTCCCGTCGTGCGGTTCCTTGCCGCCAAGCGTCCGGCAACCGCCTAGCCGAGGCCTGAACACCGGACGCCACACGCGCCTCCCAACGGGGAACGTGGCCGTGGGAGACAGATCGATCGCTAGGTCAGTTGGACGCCTGCGGTTATCGCGACGGCCAGGATGGTGGCGGCGACCCAGTCGACGACGGCGCAGAATGGCGGCCACCATCGGGTGTCGGCGACGAACTGGGTGTGATGTTGCCAAAGATCCTTCAGGCCGTGGCCGGCCAGTCCGATCACGATGAGCCATGCTGGTCCGGTGACGGCGGTGGCGGCGATGATCACGAAGGCGAACACGACGCCGCATTCGACGGCGATGACCTTCGCGCGTCCGTCGGCCACGCTGAGTCCGATGTAGACCGCTGCGATCAGGGGCAGGCTGAGTGCGTAGACCGTGGTCGGAGTGAGCCACCAGAAGGCGATCGGGGACGCGGCCTGGACCAGGCCTACCACCGCTCCCCACGCGATGGGGGCGCGAAGGTTCTCCAGCGGCGTCCGCGACGCGCCGGTCAGGCGCGACGTGTCAGCGTTGCGCCGCATTGCGAGCTCCTTGGTCGAGGGCGGATTCGATCTTTTGGGCCAGGAATGCCGCGTCGTTTCCGACCCAGCCGAGTAGCGCGGAGCCGCGGGTGTGTTGCCAGGTCATGCCCAGTGTGTAGAGACCTGGGACGGGTGTGATACCGCGGGACTGCCGCAGGTGCCCAAGTTGATCGAGCACGTCCGGGATGTCGATCCAGGAGTTGTCCTTGGTGAACCCGGTGGCCCAGACCACCGCGTCGTACTCGCCGATGTCGCCGTCCGCGAAGGTCACCGATCGCCCGGATGTATCTGTCACTTTGGGACGGAGCCGGATCCCGTGGCGGCGTGCCAGCTGCCGTGGCCCGGCGCCGATCACCTGGTCGCGCCCGGCCAGGCGGCGACCGAGCCGGGAGTCCGCGGTGACTCGGTCCAATCCGAGCCGGGTAGCCCAGGACCAGATGTCGCGGCCCAGCGGTCGTTGCGGAATCGTCGGGATCCGCCGGCCGACCGACAGCTCGACGTGTCGAGTGGCGGAGAGTTCCAGCGCGATCTGGCAGCCGGAGTTCGCGGCGCCGACGACCAGTACCGTTCCCGGCCGCAGCGTGTCGGGATGCCGGTAGTCCACGCTGTGGATCTGGTGGACGTCGGGATCGAGTCGCGCGGCGACCGGTGGGGTGAACGGCACATCGAAGGGTCCGGTGGCGACAACCACCTGCCGGGCCTCGACCATCTGCTGGCCCGCCTTGGCGACGAACACTCCGTCGGGTCGGGTCAACGACGTCACGGGCGTGTTCAGCCGCACCGGCAGCCCGAAGTGGGTCGCGTAGGCCTGTAGGTACCGCGCCACGTCGTCTTTTCCGGGGTAGCCGTCCGCCGACGCCGGGAAGGGCAGGCCCGGCAGGCTGTCGTAGCGGCCCGAGGTGAACAGTCGCAGCGAGTCCCAGCGTGAGCGCCATACATGGCCGATCTCGGTGCCGGCGTCGACGATCTCGAAGCGGCGCCCATGCTGGCTGAGCTGGTAGCCCATGGCCAGGCCGGCCTGCCCGCCTCCGATGACGAGCACATCCAGCGGCGCGCGGTCCGATGACGGGGTGTTCATCGGACCGGCTCCGGCTTGCGGGCCACGTTGAAGCTGAACATCATGCCGCTCTCGGCGTGTTCGGCGATGTGGCAGTGCGCCATCCACAGGCCCGGATTGCTGATGTCGAGCAGGATGTCCACCGTCTGCCCCGCGCGGACCAGCACGGTGTCCTTCCACACCAGGTTCGGCTCCGGCTCGCCGTCGCGGGACAGGATGAGGAAGCGTCCGGCGCCGTGGATGTGGAACGGGTGATGCATAGGGTGATCGGAGTCCATCTCGTTGACCAGCCGGATCTTCACCCGGTCTCCAATGGTGAACGCCCAGTCGATGGCGGCGTTCTCCGCACCTGTCTCCCGGTCGACGAGCTGCCAGATCATGTTGCTCGGGTCGGATGCCCGGTTGATCTGTGGCATCAGGTCCTCCCACTCCAACCCGTCGCCGTGGTCGTGGCCGCCCGGATCATCACCCGACTCGGGCAGGTCCCCCGGTTCGGCCGCGGAGGGCACGAGTTTCATGCCGCACTGCGGGCAGGTCTCCGGCGCCGACGACGTCACGCTCGGGTGCATCGGGCAGGCGTAGGAGGAGGCGGTCTGGTCGTCGGCTCCGTACAGCAGTGGCATGCGGGAGAAGAAGGCGAGCACCTTGTCCGGTGATCGCTCCAGGTCGTGCTGAATCGACCGCCGTTCGGCGGTGAGCTCGGGGTCGATGCGCAGCGTCGGGAACGACGCGGCCGCGTCGCCGCGGCGTGTGGTCGAAGCGACGGTGAACGCGCCGAGGTCGTAGACGTGATCCGGGGTACGGTGCTCGAGCCGCACCTCCCCCTGGGTATCGAACAGCACGTCGAGGACCGCCCGCTCCGACGGTGCCAGCAGTACCTCCTCGACGAACGTCTCCCGCTCGTACCGGCCGCTGTCGCCGCCGACCAGTTTCGTCGACGCGCCGCGAACCGCGAAGTTGAACACCCGGGTGTTCGCGGTGTTGACCAGATAGAGCCGCACGACTTCTCCGACGGCCGCCTCACCAGAGAAGGCGGTCTCGCCGTTGATCAGCAGGACGTTGCCGAACCGGCCCATCGCGGTGAAGTTCGGCCCCGACCGATGGAACGGTGCGATCTGTCCGTCCTCGACGAGCAGGTCGTCGAGCGTCAGGGTGAGCTGCCGATCGACAGCCGGCCAGTAGTCGGGGTCGGTGGGCTCGACGACGATCGTGCCGTAGAGGCCCATCTCCTGCGCGAAGTCTTCTCGGATGTGCGGGTGGTACCAATAGAAGCCGGCGTCGGGGAACTCGAGCTGGCAGCTGTAGCTGCCGCCGACCGGGATCGGTGCTTGGGTCTCGTGGGGAACGCCGTCGTACTGGTTCTCCAGTCGCAGGCCGTGCCAGTGCACGGTCGCCTCGACGTCGCCATCGTTTCGTGTCCGCACGGTGATCCGCGACCCCTGCTCGACGTGCAGGGTGGGGCCCGGTATGGAGCCGTTGTAGGCGAGCATCCGCAACTCGGCGCCATTGAGGTTCTTGCGCACCGGGCAGATCTCGAGGTCGAGGGAGTCACCGGGCAGCAGCGGCATCAGGCGAGGCCTCGTGACCTCCGTCAGCCCGGTGGTGTCGGTCGTAAACAGATTCTGGTCGGTCATCGTTCATCCTTTCCTGGCTGTGGTAACTGGAGGGGAGGACGTCACCGGCTCAGGGGTCGGTCGTTGCGGACCGAGTCCACGACGGCGAGGATGGCGTGGGCGGTTACGGCGGCGTGCTTCTCCTCGATGACGAGGTCCGTGTGGGTGGCGGTGGCGGCGATCTGGTGCATGCTGTTCGTCGACAGCGTCGACGTCCTGTTCTGCTCCGTCATCCAGGAAGCCGGGTGTCCCTGGCCGGCTGTCAGGACGAACAGCGGCTTGTCGGCGAAGTCGCGAAGTGCGGCAGCTTCCTGCATCGAGGCGCCGGCCCGCATGTACTCCTCGACGGTGCTGCGGACCCAGCTCGCCTGCGCGGTGCTGGCCCGTGCCTCGTCTCGGGCGTGCGGCGGAAGCGCCCCGAGGTCCAGCTGACCCAGCAAGCGGGTTGCGCCCAGTCGAGCCGAGAGCGACGCCAGGACGCAGACTCGGTCGGTGAGGTCGGCGCTGCCGTGTTCGGACGAGGGAATGACGGGCTTCGCGGGTTGTCTCGACGCCGTGGAGTCCACGAGGACCAGGCCCGCGACCTCATCGGGGTAGTGCGCGGCGAAGATGCGGACGTACAGACCACCGAACGAGTGCCCTGCCAAGACGTACGGCGCGGCTACGCCTCCGCGATGCAACAAGGTGTGCAGGTCGGTGGCTATCTGTGCGCCGTCCTGCGGGCTGTCGGCCGCCTCGCTCCAGCCACGACCCGCACGGTCGTACACGCACACGCGGGTACTGCGTGCCACGGCCGGTGTGATCCAACCCAGCTGCGAGGACGTTCCGCCGCCGCCGGGTTCGAGGACGACGGTCGGGCTACCCGAGCCCACACAGTTCAGATACAGCTTGTGTCCGCCGACGTCGATCAACCTGCCAGTCACCGGCAAAGCGTTCGAATCCGTCGCCTCTCCCACGGTCTGGTAGCCGCCTCCGACCGCCGACGCCGCAAGGATCGCGAACACCAGGTAGAGCTGGACGCGGCCGCTGCGGCTGCGCATGTCCCTGCGCGTCCGGTGCAGCAGCCAGATCACCAGCAAGAGGAGCGTGGGCGGCCAGACCCAGCTGAGGACCTCACGCACAGGAGAGCCGAAGGCCACGAGCAGGAGCCCGCCGGCGCCCATGAACAGGGCTGGCACGACCGCCCACCGCTGGGGCTGGTCGGTGAACCGCAGCGAAAGCAGCCAGAGCACCGCCCAGCCCAGCGCGAATCCGCACAGGACCGCACCCGTGATGGCGCTTTCCTCGACCGCGACGAACGGGAGGGCGGCGAAGACGAGGGCGGCAGCAAAACCCGTGGCCAACGAGAGCGCCACGATCCAACCCAGGCGACGCGACGAGGGAGGCACACCCCTTGGTCGAGTGTCCGGAGGTACCGCCGGACTGTGGCCGGGCTCCTCGTGGGTGGTGATCGCGCCGGCCATGTCGTCCACTTCCTTGCCATCACGTGACCGAGGCTGGCTCGGCCGGTCTGGATTGATGGGTGGACCCTCCAACGGCGCGCTTGCCCTGCTCTGTCCGGCCCCTGTCCGATGGCGCTGCGGAGAGACGCATCCGACGGGTTGCCGCCGCCCCTGGGGAAGCGCACGCTGGGGCGGTAGCGGAAGGCACCATTTGCCCGGAGGGGGAGTTGGTGAACGATCTGCGCTTCCGCCTGCTCGGGCCGATGGAGATCGTCTGCGAGGGCAGTGCGCTTCCCTTGCCCGGCAGCGCCGAGCGCGCGTTGCTGGCGCAGCTCTTGCTTTCTCCTGGCAGGACCATCCCCACGTCGACGCTCATCGACCGGCTCTGGGCCGGGTCGACCTTGCCGGTCGATCCGACGAACGCACTGCAGATACGGGTCTCGAAACTGCGCCGCAGCCTGAACGCGAACCGAACTCCGGATCTGGTTACCCGCGAAGGTGTCGGCTACCGCGCGAACGTCGACCCGGAAGC
Organism: Actinophytocola sp.; assembly: GCF_036555685.1. GTDB lineage: Bacteria > Actinomycetota > Actinomycetes > Mycobacteriales > Pseudonocardiaceae > Actinophytocola. The sequence goes on along the minus strand of NZ_DATBKY010000273.1, from coordinate 61,381 downwards.
CGTGGACGCGATCGACTTCGCCCACCGGATCCGCCGCGCACGTGACGCCACCGCGGCGGTCTCCGGTCAAGACGTCGGTCCCGAAGTCCTCGAGACCAACCTCGCGGCCTACGACGCCGCCCTCGAACTCTGGCGTGGCGAGCCGCTCAGCGACTTCAACACCGAGCAGTGGGCCATCAGCGAGGCCGCACGCCTCAACGCGCTGCGCATCACGGCGCTCACCGAACGCGCGCAGACCGCACTCGCGCTGGGACGTCACCACGAGGTCGTGCACGACCTCGAACCCGTCGTCGGCGACGACCCGGCCCTGGAGTCGTTGACCGGTCTGCTGATGGTGGCTCTCTACCGTGGTGGTCGACAGGCCGACGCACTCGAGGTGTACGCCAGAACCCGCCAGACCCTGGACGAGGAGTTGGGTCTCGAACCATCGGTCACCCTGCGGTCGCTGCAGGAACGGATGCTGCGCCAGGACGAGTCGCTGGGGGCGCAGGCCGAGATGGCCGTGCCCGTGCGCGCCCCGGCATCCGCCCACAGACGCCCCGTGGGACCCGACGGCCCGATGGGGATGCGTGGAGGTGCCGTCCCCGCGGCGCCCACGAACTTACCCACCGTCGTGCGGCCGCTCATCGGGCGTGACGAGGCGCTCGAGTCGCTACGGACTCTCCTGCCCGGCGTCAGGCTGTTGTCCCTCGTCGGGCCGGGTGGTGCCGGCAAGACGTCTCTCGCGCTCACTCTCGCCGTCCACGCGTTGCCGGAATTCCCGGATGGTGTCTTCGGGGTGCGACTGGCGTCGCTGGACACGGCCAATCAGGTTCCCGTCGCGGTCGCCGACGCGCTCGGCATGCCGATGGACGGTGCCGCCGCCGAACGGGATATCCGCCAGCGGCTCTGCAGCTACCTCGCCAACCGGCGGCTGCTGCTCCTTCTCGACAACTGCGAACACGTCGTTGACGCGGCAGCGGGACTGGCCGACGACATCCTGGGCCGCTGCGCCGAAGTCACGATCCTGACCACCAGCCGCGAAGCGCTCGCCGTACCCGACGAGATCCAGTTCAATGTCGGGCCTCTCGCGGCTCCCCCCGAAGACGCGCCCGTGGACCACGTCCTCACCTACCCCGCCGCCCAGCTGTTCGTAGAACGAGCCCGCGCGGCTCGACCGGGGACCGCGTTCGACGAGACCAACATCGTTGCTATCGGCCGAGTCACCCGCGCCCTGGACGGCATGCCGCTCGCCGTCGAGCTGGCCGCGGCGCGTGCGAGCACCATGTCGCCGGTCGAGATCTCGAACCGGCTCGACCACAGGTTCACACTCCTCACCTCCGGCTCGCGGACCGCTGAAGCACGACAGCAGACGCTGCGGGCCACCGTCGACTGGAGCTACGCCCTCCTGAGCGGCGACGAGCAGCGGCTGTTCAATCGGCTTTCGGTGTTTCAGGGCGGGTGGACGATGGATGCCGCCGAAGCCGTCCTCGATGACGCCGATACTCCGGATGGCTTCGTGCTCGACGCTGTCGCCCGCTTGGTCGAACGCTCCATGGTCATCGTCGACCCCGGCGCGCCGACTCGCTACCGGATGCTGGAGACGCTGCGTCAGTACGCCGCTGAGCAGCTCCTCGACAGTGGTGAGGTCGCTTCGGTCGCCGCCCACCACGCCCGCCACTTCCACGACCTCGTGGTCGCCGCCGAGTTCGACCTGCGCGGACCTCGGCAACGTGACGCCCTGCTCCTGTTGCGACGGGAGCAGCCCAACATTCGTGCCGCTCTCAACTGGCTCAGCGGCCCCGACGGAGACCTCGACCAGGCAATGGAAATGGCGGGGTCACTCGCCCTGTTCTGGCACCTCGGCCGTCACCTCGAGGGCCGGGAAGTCCTGCAACGGCTGCTGCCCCTCGGAGGCGGCGAGCAGGCGCGCGCGCATGCGCTGCAGGCCGTCTCGATCGTTGAACGCCCCCGTGGCTGTCTGGTGCACCCGAGCCCGCTGTGCGCCGACACCGCACAGGAAAGTCTCGTCATGTTCGACGCCGAGGATGACCGGTCGCGCGCCGCGCTCTCTCGAGTGCTGCTCGCGGTCGAAGGTGTCACCGGTGCCGATCCGGAACGCTCGCAGGCATTGCTGGCCGAGGCCGAGCAACAGTTCCGCGCCGACAACGACGACTGGGGACTCGGGGTGATCGGGTTCGTCCGCATGGAGACCGCACTCAAGACCGGCCACCTCGACACGGCGATCGCTGTGGGCCGCGCCGCGGCCGCTCGGTTCCGGCGACTCGACGACTACTGGGGACTCTCGGCGATCCTCTACCACCTCGGCTGGGGGCTACGGCAGTTCGGCCGCAACGAGGACGGCGCCCACGAACTCGAGGAAGCGATCGACGTGGCCGCCAGCGCGGGCCTCTACAACACCGTCCAGTGGGCACTGGCCGATCTCGCGCTCGTGCACCTCAACCTGGGTCGGCACGACTTGGCCCGCGATCTTTTCGACCGTGCCGACGCGGCATCAGAACACATCGGCGACGGCGCCGGCACCATCCTTGCCCACTACGGCCACGGGCTCCTCGCCCTGCAGGACGGCGATTTGGATGCAGCCGAACGACGACTCATGCTCGCCAGAGACGGATTCTCACTGTTGAAGACACCCGTCTGGGAGGGCTGGGCGCTCCTGACGCTCGCCCGCTGCCACGAGCTCCGCCATGGACCACGCACGGCTCGCGAGCCATACGAAACGGCGCTGCGCCTGGGAAGGCAGGCCGGTGAACCCGGGCTCACCGCATCGGCACTCGAGGGACTGGCACGCACGTGGGCTCCCGAAGAGCCTGACCAGGCTGCCGCGCTCGACCTAGCGGCATCGCACGTCCGGGACCGGCTCGGCCGGCCGCGTCCCCGCTACCAGGACACCTGGCACACCGGCCAAGCCGACGATTCACCCGCGATCCAACAGCGAGCGCCCCACCCGACCGGGTGACCCCTGCCAGTCCCAAGACGCTCCTGTTCGACATCGCCCTGTCCGCCGACTGCCCGCCCGCCACCGACCCGGGCAAGACAGCGTCAGGACAGCGTCGCCAGTGATGCTCAGAACCCGAGAAGGGAAGTGAGCAGATGACCGAGTTGACCCTGTACGTCGAGGGCATGGGCTGCCGGGATTGCGTGCGCGAAGTGACCGCGCGCCTCAGGGACGTACCAGGCGTGGAGGCCGTGGCAGCAGACCACCGCCGGTCCGTCGTGCTTCTGATCGGTTCGATGAGCCACAGCGATGTCGTAGCCGCGCTGGAAGGGACGCGCTTCCATATCGACCGGATCGACGCTGACAGCATCGAGACAGGGAGCAGACAACAATCGTCGTGACAGTCCCGTCTGTTTCGGGACCGAGTCCTGGTTCTGGCCCACTTTGCGTGATTGACTTGGGTTCTCTCCGGCTGCGGGTGAGCAACTGGATGTCGGCGCGCGTTCGCCGACGATACCGCGATGCGACTCGAGTGGCGGAATGCCCGATATGAGCAGGCTTCTGTAACGCTGAGGCGTCGTCTGGTGACTAATCCGGAGGGTATCTACCCGAGGGCTTCGGCGCCGGCCCCGGCGTAGGAGCTCGATGTTTGTTGCCACCGACACAACGGAAGCAGAGGCGATCATGAATCGCGCTGGACGACGCTTGGTCCAAGGATTGGCGGTCATCACCGGGCTCGTAGCGACTCTTGTGGCCATGCCCGGGACCGGGCAGGCGTGGAGTTATGGCTTCAACCGGGTGCAGACCGCGGCCGAGGACTCCGCCGCATCCACCGGCTACGGACCTGGCTGGGTCGGACTGAGCTACAAGAGCAACGGCCCCATCGTCGGCTACCTCTTCGCCAAGGACTTCCGATTCGCCAACGGCACCGTCAAGACCGCGTTCGACCACATGGACATCCGCGGCACCCGCGACTACACGGGCGGGCACCCCACGATCACTCGATGGCCCTGGGGCTACGCACACGGCTCGTTCGGTGGCTGCGCCTATGCCTACGGCACCTCGAAGTTCGCCATCGTCAGTTCGAACTACTCCTCCGCCAGTTGCGCCAGCGGACCATCGGCAGGCCCGGACGGCACCTGGTGGCACAGCGAATCGGTCTTCTGCACCGCCAATTCAACCGATTACCTGTGCAGCCCGGCCGGCGTGTGGAGCGAGGGCAAGCCCGCCGGCAACACCGGCCCGAAACCGGTCACGTCGAAGGGCTGCACCGCCTACGGCAACATCGGCGCTCCCGGGGCCTACGGCAGCGGCACTCCTGCGCCAACCCACGTACTGGGATCGGTGCCTGCGGGCCAGAGCATGAGCCTGCGCTACGTCACCCGTAACCGCCAGTGGGTCATGGCCATGTGGAACAGCGGAAGCTTCACCGCGGGCATCCGCTGGGCGTTCTTCCCCCGCTCCTGCGTCCAGTAACGGACCAGCCGGCGGCGGTCGAGCCAGACCGCCGCCGGACGGCGGTGCCGTGCGTCAGGTCCATCACCAACGGCAGCGCCGACACTGCCAGGGTTATCTCCACGAGCACATCTACCGGCGCACTTCCGGGCGAAATCGTCCGGTTCGGCCACGTCGGGCCGCACCGACCCGCCAGGGCATGGCGCTGTGACCGGCATCCCATCGCCAACGTGTCACATTGCGGTCCCCCTGCCCCGTCGCCATGGTGACCGATCGTTCCGCGAGGAAGGTGTCCGTGATGGCAGGCGATCCTCCCCGGCGACCCCTGGACCAGCCGGACCAGCACTTCGCTATGGCCGCACGTCTGCGTCGGCGCGTCAACCAGGTCTTCCCCACCCACTGGACGCAACTGATCGCCGGTATCACGGCGGCCAGCCTGGTGGTGCTGATCCTGACGGGCGTGTACCTGGCGCTGTATTTCGACCCGTCGATGGCCGGCACCAGGTACGACGGTCCATTCGACAACCTGCGCGGCATGGACATGACACGCGCCTACGCCAGCGTGCTCCACATCGCCTTCGAGGTTCGCGGCGGACTACTGATCCGGCAGATCCACAACTGGGCGGCATCGCTGTTCCTCGCCTCGCTACTGGTGAACCTCTGCGTAGCATTCTTCACCGGCGGGTTCCGCCGACCACGCCGTCTACTATGGACAGTAACGGTGCTGCTTCTGGTCACCGGAGTCTTCGCGGCCTTCACCGGAGTGCTGCTGACCGGCGACCTGCTCTCCGACACCAGCCTGCGGATGATCTCCGGTTACGTACTGTCGGTACCGGTGGTCGGTACCTGGCTGCACTGGACGGTGTTCGGCGGCGAGTTTCCCGGTACCGAGATCATCCCTCGCCTCTACGCGGTGCACCTGGCACTGACCGCGATCCTGATCGGGCTGCTGGTGCTGCGCACCACTCTGCAGCGTCGCATCGGGCCGGCCCAGTTCCGCGGACACCGGCGGACCGAACACAACATCGTCGGCGTCCGGTTGATGCCCGGCTTCGCGCCACGGCTGGCGACCGCATTCCTGGCCACTATCGGCGTGCTCGCCCTCATGGGCGGGTTGTTCCAGGTCAACCCCAGCTGGAACTACGGCCCGGGCAACCCGGCACACGTGTCGGCGGGCTCGGCAGCGCCGTGGTACTTCGGCTGGGTCGACGGCGCGGTACGGCTGTTCCCGGCGTGGGAGATCCACCTCGGCGACTACGTGATACCGCCGTCGTTCTGGCCGTCAATGGTGTTCCTACCGCTGAGCTTCCTGGCACTGGCGCTGTACCCGAGACTCGAGCAACGCTTCACCCGCGACGACGCTCCGCACAACCTGCTGCAGCGACCTCGCGACGTGCCACAGCGAACCGCGCTCGGCGTGGCGGTGCTGGCCTTCTACGGCTGTCTGCAACTCGCCGCCGCCATCGACGTGCTCGCGTTCCGCTTCGACCTCTCGGCGGACACGATGCTCTGGACCGCCCGGGTCGCGGTGGTGGTATTGCCGCCGCTCGCCTTCGCCGCGACCTACCGGCTCTGCCTCGGACTGCGGCTGCACGACCGCCAGATTCTCGAGCACGGCATCCCGACCGGAGTCATCAAACGACTGCCACACGGCGAGTTCGTCGACGTGCGCCAGCCCCTCGGCGGCCCGATCACGCTCGAATACCGCGGCATCCCGGTACCGAAGAAGGCCAACAAGGTCGGCGCCGCCGGCCGCCCGGTCGCCGGCTCCCTGCACCGCCCGGATCCACCCGACTGAGCCAAGCCCGAACCAGCTCCCAAGTCCCACCCGACCACTCGTGCGGATCAGGCGATATGAACCATCAGCCCGGGGAGACGATCTCCGTGACCGTGGCAAAGTCGATCAGATCCACGCAGCGGCACCACCCTCGACGCCCGCGCGCTGACCGGTCCTCCGCTGGAAACGGTCAAGACTGCCGGAACGATCGCGATCGGAGCTGGCGGGACAGCGGCGTCGCGTCTGACGGCCCGCAACTCCCGCAACCGCTGTGCGATCGAATCGTTGATTGGCTTGTTGACATCCGAGTGCTGAGGCGGCGTGGGGGTTGCAGTGGCAGGATCAGACAGTAAGAAGCCGTGGGACCACGCCGGAACAATCATTGGCGTCGTGGGCGCGCTGGTCGCCGTTTTCGTCGCGATAACCCAGCAGCGGCCGGCATCCGCAGTCGCGGTCGCCGTCGCCATCGCGCTGCTGGCGGGCTACGGCGTTGTCTGGATTATGCGAGCCAAGAGCACCAAGGGTCGACCACGCTTTCCCCGAGCTCGCTGGGTAGCTATCACGGCCGTCGCGGCTGTCGTTATCGGCGCAGGAACCGCGTTCATCGTCCCCGGTTCCCGGGCGGTCATCACCCACGACATTCTCGGGTTCCCCTCGATCAGCAAAGACGTGAAGATCGTCAACGTGCTCGTGGCCGAATCCGACAGCTCATACCGTATTTCCATCGTCACATGGAACGGCACAGAACGGGAGGAACTTGCGACCCGGGTCAAGCTTGACTCTGAGTGTCCTCCGCCCGCCCCGGCGGATCATCCGGACATTTACCAGATCCAGCAGGAGTTCAAGGCCGGCGTGGCGCCAGGGGAACCGCCGGTCAGCGGGCAGGCAACCCTTGCCGAAGAACCCGAGTTTCGGATCCAGGTGGCCGGGGCGTTGATAGACGACTACTGCGGACGCCACGTCGACCTGTCGTTCGGCGTATCCGTGCCGCTGCCGCCTCACCAGCACACGTCGATCTTCGTAGACCTACCGAAGGTATTCACCGTGCCCGATGACAGACCACAGCCCCAGATAGTTGGGACTCCTCCCGAACCACGAGTTCTCACCCTTCCTGTTGCTCGGCCGAGTAGCAAGAACTTTGTTGCCACACTTGTAGTTTCCGCGGTCACGCTGTCCGGCTCGCCCGAGGAGTGATGGATTGCTGGGCGCCGTGACAATTCTGCGAATCGCGGGGCCGCATCAGAAACGCTGCGCCATATATGCTGGACTGGTCATGCGGATTATGCACCGTGGGCGGTGTTCCGGCGGTCTGGTCAGTAGGTCTCGGCTCGCCCGGCGCACGCCGCACGACGACCCAACCGTGACGTTCGTCAACACCGGTACCCGAACGACGTTGCCCGGGCCATGCTGGGGTGGTGAACCGCTATCTGCTCGACAACCGTCGCCCGGAGGCTGGCGAACGGTTCGCCGCACTCGCCGAGTTGTTCGACCCGTGGACCTTTCGCCACCTCGACGGTCTGGGGCTCGGTGACGGATGGCGGTGCTGGGAGGTCGGGGCCGGCGGCGTCTCGGTGCCGCGCGGCCTGGCGGAGCGCGTGGGGACCAGCGGCCGGGTGCTGGCCACGGACATCGACGTGTCGTGGGCCGAGCCCGCGGCCGGCGGCGCGCTCGAGGTACGCCGGCACGACGTGCTCCGCGACCCACCGCCGGCGGAGACGTTCGACCTGGTCCACGCTCGCTTGGTGCTGGTCCACCTGAAGGATCGCGCGGCCGCGATGCGAGTCATGATCGATGCGCTTCGGCCGGGCGGATGGCTGGTGATCGAGGACGGGGACCCCGCCCTGCAGCCACTCGCCTGCCCGGACGAACGCGGCCCCGACGAAGCGCTGGCGAACCGGCTGCGCGCCCGGATGCGCACGCTGATGGCCGAGCGCGGGGCGGACCTCGCATACGGTCGCACGCTGCCCCGGCTGCTGCGCGAGTCAGACCTGTCCGACGTTTGCGCCGAGGCCTACTTCCCCATCGCGTCACGGGCGTGCGCGGTCCTGGAGGCGGCCACGGTCCAGCACGTCCGCGACCAGCTCCTGGCCGCGGAACTGGCCACGACCGAGGAGATCGAGACGCATCTCGCGAACCTCGCGCACGGCGACCTGGACCTCATGCTCGCACCGATGATCACCGCATGGGGCCGCAAGCCGGCCTGATCGCTTGGCCGTGGCGCTGTTCGACCATCCCATGGATTCCAAGATCACCAAGCGCCCAGCCGTGAACACGCGCTAGCCGTTGGCGGCGAGCCACTCCGCGGTCACGTGGACGACCTCGGCGCCCGCGGCCGGCTCGAGGAAGCCGTGCCCGGCGCCGCGCACCGAATGCCATCCGGTGGCGGGCCGGCGCTGCGCGGTGTCCCGCGCGATCTCGTGCGAGACGAGCGAGTCGGCGTCTCCGTGCACGACGAGCGCGGGCTGCGGGCTCGCGAGGAACGCCGCCCGCGGGTCGATCGTGTCGAGCTCCGCGTACAGCGCGGCGCCGAGCCGGAACCGGCCCTCGATGTCGATCGGTCCGTGGGCCCAGCCGCGGTAGAGCTCGCGCCCCCGGGGCAGGTCAGGCTCGAGGAACGTCCGGTTCAGGTCGAGCACCGGTTGCCACAGGACCACCGCGCGCACCGCGTCACCGAGCTCGGCGAGCGAGAGGGACACGCTGACCGCGCCGAAACTCGAGCCGAGCAGCGCGACCGGCCGCCCGACCCAGTCGATCGCCGCCCGCAGGTCCATACGCTCGCCGGCGACCGTGGTCGCGGTGTCGATGCCGTCGCTCCCGCCGTGGCCGCGATAGGAGAACCGCAGCACCGAAAGCCCACGTGCGACCAGCGCGGCCGCGAGTGGCTCGAACAGGCCGTTCTCCTCGAGATCGACGGTGAGCCCGTGCGCCAGCACGACGACCCGGTCGCCGCCCTGGTGCCACCGCGCGTCCAGGCGCAACCCGTCGGCGGTCGTCAGCGTGACGTCCTTGCTCCCCACAGGCCGAGTCTAGGAGCGGCCGGCGCGAGGTCCGGATCGTGATTAACGCCTTGACAGGGCGACGCGTCCGTGGCGCACCGGCAGCACCGGGTACCCCCAGTCAGTCCTGCATGGCTTCGGTGAACAACGCCGGTGGTGCTTGCAGGTCGTGGGCACGGAACAGGACGGCGTGCTCGACGCCCATGGCCTTGCCGCTCATCGCGGCGAACATCGGGATGATGTCCTCGGGGGCGGGGTGGTCCGGGAGCGCGGCCAGGTACGCGGCGTGCGCCTCGAGCGAGGCGATGCCGCGGCGCAGCGGCTCCCCCGTGACGTCGACGCCGTGGGTCGCGCCGAAGCCGGCGAGCCCGGGAACGATGAGCCAGCGCACGGAGTGCGGTTCGAGGTTCTCGTCGTCGACCTGCTCCGGAAAGACCCACCGGTTGCCCGCGTCGCGTACCGCGTCGAGCGTCGCGAGCCCGGCGGCGCGGTGGTCGGCCTGGTCGAAGCCGAAGGGGGTCTCGATGTCGTAACCGGTGGTGAGTACCACGTCGGGCTTGAACCGGCGGATCTCCCGGCAGATGTCCCGACGCAGGTCGAGGCCGTAGACGAGCACGCCGTCCGGATGTTCGAGGACGGTCAGGTGCTTGACGCCCACGACGGCGCAGGCGTTCTGCTGCTCGGCGACGCGCAGGCGTGCCGTCTCCTCGGGAGGGTTCGGCATGCCTGCCTCGCCCCGCGTGAGCAGCAGATAACCGACCTCGATGTCGCGTGCGGTCCAGCGAGCGACGACCGCGGACGTGCCGTACTCCATGTCGTCAGGGTGCGCGACGACACAGAGCACGCGCTGAAAGGACTCCTCGGGAAGGGCAGGCAATGTCATGTCAGCCATCTTTGCGCGTTTCGAGTCCACCGGCCGCCGTACGGGTTCGCCGTCTGGCTTGCGGTCTGGGGCTCACGCACCCCGAGAACGCGCCGGTGGTCCGTCGCGAGGACCGGTCCCGGGGCGTGGCCGCACCGAGGTCCTCTGCGCCACTGCCGCATCGTGCGGTCAGAACGTGGCGATCGGGTTGACCGGGCTGCCGGACGTACGGGCGAGGCGGACCGGCGCGACCGCGAGGTGGAAGTCCCACTGGCCGAGCTCGGCGGCCGTCGTCGCGCACGCCTCCAGGTCGCAGTTGTCGAGCAGCCACAGACCCATCGCGACGAGGCTCACGGCGTGCACCGGCATCAACACCTCGTCGTACCCCGACGGCTGAACATCCTGGGGGGTGTCCGCGCCGATCAGCGCGACCTCCCGTTCATGCAGCCACGGCAGGCAGGATGCGTGCCAGCCGGCCTGCGTGAAACCGCCGGCGGCACCGGCCTCGTGCCGGACGCGGCCGTAGCCGGTGCGCAGGAGTACCGCATCGCCGGATCGCACCCGCACACCCTGGCGGCGCTCGGCCTCCTCCAGATCGTCGGGAAACACCCCCTGCCCCGGTTCCAACCACGGCACGTCGCGGACCGCCGCGATGTCCAGCAGGACACCACGCGTGATGATCCCGTTCGCCGCCGCCGTGACGGCCGCCCACGCCGATCCTGTTGCGGCGTCGACGAACGAGTGCGACCGGCCGTTGTACATCGTGCCGTCCCAGAAGATGTGGCACGGCGAGTCGACGTGGGTGATGGTGTTGCCGTGGTAGGCGATGCCGAGCCGCTCGTTCGAGAAGCCCCAGCGCCGGTCGCCGTGGAAGCGCGCCGGCATGTGCTCGGCACCCGGCATGTCGACCGCACGCGGGCACGTCGTCGTCGACCGCTCCATCTCTTCGGGTACGGCGACCTCCCACGCGCACGACACGCTCCTGCCGTGGCGCACGGCCCGCGCCGCCGCCAGCCGGACGTCGTCGGAGATGTGGTTCAGCGTGCCGAGCTCATCGTCGTCGCCCCACCGTCCCCAGTTCGACAGCGTGTCGAAGTACCCGAGCACGTCGTCCTGTGTAGGCATCGGTCGCCCTGCCGTCATCCCAGCATCGACTCCTCCGGTCACGCGATTCCAGGCACCAAGGCCCGCTGAACTGGCACGACACTAGATCAGCGGCCAGCAGCCAGCGGATCAGTAGGGAGGGTATGCGGCACACCTGGACGACTACTTCGCGAGCCTCGGTATTTCGAGCGTTGCGGCGACCGCGCGGCCAGCGAACTGCGGATTAGCGTGCTGAGCAGCTGACCGTGCGGTCATGGCGTGACTGCCTAGATCACGACATCCGGTCGGCCGCCATGGATGCCGCCGCCATGGATGCCGCTGCCATGGCACCGAGGTCGCCGACCCATCTACGCGCTCGAGAATCCGCCCTGATACGCCGGTCGTGCTCGCGCCGCCGGCAGTGGGAATCGAACGTCCGCGGCGACGACCCGTTGCGCCATCTCTGACCCGGCGTTGCGCGCCCCGCCGACAAACACCTCGTCAACCACCTCGTCAACCAGGTAGCCGAGGTTGTCACGTACGTCGGTCACACCGGGCAGCGCTCGTATCATCCGGACGATCGTGTCGGCCAGGCCGTGCCGAGCGACCACACCACTCACGGTCACCACTCCGGCGTCGACCCGGACTTCGACCGCTCCGGACGTGATCTTGGCAGCGTGGAGCATGTCGGCGATCTGAGTGCGCAGCTCGTCGTCACCGCGCGGGAACACGCGCAACAGATCGCATCTTGCCACCACACCGACGAGACGGCTGTCCCAGTTGACGACGAACAGGCGGCGCAGCCGAGCCTTCGCCAGCAGCCGCGCGGCGAAGCTCACCGGTTCGTCGGCGTGGATCGCGCGCACCGGGGTGGTCATCAAATCTGCCGCAGTCCTACCCCGCGCGTGGTACCACCGCTCCCGGCCGCCGCGATCACCGTGCGGCCGGCCGTCCAGATCGCCGGGAAATCCATGCTGAGGCGGCAGGTCCGCCCGGGACACGACACCGATCGGCTGGCGATAACGGTCGACGACCGGTACGGCGCGGACCCGAAACTCGGTCATCTTGGCGACGAGCTCTCGAAGCGAGGTCTCCGGCTCGACGGTGACCACTCGCGTCGTCATCACCGACGCGACGGCCAACTCGTTCGCCACCGCAACCTCCCTCGCTCGCATCGAGGAAAGCCCCTTCGGCGATGCCGGAACAGGGCACCAGTACCCTGCGCGACAGGGCCAAAGGTCCCGCAATACGCATAAGGTTCATACGTCGACGACGGCAAGCTCGGCGGAATCGGCGGGCCGCGAGGACCCTGCGGGTCGGTCTGCGTTCGCCGCGCCCGGGGCGGGATGGTACAGAATCCGCGCACGTGGGCCTGAGGTGCCCGCACGAGAAGCCCAGGCTGGTTCAGACCCGGTCGCACGAGAGTCCGGGCAGTCCGGCACCGCCCCGTGGATCAACGCTGATCTTGAAAGTGTCCCGTCGTTCCCGCGCTGGGTCGCGGGTGAACGGGCAGATTGTTGTGGCCGTTGGACAGGAATGTGGCCATGGTGGACAGTTCGTTCGCCGACACCGCGAGGGTGAGGCTGGGGAACCGGGCGAACAACGCGGGCAATGCCACTTCGGCTTCGAGCCGGGCCAAGGGGGCGCCGAGGCAGTGGTGGGTGCCGTAGCCGAAGGCGAGGTGCTGCTTGACGGCGCGGGTGACATCGAACTCGTCTGCGGTGTCACCGTGGACGGCGGGGTCGCGGCCTGCTGCGGCATAGCCGGCCAGGATGGCTTCGCCTTGCGGAATCACCGAACCGTCGGCGAGTTCGATGTCCTCGACGGCGAACCGGAGGGGCAGGTACGGCACCGGAGCTTGCCAGCGCAGTGCTTCCTCCACCACGTCGGACCAGGGTCGTTGCCCGGAGCGGACGAGGGCGAGTTGATCTGGGTGGGTCAGCAGGGCGGTGATGGCGTGGTCGAGCAGGTTCACCGTGGTTTCGTGGCCGGCGGAGAGCATGAGCATCATGGTGTCCACCAGCTCGGGTTCTGTCAGGCGACCGTCCTGCTCGTTCTGCGCCGCGATCAATGCGCTGGTCAGGTCGTCGGCGGGGTGCTCGCGTTTCCGCGCGACCAGGCCGGTGAACAGTTCGTAGGCGGCCACGGTGTTCGCCTGGGCCTGCTCGGCGGTGATCGAGCTGTCGAAAAACCTGTCCACCACCGTGCGGATGCCCGCGCGCAGGTCGTCGGGCACACCGAACAGCCCGCAGATCACCTCGATCGGCAGCGGGTAGGCGTATCCCGCCCGCAAATCGACCGGCTCGCCCGTCGGGGTTGCCTCGATCTCGTCGAGCAGACGGCCGCAGATCTGCTCGATCGTCGGACGCAGCGCCGCTGTGCGGCGCACGGTGAACGCCGCGGCCACCAACGACCGCAGCCGCCGGTGGTCGTCTCCACCGGCGTTCAACATGTTCCGCACCGACACCCAGATCCGCAGCGGCCAATCCTCGGCGATTTCACCATTGATGAACGCGGGCCAATTGCGGTACGCGTCCTTGGTCACTCGTGGGTCGGCCAGCAACCGGCGCAGCGTGTCCTGTCGACACGCCGCCCACGCCCGTACACCACCCGGCAACTCCACCGGCACGACCGAGCCCGAATCACGCAACCGGGCGCCTTCGGCATGAATGTCCGAACCGTTGACGTCGAGTGGGATGGGCGGCATTCCGGTCGCCATTCGTCCTCCCCCTGTCGTTGCTGTTGTTCCTTGAAGTCTCTCAGAAAGCGGGTCCGTCAGGTAAGCCTATACATTGGGCATAATTCCGGACAAACCTCACGTGTTGACGGACGGAGTTTCATCGCCGCGCCGGGATAACCTGAATTCCATTATCACTATTTCCGTCAGAACCGCTCCGGGCTGGACGTCTCGGTCAGCGGCCGCGGGTGACCCCGGTGATAATTGCGTTTAATCCAGGTCACGTGACGATTCGGAATTCTTGGCAGGTGTGTCCCGCCGCGAGACCGTTCGCTGTCTTGGTGAAGAAGACCGGAGGTTTGGTGGTTGAGCGAGCAGCAGTAGCTCGAAGCAACTCATCCGCGGCGGACCGGACCGCGTGCGCGGGCGCCCAGCCAACGCAACGCGCCTCTCAGGCGCGGCGCCAGCGGTCGCTCCACGTACCGGTGCACCAGCCAGGCGAGCAGGATCACCACGCCGGCGACCACGGGTACGAGCAGCGGGGGCGGCACGCGCCACTGAAACAGGTAGAGCAGTGCGCCGCCGACGTCGAGGTGCAGCAGGTACAGCGGGTAGGTCAGCGCGCCGCCGACGACCAGCCAGCGGCCCCGCACCCAGCTGAGCCAGCCGAGCGCGACCGCGACGATCAGCAGGAACCACACCGCCAGCAGCACGATCACCGGGCCGTTCGGGATGCTCTCGCCTGCCTTGGACTCGAGCTGGTTTCGATGCATGACCGCCGGCAGCGCCAACACGAAGGAGGCGGCGACGATCGCCCACGACGCGAACGTGGGCCGGAACCGGTACATCAGGTAGCACCCGATGCCCGCGGTGAACAGCGGCGCCTGGTCGGTCGTCAGGACGACCTGGACGGCGCCCCGGACGGCGCCGCCGCCGGGCAGGACAACCGTCGCCACCGCCGTCGCGGCGAGCCACAGCGCGCAGAAGGCGACCACCCGGCGGTAGGTCAGCCCCCACCACACCAGCAGCGAGAACAGCAGGTAGAACCGCACCTCCGCCCACAGCGACCAGTAAACGTCGGCGATCTCCGGCGTCCCGACCGCGTCCTCGAACATCGTGAGGTTGACCAGCACGTCGAACGTGGTCGGCCGCCACGGCAGGCCGGGGAAGACGGCCAGCCCCGCGGCCACCACCAGCACCGACAGCCAGTACGCGGGATACAGGCGGACCGCACGGGACAGCAGGAACGACCCGACCCCGCGACCCCAGCTGCTCATGCAGATCACGAAGCCGCTGATCAGGAAGAACAGCTGGACCCCGAGCCAACCGTGGGCGAACGGCTGGCTCGGGAACACCTCAGCGGCCGAACGGTGCCAGACGTGGGCGATGGCGGTGTAGTGGTAGGCGAGCACGGACATCGCGGCCACGAACCGCAGACCATCCAGCACCTCCAGCCGTGGCCGCTCCGTCACGTCCGCACCTCTCCACCGTCCCGGCTACACCAACCCCTCAACCTCATAAGACGGCGAATTGGCGGCATCAGTTCTCGGGTCGAAATCTCGGACGAGGCGGTGGCCACCGGCGGCGCGCCTGGATGTGACCACCATGGACATCGCGATCAAGTTGCGGGTGCCTCCGGGCGATCGCCGAGAGGGTGGCGGGGCCGGCAGTGGAGCGTGTCGCTGCCGCAACGGGTGCTGACGGCGACATATTGGCGGTCGAACCTGACGGGTCCCAGCAACGGGATGCCTGTCAGCGGTGGGCGCGGGCGGCTACGCCATAGTCCGCCGCAAACGTGCGACGGGGTGCGTTTGGTGGCGCCTCGGCGATCGAGACGTCGTTAGACGCACGACCATCGCGGGAACCTCGGTACACGTCAGAATGGCTCCCGCGCCGATCACAACGCTCGTATCGAAGTCCCGATAACCGCCCATGCGAGCGGTTATCAACAATCAGTTGTCGTTGCACCACAGTGTGTTGCAACGACCGCGCGACCGTGGCAATTTCCATTGCGAACTCAGAGAATGGTGGCATGACCAGGCGGTCACGCAGGACCTATGCCCGACGGCATGCACGACGGCCGCCACGAAGATCTACGTCTCAGCATCTGAGGACGTCAGTAGTTTCTTGGATCAAACGTACGGTCGCGGTCGTGACTACTATCGGAGCGATCGCAGGTGCGGTGGCCGCGATCAAGGCCTTGTGGCCTACTCCCGACCCGGAAAACAGCGCCCACGTAGTTGCGCGAACCGCGTCACCCATGTCACTACGTGAATACATCTCGCGTTTGGAGAACTCTCTCACGCAGGAAATCTTTCGCAACGATGTCCTATCGATACAGGAATCGTCCTCCGCTGCGGACAACACCCCGACCGCGGGCACAGATCAGGCTACGACGGAGATACCGACCTGCGAGGATCCTGGCGACGTGTGCGAAACGGCTGCGCCGAGCGGAACGGTGTCGTCGGAGAGCGGATCCAACCCCACCTCGAAAGGATCAGGAGCCCCCAGTCTGACCACGCCAACCACGTCCTCTGCAGCCTTCCGAACCCTGGGCAGCGGCTTCAAGAAATCGCCAGGTCTCACCCAGGACCGCATGAATACGGTCGCTCGACTGCTGTCTGGGTATACGGCAATCTGCCGCGATCTTCCGCATACCGCCTCCTGCGCGCACACTCTTCTCAGACTCGCACGCGGTGTAGGAAGCCAGCAAATTTCGAGCAATACTATCTGCGCGTTGATACATGGCGTCACCTTGGATTCCAATGGAGAGCCAGTGCTGCCAAAAGTCGCAGCGCAACGTATCGTTAAGATATTTCGTGATGCACGTCAGGACAGCGCGAAACAACCAACCGGAGTGCTCGTAAGTGTTGATCTCGAACTCGTCGGACTGCGCGGAAAGACTTTACTACTCAGCTGGTCTATGTGGCGATCAGGCGATGGAGCGCAGTTACACGACGAATGGCTGAATACATACCTGGCATACCAATTGGAGCCAACAACAGAACACGATACTACGACCGTGGACCTATGGGTTCCCCTGCCAGCAGCACCAGGTCCTTACTACATTCGTACAGACCTAATCGCCGACGGGACCCGTCTCGCCAGTGACGACAGCCTGCCGTTCAGCTGAGGACCGTCCCACAACGCCGACGTCATCTCATTGTCCGACTCATCGCCCGGGTTGGAGCCTGGCAGGGCGGCTGCGCACGACACCCCAGATGATGAGACCCACCGTGGTGGCGGCACTGGCGATGCCGAAGGCCAGAGAGCCGACGCCGAGGATCAGCGGCACGCTCATCGCGGTGAGGATGCCGCCACCCAGGAACGGCTCGTAGAACAGCTGCTTGTACCCGTAGCCCGTGGCCGCGCCTGTGGTGTGCGCCGGATCCGTCATCTCGGCGAGGATGAACCCGGTCGCGACGTTTCCTTGCGACTGGCCGTAGTCCGCGATGCCGCGGTCGAACCAGTGCCTGGTGAAAAATCTCGGCCCGAGCCAGAGCAGGCCCGCCACGCTCCACGCGACGGACAGCACCGTGAGGATCACGATGCTCGGGATGTTCGCGCCCAACGTGCTCAGGGACAGCGTGCCGACGGCGGCGGCGATGAGGAGGTCGAGCGACAGGCCCGTGATGTCGTTGACCGTACGGCGTTCGACGAAGTGCTCGTGGTTGGTCCACGAGAGCACCAGCTGGACGATGAACCCGCCGATGACGGTGAACGGGAACAGCGGGAAACGGTCGAAGAGATCCGAGCCGAACGCGTTCGAGATCGCCCGTAGGGCGGTCAGGATCAGAAAGCCGATGAAGATGGCGACCGCGATGGCGCCGAAGCTGCGACTGATCGAGCCGATCGCGACGTCGTCGGTGATGTCGCCTTCGTTGGGCGGCACGTCGCTGAGCCGACTCGCCGTGAACCGGGTCGTGGTGTGCTCGCGCGCGACGTCGACGCGCGGGCTGCGGACCGCCCAGTTGACCAGCACGGTACCGCCGATGACGCCGGTCAGCATGCTGATCGTGGCGAGGCCAAGCCCGACGTCGACGAGCTCTCCGGCTCCCGCGTCGACCAGCAGCGGGCCCATCCCGGCGATGCTGCCGTGCCCGCCCGCGAAGGACATCTCGATGATGGAGCCGGCCGCGTCGGGCAGCCCGAATACCGGTGTCAGGAGGAAGGTGACGGTGAGGCCGCCGATCGCGAACTGGCCGAAGGAGAAGACGCTGCCCAGGATCGCGTGCGGGGCGGCGTCGTGCCAGATCCGGCGCATGGAGGGCAGCGTCTTGCCGATCATGATGCCGCCGAAGACGACGTTGATCAGCAAGCCGGGCAGAGTCGAGAGCACCGGGATGATCTGGGCGGGGACGAGGCTCCAGTCGTCGGTCAGTTCGCCGAGCACCTGCGGTCCGGCGAACAGGATCAGGAAGCCGGCGAGAACGCTCGGCGGAATGTAGACCGCGGCCAGCCACGGGACAGCGCGGCGCAGCAGCATGCCGCAGATGAGCGCCATCCCGAGGAACACGAACGCGAACGCCACCCATTGGGCGTCCGTGAGGGTCCCGAACACGATCGCTGTCTAGCAGACCGGGCAAGCATTTGCGACGTCACACGCTGGTCGCCAGCGTCGCATCGTTCGCGGTCAGCCGCGGACAGCGGTGGCTCTGCGGAGCTGAGCGACGCTGCCTAATGGCCGCCGCCGAGCAACGTCCAGGTGACCACACTCGCCGTCGCCAACGACACGACCATGAGCGGCGCGCCGAACTTCGCGAACGTCCGGGTGCTGTAGGCGCCGGGCCCCATCACCATGAGGTTGCTCTGGTGGCTGAACGGGTTGATGAACGTGAACGAGATGCACGTGGCGACGAGAGCGAGCAGCGTCACCGGATCGACCCCCAGCCTGGTGGCGATGTCGAGTGCGACCGGGGTGAGGATCGACGCGGCCGCCGCGTTCGTGACCAGGTTCGTCATGACCGCCGTCGTCAGCGCGAACACCACGACGACGACGACCATGCTCCCCGAGGCGACCTGTTCGATCGACCGGGCCAGGACGGCGGCCAGCCCGCTCTCGACGATGATCGCACCGAGCCCCACGGATCCGGCCAGGATGAACAGGACGTTCCAGTCCAGGGCTCGCACGGCCGACCGCGGGGTGAGCAGCCGGGTCAGCACCATGAGCACGGCGCCGGCGAAGGCGATCAGCTCGACCGGTGCCAGGCCCAGCGACGCCGCGACGACCACCGCCGTCAGGATGCCCAGCGCCGTCCAGGTCTTGCCGGGTTGCGGCGCGCGACCGGCGACGTGGGCCCACAACGTCAAGGCCTCGTGGCGGGCCAGCTCCTGCGTGCTCGAGCAGGTCGCGAACACCGTGGCCCCCGGGACCGCGGTGGTGTCGCCGAGCGGTTTGGCCGTCTCCGCGGCGAGGACGTGGACGTAGTCGTCCTCGAGTTCGAGCAGGGTGCTGTGCTCACCGGGACCGACCGAGACCATGTACAGGTGTTGCGGCCAGAGGCCGAAACGCGGGCTCTCCCACAGAGACCTGACGCCGGTCTCGCTCGCCGCGAACACCAGCCGGTCACCCGCCTTGAACGCCTCCGCGGTCGACACCTGCTCGCCGTGTCGGATGATCGCCTGGAGCACGTACTCCTGGGTTCGTTCGATGCCGATGTCGGCCGCCCGCCGCCCGATGGCGATCGCCCCCGACGCGATCGGCACCTCCACGCGCCAGGGCTGCGGGCGCGGTTGTCCTTCGGCCCTTCCGCGCAGCAGGCGTGGGGCGGCCAGCAGCAGCAGGACCCAGCCGACCAGGCACACCGGCAACGCCACCGGAGCGACGGAGAGCATGTCCACGCGAACGCCGTCGTCGGCGGCGATGCCCGCGATCAGCAGGTTCGAGCTGGTGCCGATGAGCGTGACGGAACCGGCCAGCGTGGTCGCGTGAGCGACCGGCAGCAACACCTCCCGCGCCGGGATGTTCCTCGTCTGCTGCAGCTGGCGTGCGGCCGGGATGAGCATGGCGACCAGCGGCGTCGTGTTCATCAACGCCGACGCGACGCCGACCGGGGCGACGAGCCGACGCAACGCCTGCGCAGCCGTCGTCACGGTCGCCAGCAACCGCCAGGTCGCCCGCGCGACGACGCCGGTCTTGACGACCCCCTTGGCGATCACCAGCACGCTCGCGACCGTGATCACGCCCCCGTTGCTCAGTCCCGCGAACAGGGCGGGCACGGGCGCGAGCCCGAGGATCCCGCCGGCGGCCAGGCCGGTGGCAAGCGCCAGGACCGCGGGCACCTTTCCGGAGGCCATGGCTGCGAGCGTGGCCACGACGACGACGGCAGCTAGGACTTCCATGCCTGACGGGTATACCGGACTCCGCCGGTGATCCGGCGTGTCCGCCGGCTGACATGCGGCACATGTCCCCGCCCGACCCGATCGGCGGCTACCGCCGGTGGCGGACGACGCGCACGGCGGTATCCCGACTCCGGCCGGTTGCAGCCCGGCGGAGCGCACCGGCACGCACCAGGATGACCGCGAAGCCCTCGTCGGGCACGACCGGCGTCAGTGCGGCGAACCGCCGCCACACCGGATGTCCTCGACGATCATGCTCGCCACGTCGGCGAGCCTGCGCCTGGTCGACACCCGCTCGCTCACCGGCGCATCCTCGCATCCGAGATCCGGCCCGCGCGGTCCGCCGGGCCGGACCCGGCTAGCCGGCGTCGGCGAGTGAGGTGGTCCAGACGCTGCGGCCGTAGGTCGCGGCGTAGAGCGTTTGGCTGCCGGCGGGCAGGTCGATGTCGTTGATCGGGACGAGTGGCAGGTTCGCGCCGACCTTGAGCCATGTCTTGCCCAGGTTGGTGGTGCGGAAGACGCCGACGTCGGTGGCGATGAAGAGCCAGTTCTTCTTCGACGGGTGGCGGATGACGTCGTTGATGGGCGCCTGTGGGATGCGCTTGCCGACGATGTCGGCCCACGTCTTGCCGCCGTCGCTGGTCATGACGAGATGCGGGTAGGGATCACCGGAGCGCCAGCCGGAGAAGCTCGCCCATGCCACGTCGGGGTTCTGCGGGTCGATGGTGACGCGGGTGACCCAGCGGCCCGGGAAGACCGGGCTCTGCAGCTTCTCCCAGGTCACCTGGTCGGGGGCGGCCATCGCGTTGCGGCTGACCCACATCAGGCCGCTGTCGGTGCCGGCGTAGACGAGGTTGGGGTCGGCCGGGGTCGTGCCGATCGCCGTGACGGTGCCGAAGCCGGGCGCGCGCGGCTCGGTTCCTTCGGTGAGATCCGGGCTGATCCGCTGCCACACGCGCTGGCCGGCGTCGGTGT
The DNA here is from genome assembly GCF_036555685.1 of Actinophytocola sp. GTDB lineage: Bacteria > Actinomycetota > Actinomycetes > Mycobacteriales > Pseudonocardiaceae > Actinophytocola. Next base: position 40,279 of record NZ_DATBKY010000273.1, on the reverse strand, counting down.
TGATGCGGTTGACGAACTCGCTGCCGCCGAACATGATCCGCGGGTCGGCGGCGAACTCGATGGGTGCCACCCAGTTCTTCCGTGTGCCCGGGACGGTCATGTTGAAGCCGACGCCGTCGACGAAGCCGCGGCAGCCGCCGTTCTGCGAGCAGCCGTAGTACTTGCGGTCGTTCGACGGATCGATGCGGTTCATCATCCCGTCACCGCCGACGAAGTTGAACCAGTCGCCGTTGACGGTGTTGTCGGCCGCCCACGACTTCAGCGAGCCGTTGTCCTGGGAGCCGGCGTTGACGCGCGAGCCGTCCTGGAGCGAGACGTCCATCGCGTAGAACTGCGTCACGGGCAGGCGCGGCGTCTTGGTCCACAGCCCGCGGGCGGCACCGTTCTGGGTCGACCAGTAGAAGCCGCCGTCGTTGCCGAGGTACACCCTGCCCGGGGTGCCGGGATCCCACTCGAGGCCGTGCTGGTCGGCGTGCACGGTTTGCGACGTCGTCCAGGTCAGGCCGCCGTCGTGGCTCTCGGCGAGGTTCACGCCCGAGACGAAGACGTGCAGCGGATCGACCGGGTCGACGTAGACACGGCCGAACCACCACGCGAACCCGCCGCTGATGTTCTGCAGCACGCCGCCGCTGGTCGGCCCGACGGCGGTCCAGGTCGCGCCGGCGTCGGTGCTCGTGAAGAAGCCGTTGAAGTTGCCGCCGGCCGCACTCGAGATGAGGTAGGCGCGGTTGGGGTCGGTGTCGCTGAAGTCGACGCCCATGCGACCGACATAGGTCGAGGTGACCGGCTGGCCTTCGATGTCCTCGCTCTGCGGGAGCGGCGGCCGCTGGATGTTCGTCCACGTGCGGCCGGCGTCGGTGGACCGGTAGAGGAAGGAGTTCTTGCCGTAGATGCGGGACTTCTCGTCGCGGATCTTGTCCCAGGTCGTCGCGAGCATGACGTCGGGGTTGGCCTTGTCGATGCTCACGTCGATGGCTCCGGTGGAGGCGCTGTCCGGCACGATGACCCGGGTCCAGCTGGCCCCGCCGTTCTCGGTCATGAACAGGCCGCGGGTCGGCTCGGTGTCGTGCAGCGCGCCCATGACCGCGACGAAGACGCGGTCGTCGTCGCGCGGGTCGATGACGATCTGGCCGATCGTGTCGCCGTCGGTAAGCCCCATGTTGGCCCAGGTCGCACCGTGGTCGGTGGACTTGTAGACGCCCTTGCCGTAGTACGCGGAGCCGCCGCCGTGGTCGGGCTCGCCGGTGCCGGCCCAGACCACACCCCTCGAGTCGACCGCGACCGCACCCATCGACTGGGGTAGCTGGTCGTCCCACGCGGACGTGAACGTCGCGCCACCGTCACCACTTCGCCACAGGCCTCCGGTGCCGGTCGCGATGTAGACGGCACCGCTGGTCGTGGGATCGGCGGCGATGTCGCGCACGCGCCCGCCGATGTTGCTCGGACCGAGCTCGGCCCACACCTGGTCGGTGCTCGGCGAGCCCATCGCGGCCACGCCCATCTGCGTGGACTGGGCGACCGCCTGGTTGACGGCGGCGTCCGGGATCGTGCCGTCGGCGTTGGCCCGCTGCCAGAACATCCATTCCTCGGCGCCCAGCGGGTTGGCCGTAGCGGCCGGCGTCTTCGTGCGGTGGTTCTCGGGGTGGGCGACGGATGCGGCTCCGGCGCCCAAGAGGATCATGGCGGCCGTCACGGCGAGGGCCGGGACGTGTGCTTTCCTGCGCAGGGTCACGCGAGCCTCCAGGGTCAGATGAGCGCCCGTGCGCCCACTCGCCGCGCGGATGGCATTCCCGGTGGCATCGGCCCCGTCGTGCACCGGAGCTGCGCGCGCACTTTAGCATCCGACAAGTCTGAAACGTCAGTCTCGCAACGGGTTTGTACCTGACAGTACGCATCTGACTAGAGTGTCCGCCATGGCCGGATGTGGCAGCAGGCGGCACGAATCGTCACCGCGTACATCGTCACCGGGTACGAGGATGGCCGTCGGTGCCGCCGCGGCGGCGTTGCTGGTCGCGCTGGCGGGGTGCTCCGCGGCCGGGAGCGACGCGGACGCCGCGTGCGAGGACCCGAGCCCCGCTCCCGCGGCCGAGACGGCGCTCATGCCCGAGGGCCTGTCCTTCGACAAGATCGGCACGGTCACGCACGTCGAGAAGGCGGACGCGAACACCACCGTGCGCGCGATCTCGGCCAAACCCATCGACGAGGTCACCGTGCTCATCCAGGACGCGGTGACGTCCATGCCGGCCGGCTACCGCCCGGCCGGCATGGACAACGAAGGGGACGAGGCCGAGGTCTTCTTCAACTCCGGTGCCATCGCCGCGGGCCAGGCCCAGGTGCGCGAAGCCGACTGCGAAGGCAAGTGGAACATCGAACTCGTTCTCATCGACCCGGGCGCGGTGTCCTCCCCGGCGCCCGCCCCCGACCCGACGTGACGGAGGAGGCGACACCGGGGATCGGCGGTCTCGATCAGGGCACGGATCAAGATCGCGTCGCCCAGACGAACCGGGAGACGAAGGCACCCACGGCACCCAGCGTCGCGCCCAGCACGATGGGCAGGAGGACGAACGTGGCGCCGAGGACTATCCAGGTCAAGGAGGCGAGCCAGGCGCCGGTGGTCGCGCAGTAGAGGAAGGCGGCCAGGACGGTGATGACGTGACCGGTGGTCGCGGTCGCCGCTCCCGCGGCCATGCCGAGCTCAACCACGCCACCGCGGGCGACCATGAACCCGGACAGCGCCGAGCACGGGATCACCAGGGCCACGAGGAGCATCGGCGGCGCGTCCCAGTGCCGCGTCCAGTAAGCGCACACCGCCATCAGCAGCCCGCACGCGAGCCCGTGCGGGGTGAAACCTCGCACCCAGTCGCTCCGGGCACCTGCCACATCCGGGCAGTCGACGACGCGGATCGTCGCGTTACGCCCCTGGCCGCCGACCGATCGGGGTCGGCGTGGCGGAATCGACACCATTGGCCCCTTCCGCCGGACATGCATGTCGCGACTAGGCGGGTGATGGTCCCTGCTATTCATCGTGCGGGTCGACGCCATCCGCATTATCCGAACCACCCGCGCGACATTAATTTCTTGACGGCGTTACGGCCCCGTGATTTTCGAAACGTCGATCGGCGTGACGGGCGCCACAACGCGCGAAAGGGCGTTTGGCGCCGGGGACGTGAATGTCACCCATAGCTACGGGTCGCGGGCCGCGAACGTGCCAAGGTCGCCCGGTTGGCCGAAGGCGCAGTTGCGCAACGGAACCGTCGCTGCTCACGCCGGCGATCACCGATGTCGATCATCTCCGCAGGGCTGCGCGACTGCCAAGCCCGTCCAGGGCAGGCAGATAAGGCGGTTCACGGTGACGCATGCCTTTCGCCGCGGGCATCGCCGCATGATGTCGCATCGCTGATAGAGCCGAGTTAATCCGATCATGGTCCTCAGGATTTAACCGGATACGCCCGTACGGCGGGATTAAATGTCATCGCGGGTCGTTATCCTGAGCGACGGCTGGGGGTGCGACGGGGCAGCCCTGCCTGACGAGCTAGGAGCGAAGCCCGATAACAACTGGATAGGTTGGAAATGCTGACTCGATTCAGTCAGGTAGACGGTTTCTGTTGGCGAGACGTTGGCGTCGCACGTGATGACATGGCGCCCTACCTCGGCCGGCACGAGCTGTCGCTCATCGGTCGGTCGACGATGCTCGACGCGGCCGGATGGGCACGAAGACTACGGAACGTCTCGGTCGTCGACCTCGCATACGGCAGAGAAGTGCAGGTCCTGGTCCCCCCTCAGGCCGAGACGTTCATCTTGGTAGTCATCTCTCTCGCTGGTGCGGGAGTCATCCGCAACGGGCACGACCAGATCGGCCTGCGGCCCGGAACGGTCACCGTCGTCGATCCCGCCAAGCCGATGCGGGGCCGGCTGTCCGCCGACTATGCGACGCGGTTCGTTCGGATCGAGCGTGGCGCGCTGGAGGCACATCTACGCGACATACTGGGACAACCGTTGACCGAGCCCCTCAGATTCCAGCTGGGCATGGACGTCGCCGACGGCGAGGGCCGGTTCTTCGTCGAGGACGTGGCCGTTTTGGCGGAGCGGCTGCGGAGCAGCCCGGAGACCTACGAGTCCGAGTTCGCCGCCACGATGGCGGAGAAGAACCTGATGACCCGCCTTCTCCTGGGGGGACGGCACAACTACCGGGTGCGGCTCGAGCAGGAGCCGCATCGTGCGCCGACGACCCTGGTGCGCAAGCTGGTCGATCTGATCCACGCGCATCCCGAGTGGGACCACTCGGTCGAAAGCCTCGCCAGGGAGGCGCAGGTGAGCGCCCGCACGGTGGAACGGGCGTTCCAGCGTGACAAGGCCACCACGCCGATGGCGTACCTGAAGATGGTGCGGCTCGACCGGGCTTATGACGACCTTCACGCGGCCGCCCCCGACATGGTGCAGGTCGCGGAGGTGGCGCGGCGCTGGGGGTTCGTCAACCGCGGGCGCTTTGCCGCCGACTACCGGCAACGACACGGTGAACCGCCCTCGATGACGCTGCGGAGATGATGCGGGAGTAGGACCTATCACGAGGCCCCGGACCGAGCTGGCGGTCCGGGGCCTGCGCGTCCGTCGCCGCAGGTCGTTGGGGGTAGCGGTGGGTTGTGACGCGAACCGGCTTCGCGCTGTCGCTGGACGGCCCCTGTGTTCCCGGGGCGGTTCGTAGGTTCTCAGCCATGCCAGCCACGAGACCCCCTGCCGACGACACCGTGCCCGATCGACTCGCCACCCGGGCGGCGGAGCGCCCGGACGAGGTGGCGTTGACGCTCGTCGACGGCGACTCCCTGACCTTCGCGGAGTGGCACGACCGGGCGAGCCGTGTGGCGCACGGCCTCATGGCCAACGGCATCGCGCCCGGTGATCGCGTGCTCGTCGCATGCTCCACAGTAGACTGGACGACGTATGCGGTGGCGTACATCGGAGTGCAGCGAGCCGGCGCGACCGCGGTACCCGTGCTGCGCACGCTCGGCGAGGAGCACATTCGCCAGGTGTGCGCCGCGTCCGAGGCGGTCGGCGTCCTCGGCGCCACCGATGGGGTACCGCCGGGGCTGTGGTCCGCGGACGTCGCGGACCTGGTCGACCACAGTCCGGCCACGCCGGTCGCCGTCCCTGCCGGCCCGGGCGACGACGCCGAGATTCTCTACACCTCCGGCACTACTGGTGTGCCCAAGGGTGTCGTCGCGAGCCATGCCAACTTGCTGTTCACCCACTCGACCCGACCGCGCCACGAGGGCACCAAGGTGGTGCTGCACGCCGTGCCGCCGGGCAGCCTCGCGGGACAGGGCCTGCTGCTGCAGCCGCTGGACGCGACTCGCCACCGGATCGTGACACTGACCCGGTTCGATCCCGCGAGTTTTCTCGACGCCGTGGAACGCTTCGACGTGACGGACGTCGTGCTGGTGCCGGCGCTGGCGCTGACGCTGCTTGAGCACGCCGGAACGCGCCGCTTCGACTCGGTGCGAGCCGTGCGCACGATGAGCGCCCCCATCCCGCCGGTGGCGCTGCAGAAGCTCGCCGCGATGTTCCCGCAGGCGGCGATCAGCAACCTCTACACGACCACGGAGGCATGGCCGGCCCGCACGCGCATCCGGTTCGATCCGGCGCGTCCCGACTCGGTCGGCCGGAGCGAGGGCACCGGGGCGGTGCGGATCACCGACGCGGACGGCGCGGTCGCGCCACCGGGTACCGACGGCAACGTCGAGCTGCGCCTGTCGGGAGCGCCCAGGCGCCGCTACGTCGACGACAGGGGCGCGACCGACAGCGTCTTCCTCCCGGACGGGTGGGTGCGGACCGGTGACATCGGCCGGGTCGACGACGACGGCTACCTCTACCTGGTCGATCGCAACGCGGATCTGGTGATCTCCGGCGGGCTCAACGTGTCGACCATCGAGGTGGAGGCGGCCATCCAGGAGTTCTCCGGGGTCGCGGAGGCCGCGGCGTTCGGGCTGCCCCACCGCCTGCTGGGCGAGTACGTCGTGGCCGCCGTCCGCCCGGGCGTGGGCTACGACCGGGCGGCGTTGAACGCGTTCCTCGTCGCCCGGCTCGGCCCGATCAAGGCACCGAAACGGGTTCTCGAGGTCGCTGACTTTCCCCGCAACGCGATGGGCAAGATCGTCAAGCGCGCGCTACGCGATCAGCTGACCCGCGAACACGACGCGGCCCGGCGCACCGACTCCGGCGCCGGCCCGGAGACGGTCGAAGCCCAGTCACTCCAGCGGTTCTGGGCGGACGCGCTCGGCGCGGCGGAGGTCCCGTGGACCATCAGCTTCGTCGAGCTCGGCGGCACCTCGTTGAGCGCCATGGAGATCGTCGGCCGCGTGCGCAGCGAGCTGCGGCGGCAGGTGAGCCAGCGCGACCTGTTCGAGGTCTCGGACCTGCGGGAGTTCGTGTCGCTGGTCGCGGGGGCCCCCGAGGCGGAGCAGGACGACTCGCTCGCGCCCATTCGCCGGGTGCGCCGTGGCTGACCGGTTCCCCGCCACATTCCTGCAGGAGTGGTACGCCGACGCCCACGACAGCGGTTGGTCGGATCTCGCCGTCGCGATCCCGGTCCGGCTGGCTCCCGGACACGACGAGCGGCACGTACGGCAGGCGCTCGCGGACCTGACGGCCCGGCACGAGGCGTTGCGCACCACGCTCGTGCGCACGGAACAGGGGCTGCGGCAGGAGGTCGCCGCGACCGGGACCATCCCCTGCACCGTCGCCGCACGCGCCGAGCCGCGGCCGTTCGAGGTGTGCGGCGGTGCCCTGGCCGGCGCCGTGCTGGAGCGCGACCTCGCAGGTGGGGTCCTGGTCGTGTACGCGCACCACGCGATCTGCGACGGCTGGTCGGCCGGGATCATCCACCGGGACCTGACCGAGTTGTGCGAAGCCCGCCGGGACGGGCGGCCACCGCGGCTGCCGGAGCTCGCCCTGCAGTTCGCCGACTTCGCTTGCTGGGAGCACGAGATCCGCCGGCGGCCCGTGCCGAGGTACTGGCGGGACCGGCTCGGCGACCGGCCGCGGCTACGGCTCGACGTCGACCCCGCCGCTCTCGGCCGGCCGGCACGCCTGCACGAGACCTCGCTGCCGTCGGTCCCGCCGCACAGCGCGCGAGCCCTGGCCGCACTCGCCGCGTCACTGCGCACGACCAGGTCCCGGCTGCTCGGCGCGCTGGTCGTCGCCACGCTCCGCCCGTTCGCGGACGATCGGGTCCGGATCGGGCTGATCGCCTCGAACCGGCACCGCCCGGAGCTTCGCGACACCGTCGGCGACCTGTGGGACCAGCTGCCCGTGACCGTCGACGTCAGCGGTGAGCCGACGTTGTCCGAGCTCGCCACCCGCTACGACGGCGAGGTCACCGCCGCCCAGGATCACCACGTGCCGTTGGCGGTTCTCGCTCCACTTCTGGGGCCTGGCCCGTTGTTCGACGTACGCGTCAACCACTTCCCCGACACCGTGCCGGACGACGACGTCCGGGTGCGGCCACGGCCCCACGTGGTCGATCGCTGGTGGCCGGGGCTCGCCCTGATCGACTTCCAGTTTCGCGACCGCGCCGACGGGGGCGTCGACTGCCACCTGCTCGTCAACGTCGCGGCGGTGCCGGCCGAGCGGATCGACGCGATCACCGCGCGGTTCGCGGAGGTCGTCGCGGCAGTGGCCCAGCCGGTAGGAGGGCGGTGTTAGCCCATGGACACCTGGCACGCACCAGCGTCGTTCCTGCAAGAACGGTGGTTCCATTCCACTGTGGACCACCGGTGCAACCACAACAACGTCGTCGCCTGGCAGGTCGAGGGACCGGTCGCACCCGCCGCGCTCGTCGCGGCCGTCCGCGCGCTCGCCGGACGCCACGAGACCTTGCGTACCTCGTTGCACGACCATGGCGACGGCGTGCGTCAGACCATCGCGCCTCCCGGCGCGGTTCCCGTCTGGCAGTCCGACGTGTCGGGTTCCGCGCAGCCGGAGCGCGACCTGGACAAGCTAATCATCGAGGCCGCGGAACGGTCCTTCCTCCTGACCGAGGCACCGCTGTGGCACGCGGGGCTGGTCAGGCTCGACGAGAGTCGGCACGTACTGGTGCTCGTCGTGAGCCACGCGGTCAGCGACGGCTGGTCGATGGGCGTGCTCTTCCGCGATTTCAGCCGGCTGCTCCAGGCGGTCGTGACCGGGGCAGACGTTTGGTTGCCCGAGCTGGCGGTCCAGTTCGGCGACTACGCGGCGTGGGAGCGAGCGGCCGCCGAGCCGCGGCGGATCTCGTGGTGGCGCGAGCGGCTACCGGACCCGCGTCCTTGCTTCCCGGGCCTTCCCGGCTACCGGCGAGAGTCCGCGTTCCGCATGGACGGGCGGGTCTTCCCGGCGTCGGGCACGCCCGCACGGCTGGCCGAGCTGGCGAGGCCCCACGGTGGCGGCCTCGCCGCGGCCGTGACCGCGGGCGTGCTCGCCACGCTCTCGCCGTACGCCGGAGGCGAGGTCGTGCTCGGGTTTCTGCACGCGAACCGTGACCGGCCGGAGATGCAGCCGGTGGTGGGCCCCGTGTTCGACTATCTGCCGCTGGTGCTCACGGTCTCCGGCACCGACAGCTTCGCCGAGCTGGTGCGCCGGGCGTGCGAAGAGCAGCGTGCGGCGCGAGGGCACCGGCTTCCGCTCGGCGTACTCGAGCGCGCGGTGGGCCGGCAGCTGTTCGACGTGGCGGTGGAGTTCCTGCCGCACTCCCAGGTGGCGCCGACCCGGGTCGCGGGTCTGGAGGTCACGCCCTACCCCGTGCCCGAGCTCACCGTCCGGCACAGCGGCGACGTGTCGTTCGCCGCGACGGTGCCGCTGAACTACATCACGAGCGAGACGCCGAGCGCTCTGGGCGGCGTCGTCTACGGAAACGCGCTCGCGGTGGCGCCGCGGACGATGGGCGAGCTGGGTGACACCTACGCGCGCGTGCTGGCGCGGGCGAGCGACGATCCGGCACAGCGGGTGTGTGACATGATCGCGGGATGACGTCGAGCGCCCTCGTGCTGGGCGGCGGGGGGCTCGCGGGCATCGCCTGGGAGACGGGCCTGCTCGCCGGCCTCGCCGCCGCCGGCGTCGACGTGACCGAGGTCGACCTCGTGCTCGGCACCTCGGCGGGCTCGGTGGTCGCGGCGCAGGTGGCGACCGGCGTGCCGCTCGACGAACTGCTGGCTCGCCAGGTGGATCCCGCCCGGCACACGCACGAGCTGGCCCCGCCGGACGGCGCGAACCAGCTGCTCTGGGACGAGAACGACCACGCCGGCGCGGTTCGTGCGGGGAGCACGGTCTCCGAGGCCGATCGCCGGGCCGTGATCGCGGCACGGCTCCCGGTGCACGAGTGGCCGGCTCGCCCGCTGTCGGTCGTCGCCGCCGAGGCCGAGTCGGGCGAACCCGTGGTGTTCGATCGCGAGTCCGGCGTGCGGCTCGTCGACGCGGTGGCCGCGAGCTGCGCGGTGCCCGGTGTGTGGCCGGCGGTGACCATCGGCGACGCCCGCTACGTCGACGGCGGGGTGCGGTCGTCGAACAACGTCGATCTCGCGGCCGGCTACGACCGGGTGCTGGTGCTGGCACCGATCGCGGACCCGCTCACGGCCGGCCAGGTCGACGTGCTGACCGCGCAAGGCACGCGGGTGGAGTTGGTGCTCCCCGACGAGGCGGCGACCCGGCTGTTCCTGACCGATCTGCTGGATCCGGCGATTCGCACGCCGGCCGCCGAGGCGGGACTCGCGCAGGCGCGCGATGCGCTGGCGGTGGTGTCGCGCTGGTGGTCGCCGTAGACCGTCAGCCGTAGACCGTCAGCCCTCGGCCGATGCGATGCCGACGGGCTCGGGATCGTCCACGCTGATGGCCGCGCGGATCGATCGGCCCATGTCGTGGATGCACTCGTCCGCCCCCGCGAGCACACCGGTCCACTCCACGAAGCCGTGCGGCATGCCCGCGTAACGCCGGCGCCGCACCGGAACACCCTCGGCTGCCAGGCGATCCGCGTACGCCTCGCCCTCGTCGCGCAGGAGGTCGTACTCCGCGGTCAGCACCAGTGCCGGGGGAAGCCCGGCCAGGCTGTCCGCGTACAGCGGCGAGGCGAGCGGGCTCGAGCCGTCGTCGTCGCCGAGGTACTGGCGCCACACCCACTCGATCGCGGCCGGGGGCCACAGTGGACTCACGGCCGGGTCGTGGCGGGACGGGCCGTCGAACGTCCTGGCCGTCATCGGGTACAGCAGGACCTGCAGCGCCACCTCCGGGCCGCCCTCGTCGCGGGCCAGCAACGCGGCCACCGCCGCCAGGTTGCCGCCCGCGCTCTCGCCGCCGAGCACGACGCGGTTCGCGTGCCCGCTCAGTTCCTTGGCGTTCTCCCCTACCCAGCACAGCGTGGCGTACGTGTCCCACACCGCGGCCGGGAACCCCGCCTCCGGCGCCGACCGGTAGTCCACCGACACCACGGCGCAACGGGAGGCGAGAGCGAGCGGACCGTGGCTCTGCTCGGTGTCGATCGACCCGAGCACGAACCCGCCGCCGTGCAGCCACAGCACGACCCCGTCCACCGGACCCGTCGCGGGGCGGTAGACCCTGCCGCGGAGAGGACCGGCCGCCCCGGGAATCGTCAGGTCCTCGGTCGCCACTCCCGGGGGTGGCGCGACGTCGAGGTCGGCGAGCGCCTCGGCCTGCAGCGCGCGCGCCTTCGCGGCGGTCATCGCGCCGATGTCGTCCCAGACGTTCGGCATGTCCTTGATCATCGCTTGCACCTGCCTGTTGAGTGGCATGTCACCCGGCCTCCGTTGTGCTCGCGTGCCGGGTCGCCGTGAGCAGCGCCCGGGTGTAGGGATGGCTGGCTTCGCGCAACACGCGCTCTGCGTCGCCTTGCTCGACGACGTGCCCGCCCTTGAGCACCGCCACGCGGTGCGACATGTGCTCTACGACGTCGATGTCGTGCGAGATGAACAGGTACGCCATGCCCAGTTGCCGCTGCAGGTCCAGCAGCAGGTTCAGCACCTGCGCCTGCACGGACAGATCGAGCGCGCTGGTCGGTTCGTCACAGATGACGAGGTCCGGCTCCAGGACGAGGGCGCGGGCGATCGCGATTCGTTGCCGCTGACCGCCGGAGAACTGGCGGGGGTAGCGCCGCGCCGCGTCCGCCGCGAGCCCGACCCGCAGCAGCGCGTCGGCCACCCGCGCGCCCGCCGCCACGCGGTCGAGCCGCCTGCGTACCCGCAGCGGTTCGGCCAGCGTCGAACCGACCGTGCGGGACGGGTTCAGCGAGCCGTTCGGGTCCTGGAAGACGACCTGGACCCGGTCGGCGACTTTTCGCCGCGCCGCGCCGGTCAGGTGGGTGATGTCCACTCCCGACAGCGAAATCCGCCCGCCGGTGGGCCGGACGAGCCCGAGCACCGCGTTGCCCACAGTGGACTTCCCGGACCCCGACTCGCCGACCAGACCCAGCGTCTCACCCGTGCCGACCCGGAGGCTGACGCCGTCGACCGCGCGGACGCGGCCGGCGAACTCGACCCGCAGGTCGTCAATCTCGAGCAAGCACGCCGGCTCGGGCATGGTCGTCCTCCTCGGTCAGCTCGGTGTGGTGCAGGCAGCGGGTGTGGCGACCGGCCGCCGGTTCGGCCATCGGGATCTCGCCCGACTCGCACGCGGCCGTGGCGAGCGGGCACCTCGGATGGAAGTGGCAGCCGGCCGGCCTCGCCCACGGCTCGGGGACCATGCCCGGGATCGCCGCCAGCGGCGTCCGCGGCGGCATCCGCTGTGGACTGCAGCCGACGAGGCCGGCGGTGTACGGATGCCTCGGCGTCCGGAAGAGCTCGGCGCCTGGCCCGCTCTCGACGATCCGGCCCGCGTACATCACGTACGCCCGGTGGCACACCTCGGCGATCACGCCCAGGTCGTGGCTGATGAGCAGGATCGCCATGCCCCGCTCGGCCTGCAACCGGTGCAGCAGGCCCAGGATCTCCGCCTGCACGGTGACGTCCAGCGCGGTCGTGGGCTCATCGGCGATCAGCAGCTCCGGATCGCCGGCGAGTGCCATGGCGATCGCCACGCGCTGTGCCATCCCGCCGGACAGCTCGTGCGGGTAGCGGCGCGCCAGCTGGGCGGGCTCCGGCAGCCGCACGCTCTCCAGCAGCTCGAGCGTGCGGATCCGCGCCGCGCCGCGCGAGCAGCCACGGTGGCGGCGCACGAGCTCCGCGACCTGCCGGCCGACCGGCGCCACCGGGTCGAGACCGCCGATGTGCTCCTGCGAGATCAGCGCCACCCGGGAACCGCGCGCCGCGCGGTATGCCTGCCGGCCGCCCGCGGTGAGGTTCTCGCCCGCGAGGTGGACGGTGCCCGCGGTGAGCTCGCCACCACGCGGCAGCAAACCGAGGATCGCGCGGCCGGTGATGCTCTTGCCGCAGCCGGACTCCCCCACGAGCCCGACGGTCTCGCCTGGACGGATGTCGAGATCGACCCCGTCCACGACGGTGTGCGTGCCGTGCGAGGTCGGCAGGGCTACGGTGACGCCGCGAAGCGCCAACAGCGCACCGGGAGCCGGCTCCTCCTGTGTGGACGGAGGCGCTGCGCGTCGGCGTCGCGCGGGCGGGGCGGCCGAGGTGACCCGGTCCGCGGTGGCGTCGCGCACGGCGTCGCCGAGCAACCCGAACGCGAGCACGGTCAGGCCGACCACCAGTCCGGTCGGCACCAGCAGCCAGGCCTGCTGATCCACGACCTGGGCGGCGTCGGTGATCATGCCGCCCCACGTCGGCGTCGGTGGCTGCACGCCGAGCCCGAGGAACTCGATGCCGGCCTGCGCGATCAGCGCCCCGCCCGCGCCGATCGCGGTCTGCACGATGATCGGGCCGGTCACCCGGGGCAGCACCTGCCCGGTGATGATGCGTGTCGACGGCAGGCCCGCCACCCGAGCCGCGGCGACGAACGTCTCCTGCTTCACCGCCATGGTCGCGCCGCGAACCACCCGCGCGAGCGACGGCGCGCTGAGCACACCGACCGTGATCATCGCCGCGGTTTCGTTGCTGCCCACCACGGACAGCACGACGAGCAGGGTGATGATCACCGGGATCGACAGCGCCAGGTCGATGATCCAGCTGGCGATCCGGTCGACCCAACCACTGAGGAACCCGGCCAGGAGGCCGGTGACCACGCCCAGCACGAGCATCGTCAGCACGGCGACCGCGACGCCCGCGAGGCTGACCTGCCCGCCGTACATGAGGCGGGTCAGCACGTCGCGGCCGAGGCTGTCGGTGCCGAGCGGGTGCGTCCCGGTCGGCCCCGACAGCACGTGATCGAGGTCGGTGGCCTCCGGGTCGTGCGGTGCGAGCACGGGGGCCGCCACGGCCGCCACGACCACGAGCACGAGGTAGGCCAGTGCCGCTATCGCCGTGGGCCTGCGCAGAGCTGTCGTGCGAGAAGCTGTCACCGGGCACGCACCTTGGGGTTGAGCAAGCCGTACGTGATGTCGACGAGCAGGTTGACGAGGACCACGATCACCGTGAACGTCACGGCGATGCCCTGGATGACGGGCAGGTCGTGCTGGACGGTGGACTGCACGGCGAGCCCACCGAGCCCCGGCATCGCGAACACGGCCTCGACGAAGACGGTGCCGGTGAGCAGGCCGACGAACACCAGTCCGATGACCGTGACGACCGGGATCGCGGCGTTGCGCAGTGCGTGCCGCAGCACGATGGACCGCTCGGCGGCGCCGTTCGCGCGCAGGCTGTGCACGAAGTCGCGGCTGAGCGCGTCGAGCATGCCGTCGCGGGTCTGCTTGGCGATGACCGCTGTCGGCGCCAGTGCCAGCGCGACCACCGGCAGCGCGATGCTTCCCGCCCAGCCGGACAACGATGTCGCCGGGTCCACGTAGCCCGTCGCCGGCAGCAGCCCCAACGTCACCGCGAAGACCGTCACGAGCACGAGCGAGAACCAGAAGACCGGAACGGCGAACCCGACGAGTGACAGCGCGTCGACCAACCGGCCGAACGCGCCGCCACGGATCGCGCTGACCACACCCAGCGCCACGCCGGCGAGCGCGGCGAGCACCGTGGCACACACGATCAGCGACAGCGTGACCCCCAGCCGGCTCGTGATCTGCTGGCCGACGTCGAGCCCGCTGATCGGGGACACCCCCAGGTCCCCCCGCAGCGCGCCGCTGAGCCAGTGCCAGTACTGGGTGAGCACCGGCTCGTCGAGCCCGAGCTGGTGTCGCAGCTGGAGGTAGCCCTCCTGGGTGAACGTGTTGCCCAGGATCGTCCGCGCCGTGTCGCCGGGTGTGAGCGCCTGCAGCACGAACGTCAGCAGGGACACCAGGAGCAGGAGGGGAACGGAGATCAGGAGCCGGCGCAGGATCAGCCGAAGCACGAGGATCACCTCATCCCGTGAAGGTCCACTCGAGCGGGTTCGGGGTCGGCCGGTTCGGCGTCGCCGCGACCCCGTCCACGCCCTGCCGCGCGTAGTAGCTCACCGGCTGGAACAGCACCGGCACGAACCAGGCCTGGTCGACCAGCTGCTCGATGATCTGCTTGTCGTAGCCGGGTTTCGTGTCGGGATCGGCCTGCGCCGCCTGCCCGTACAGGGACTCGAGCTTGGGGTCGGTGCTGTGGAAGGGGTTGAACGGCGTGGCGTTCGGCAGGAACAGCAGCGGGCCCATCAGGTGTATGGGCATCGTGCCGAACGCGATGCCGTACGCCGGGAACCGGCCACTGAGCATGTCCTGGATGTACTTGTTCGTGTCGGACGTGTCGGAGATCTTCAACCGCACCCCGACGTCCGCGAGCTGGTTGGCCATGACCTGCAGCAGCGGTGTCGTACCGGACGGGCCGGAGAAGCTGACCACGGGCAGCGTGAACCCGTCTGGGTAGCCGGCTTCGCGCAGCAGCTGCTTCGCCTTGTCGGGGTCGTGCGGGTAGGCCGTGTCCTCGCTGTACCCGGACTGTCCCGGGAGGACGATCTGCTCGGTCGGCGTCGGCCCCCCGTACGTGTCGACGAGACCGGCGGCGATCTTCTTCCGGTCGATCGCGTAGTTGAGCGCCTGCCGGACCCGCACGTCACCGAGGGCGCGCAGCTTGGCACCGGCCCGGTCGGCGAGCGCGAGACCGACGAACGTCTGCGGCACGGAGATCACCCGCACGCCGGCGGCCTTCGCGGCCTTGTCGGTGTTCGGGGCGCCCTGCACGAGGTCGACCTGACCCGTCCGCAGCGCGGCGAGCGCCGAGTTCGGGTTGGGCAGGATCTTCACCACGACGGTCCTGAACCGCGCCGCATCGGGGTTCCAGTAGTGCGGGTTGCGGACGAAGGCGTAGTGGTCGCCCTCGACGGTCTTCGACCGGTCGAGCATGTACGGGCCGGCACCGACTGTCTGGGTCGCCAGTTTCGCCGGGTCGGCGAGTGCCTTGCCGCTGACCATGTCGCCGGGGCCGTAGAACTCCGACAGGACCGCCGCGATCGAGGGGTTGGGCTTGGACAGTGTCATGCGGATGGTTCGCTCGTCCACGACCGTGACGTCCTTGACGTCGGCGAGCTGCGCCGCCGTCGACAGCTGCGCGGTGCCGCGGAACCGGTCGAGGTTCGCCTTGACCACGTCGGCGGTCAGCGGTGACCCGTCGCTGAACTTGACGTTCTCGCGCAGTTCGAGCTCGAACGTGGTGTTCCCGTCGCCGACGTAGCGCCACGAGGTGGCCAGCCCCGGCTTGAGCTTGCCGTCCGACGCCATCTTGATCAGCGGCTCGTACGCCAGCTCCAGGTACCAGAGGCTGGAGCCGTTGGCATTGCCCGGATCGAGGTTGGGTGTGGGCGGGTAGGACGTGCCGATGTTCAGCGTGGTTTTCGTGCTGGACACCGGGCTGGCGGCGCCCGGACCCGCGCAGCCGGTCGCGACCAGGACGAGGACGAGGGCCGCTGCCAGAGATACCCGCTTGCGTGTGTTGATCATCTTTGACCACCACCTTCTGCTAATGCGTGGTGTGGGTGTGGATTTCCAGGCGGGAGGGATGCGCCGGATCGTGGAAGATCGTCTGATCGGCGACCAGCGGGACGGTGTCGGCGCCGATCGCGTTGCCGGTGTTCATGTTGCGGTCGAACCAGGGGAAGTCGCTGGAGCACAGGAGCACCCCGAGCCGGTGGCCGGTGGCCAGGCGGTGCGCCACCGGGCCGAGGTGGATCTCGTACTCCTCCACCGCGCCCGGTTCGACGGGCAACTCCCGGTCGACACCCTTGCGATGTCGTGCCCGGGTGAGGGCGGAGGTGATGAGCATCCATCTGCCGTCCGGGTGGACATCGACGAGCCGTGCGACGAAGTCGGTGTCCACGGCGGACGTGCTCGCGTGGACGAACACGGTGGCGTCGCCGGCGAGCACGAGTGGCTCGTCGAGGCTGCGCGCCGTGTAGGTGAGGACATCGGTCCGCTCGACCAGCACGCGCTGGTCACGCGGCCCCGCTGGTCCACTTGCGATGATGTTGCCGCTGACCCGGCCGCCGAGTGTGCGCACCGGGTCGGCCGGGTCGTACCGGTAGCGGTCCGGCGGCTCGTCCTCCGCCGGCATCGAGCCGGTCAGCCCGCCGCCCGAGCGCAGGTACCAGGTCCGGCGGCTCGCCTCGGCCGGCGGCCACGTGCTCGCGTCGCGCCACCGGGTCTCGCCCGGGACGAGATACCGGATGGGCGGGACCTCGGGACCGGCGCCCTTGAGATGGCGGTCGAGGAACGCCAGCATCGCGGGCTGCACGGATCCCGGGCCGGCGGCCGGCACGCCCAGGTTGAGCTCGCCCTGGACGGGGCCGGCGCTGTCGTGCGTCCACGGCCCCAGCACGAGCCGGTGGGCGTCGCGTACCTCGGGTGCCGTGCCGGTACGCAACCGGCGGAACTGGTCGACCGTGCGAGCGGCGTAGAAGTCGTACCAGCCGCCGATCAGCATTGCCGGCACCGCGACCCGCTCGATGGCGAACAGCGGCGGCGTGCCCGCGGCGTCCTCGCGCAGGATCTCCTCGAGCGTGACCGGCATACCGGGCCGGTCGAAGACCGTGCTGGCATCCAGTGGCAGGTGCTCGACCACCTCGGCGCAGTCCGCCGCGACGGCCGCGAGCTCGGCGGGGACGGCCCGACCGTCTCGTGTGTACTGTCCGACGAGGGCGTTCAGGTACCAGGAGACCCAGGTATGCAGCCAGAACGCGCCGCCCGTGTCGAGGTAGGCGGTGGCCCGGTCGCCGGTCAGCATCGGCACGATCGCGCGCAGGTGCGGTGGTCGCGCCATGGCGCCGAGCCAGCACAGCGCACCGGGATAGGACGCGCCGAACATCGCCACGCCGCCGTCGCACCACGGCTGTCGGGCGGCCCACTCGACCGTGTCGTAGGTGTCGTCGGCCTCGATCGCCCACATGCTCGGGGTCAGCCCCGCCCACTCGCCGGCTGAGGCGTACCGGCCCCGCGTGTCCTGGACGACGACCGCGTACCCGGCGGCGACGAGCCGGTCCACCTGGTAGAAGCCGCGCTCCCCCGCGGCCAGGCTCTTGTCGTAGGGCGTGCGGTGCACGAGCGCCGGCCGCACGCCGCCGCCGGCCGGCCGCCACACGTCGGCTCGCAGTACCACACCGTCGCGTACCGGCACGGCGACGTCGGTGTCGACCACGAACCCGGTGCTCATGGGGTGTCCCGGGCGGTCACGCTCATGTCGCCGGTCATGCCGGCGCTCGCGGTGAGTCCGCCGTCGACGACCAGGACCGTGCCGGTCATCCAGCGCGATCGGTCGCTCGCCAGGAACAGCACCGCCTCCCCGGTGTCCCAGCCGGTTCCCTCGGTGTGCAGCGGGGCGGCGAGCCTGCGCCGCTCGCGGTTCTCCTCGGACAGGCCCTGGGCGTAGACCATGGGTGTGTAGGCGAATCCAGGTGCGACGGCGTTGACCCGGATGCCGTCCGGGCCGTGGTGCACGGCCATCGACTTGGTCAGCCCGATGATCGCCGCCTTGGTGGTCGGGTACGCGATCGCCGGGTGGCCGCCGCGCATCCCGAGGACCGAGGAGATGTTGACGATCGAACCGGCGCCGGCCGCCCGCATGTGCGGGATGGCGAACCGGGACATCAGGAGCATCGACGTGACGTTGACCCGCAGGCACGCGTCCCATGCGTCGACGGCCACGTCCACCACGGTGCCGGCGGGCCCCGCGGTGCCCACGTTGTTGACGAGGACGTCGACGCGCCCCCAGGTGTCCATCGCGGAGGCCACGACGCCCGCGCAACCGGCCTCATCGGACACGTCGGCCGTGACCGGTACGCAGTCACCGCCCCGCTCGGCGATGAGTTCGAGCGTTTCCTTCATGTTGTCGAGCGACCGGTCGACGAGCATGACCTTCGCGCCGGCCTCCGCCAGCAGGACGGCCGCGGCCTTCCCGTTGCCGATGCCCGGAGCGAGCGAGCCCGCGCCCGTGACGATCGCGACGCTGCCGTCGAGTCCAAGATCGTTCATGGCCATCTCCTCGTGATCCGGGGTGCTCAGACTCGGCTCGTCCGGCCGCTCCAGTACGGTTCGCGCACGTCGCGTTTGAGCACCTTGCCGTTGGGACTGCGCGGAAGCGTGTCGATGAAGTCGACGCTCTTGGGCGCGCGGACACCGCCGAGCCGCTTCTTGCACAGCGCCATCAGCTCGCTGTCGCTGACCTGCAGCCCGTCGTTCAGCTCGACGACGGCCTTCACCGCCTCGCCCCACTCGTGGTCCGGCACGCCGATGACCACGCAGTCGCGGACGGCGGGATGCCCCCAGATCACCTGCTCGATCTCCTGCGGGTAGATGTTGACCCCGCCGGAGATGATGAGGTCCTTCTTGCGGTCGGTGATGTGGAGGTAGCCGTCGTCGTCGAGGTGTCCGACGTCGCCGGTGTGCAACCAGCCGTCGACGATCGTCTCCTCGGTCTTGTCCGGGGCGTTGTAGTAGCCCTTCATCACCAGGTCGCCGCGCACGCAGATCTCGCCCTTGGTGCCGGCGGCAACCGGACGGTTGTCGTCGTCGAGGATCGCGACGGAGATCAGCGGGTACGGGCGGCCGCAGGAGGACAACCTGGCGTCGGGCGCGACCTGCCCGTCGACGAAGTGCTCCTCCGGGCGCAGGTACGAGATCGCGGCGAACGCCTCGACCTGCCCGTAGCACTCCATCATCACCGGGCCGAACACCTCGAGGGCGCGGCGCAGTTTGTCCACGGACATGGGCGCGGCCGCGTACAGCACGTAGCGCAGCGACGAGAAGTCCCGCTCCTCGATCCCCGGCGTGTCCAGCAGCCGGTAGATCACCGTCGGCGGCAGGAAGAACTCGGTCACCCGATGCTGCTCGATCGCGTCGAGAACGGCGGTTCGCTCGGGCTTCTCGAGGATGACCACGGTTCCGCCGCGCGCGCTCGCCGGCATGCTCATCATCCCGGCGGCATGTGTCATCGGCGCGGCCGCGAGGTTCACGATCGGCTCGTTCGCGCCGTACTGGAAGGCCATCATCAGGTGTGCGAAGCACACCGCGAACGTGCGGTGGGTGTTCATCGCTCCCTTCGGCAGCCCGGTGGTACCGCCCGTGGGGGTCACGGCGACCACGTCGTCCATGTCGTACTCGACCGCGGGGCCCGACGTCGGCAGGCCGGCGGTCCACGTGGCGAGTGAGGGCGCGTCGGCGAGGTCCGCGTCGATGCACACGAACTCGCGCACCTTGGGCAGGCCGGGTCGCATCTCGCGCACCGTGTCGGCGAGCGAGCTGTGGAAGAACAGGACCTCGCAGTCGAACCCCGTGAGCAGGTGCAGGTTGTGCGCGGTCGGGCTCGCCGGGTTGAGGGGGACCCAGGCGAGCCCGGCGCGCCAGATGCCGAGCACGCAGAACCAGGCGACGGGGTCGTTGGGGCACAGGACCGCGGCCTTCGTCTCCTTGGCGAACCCCGAGCGCAACAACGCGTGCGCCACCTGGCACGACGTCGTACCAGCGTCCTGGAATGTCCACTGGCGACCGCCCTTCACATAGGCGATGCCGTTCGGGTTCTGCCGCCAGCCCCGGTCGAAGAAGTCGATGATTGCCACAGTGGTCTCCCGTTATCCACCCAGTACCGTGATGACGGCGACTGCCTCTTCGCCGGCGTGGAAGCCACCGGCGTTCTCGGCTATCGCCACCCTTGCCCCAGGCACCTGCCGCCGGCCGGCGGTGCCACGTAGTTGTGCGACGAGTTCGTGGATCTGTGCCAGGCCTGTCGCGCCCAAAGGGTGTCCTTTGGACACAAGACCCCCGGACGGGTTCACCGGAATGCGTCCGCCCAACGACGTCTCTCCCCGCTCCGCGGCGGGACCGCCGTCGCCGACCTCGCACAGACCCAGCATCTCGGTCTGGAGGACCTCGGCGAACGATGTCGCGTCGTGGACCTCGGCCACCGAGACGTCCCCGGGTCCAACGCCCGCCTGCTCGTATGCCCGGGTCGCGAGCAGCCGGGTGATGTGCTGGTCGTAGTCGGCGAGGTCACGGTCGGTTCCGCTGCCGGCGACGCTCGCCAGCACCCGCACCGCCCGGCCGTGGCGGTGTGCGGCGCGCGGGCCACACACGACGACCGCGGCGGCGCCATCGGTGATCGGCGCGCACATCGGTACGGTCAGCGGATACGTCACCGGCCGCGCCGCCAGGACCTCCTCGACGCTCATCGCGGTGCGGTACCGCGCGAGTGGATTGTGGACTGCATGGCCGTGGTTCTTCGAAGCCACGGCGGCGAGCTGGTGGCGGGAGGTGCCGAACTTCGCCATGTGGTCGCGGGCCATCGCCGCGTAGATGTCCATGAACAGGCTGTGCTCGGCGGCCGGGGCCGGCGATCGTGGCTCGGACACGTCGACGGCTCCGTCGAAGATCCGGAGCACGTCGGCGCGGGCGCCGACGTTCATCCGCTCGGCCCCGACCGCCACCACAACGTCCGCACCACCGGAGCGAACCTGGGCGATCGCCAGGTTCAGCGCGGTTGCTCCGGTGGCGCAGGCGTTCTCCACATTGAACACGGGCGACCTGGTCAGGCCCATCTTGCGCAGCGCGATCTGCCCGGCGATCATCAGCTGCCCCTCCAGCGCGCCCTGCGCGGCGCTGCCGTAGAAGACCGCGTCGACGTCTTCGAGCGCAGTCCCGGCGTCTGCCAGGGCTTCGCTGACCGCCTCTCGAACGAGATCGGCCGTGGAGTCGCCATTGTGGACGCCGAAGCGGGTCATCCCTGTTCCGGTGATCCAGACCTGGGGTGTCATGGCGGCACTCCTCGTCGATGCGGTACATCAACGATCGCCTGCCGGTCGCCGTGGATCGAGAGGCGCGGCACCAACGCGCGGCGCACATACGTTGTGGATGTGCACAACGGCGAAGCGGCGGAGCGCGTGTTACGCCTGGTCGGCTTCTCGCGCGTCCGTGTCGATGGTGGCCAGCTCCAACGCCCAGGTCACCTCGACCACGTCGTTGGTGCACGTGAGCGAGGCTCCGGTCAACTCGCCGAACTTGTGCAACCGGTGGCGCAAGGTGTTGGGGTGTACGACGAGCTCCGCCGCGGTCGCCGCGGTGCTGAGGCCGTTGGCGAGGAAGGCGCGCACCGTGTCCAGCAGCAGCCTGCCGAACTCACCGTGCTGGTGCAGCGGAGTGAGGTAGCGACCGGTGAGGTAGTCGGCGACCTCGCGGTCCGCGACCGCCGACAGTCGCCACGACAGGTCCGCGAGCGTCAGCACACCGGTACGGCCCAGCCGCCAGGCCGCCTCGAGGACACGCCCCGCGGTCCGGAAGGAGTCCGCGACATCGGCCAAGATCGCCTGCGGCCCCATACCGAGCACCAGATCGGAGGTGTCCCCCGGGGCACGCGCCACGACACCCGCGAGATCGCCGCCGACGATCCCGATCAGGCCGCTGCGGCACGAGGTGCTTCCGCGCTGCTCGAGCTGGCGGCGCGTCGGCTCCACGTTGCCGGCCGCCCGGCTGCGGCCCCGGACGGCGAAGTAGCAGGTGGTGGGATCCAGTCCGAACAAGACGCTCTGGCTGGCGACCTCGGTTCGCTCGAGTCTCCCGGTGAGCAGAGCGTGGATGAACTCGGCTTTCCGCTGCGCGTCGTACAGCGCGTGCTCGATACGCAGTTCCTGGTAGACGAGTGCGATCTGCGTCGTGAACGCGTCGCCGACCGACCACAGTAGCCGGGAGCCGGCCAGCACGAGGTTGGACGCGACCTCGGCCTCCTGCGCCAACTCGACGAACCTGGCCTCGATCACGCCGATGTTGATGCGGTAGGCACGCATCATGTCCTCGACCGGAACCCCCTGCTGCACCCGCTCCGTGACGGTGATCCACGCTTCGGGAAGCTCGTCCGGGCGCGGTGCCCGATTGGCCCGTAGTGCGCGCACCGCGATGTCGAGGTTCCGCTGGGTGGACGCCCGCAGGCCGGTGAACGGAACGCCCGCGTACGAGGGCAGCTCCTGATACACCTCCGCGATCGTGCGCTCGGAGACGGCGTCCGTGGCTTCCGAGAGTGTCGCGGCAACGGCCGCGAAAACATCGTTGGTCGGCACGGCCCGCATGGGCACATGGAAACACGCGTATACGGTTCGCGTCCTTCCCGGCGAGTTAACGGTTGGGTTACACGCGCGCCGCGGTCAATTCCGACGTCACCGCGTCGACGACTTTGTCGACCGTCGGGTCGTCGTAGACGTCCGCGCGAAAGACCATGTCGATGCCCAGCCGGCCGCCGTACGTGCTCGCCATGTACATCGGGTACCGCTGGCGCCAGCCATAGGGCCAGATCCAGAAGTCGGCAATCGACAGATCTGGCGAAGCCGTCAACTCGGGCACGGCACCCAGGTTGCTCACGATCGCCGCGCCCAGATTCGCCCGCGGGTAGTTCATGGCGTCGCCGACCGAGTCGTCGAGCATGTTGTGGTGCGGCTCCCGGTCGGCGATCGCCGCGAGCACCGTGGCACGGACGTCGCGAGCGACCGGGACGACGCCGGTGCTGGTCGCCTCGACGGTGACCGCGCTTGCGAAGTTGGTCGTGTCGGTAGGCCCGACCTGCGGCTCGACCCGCGCACGCAGGTCCACCACCGCCCAGATCGTCGTCGGCGACATCTCGCCGAGCAATGCGCGCTGCCCGCCCACCACGGCCGCCGCGAGCAGCCCGTACACCGACACGCCGGCCGCCCGGGCACGGGACACGAGCGCCGCCGTGTCGGCCGCGGTGAGCAGGCTCCGCCGGTACCGCAACGTCGGCAACGCCGCGGACACCGGCCCGGCGAGCGTCGGGGCCGAGCAGGCGGCGCCCAGACGATCGCTCAGCACCGTCAGCGGCGGATCAGGCAGCGACGGCGGGAGCAACGGAGTGGCGATCCTGGTGCCGGCGACGATGTCCGCGTACAGCCGCCACAGCAATTTGCAGAGTGCATACATGTGCTTGCCATCGCCGACGCAATGATCCAGGTAAAGGGCGACGCGCGCCCGTTTGCCCTGCTGCCGCTCCACGATCACTGCCGACAATGAATGTCCGACGTCCCACTCGGCGGCGATGTCTCTCGGGTAGCCGTCGTCCTCCATCCACGTCGAGCGGAACCGGGCGCCGGCGCCGTTGGTGGAGTCGAGGACGTAGCCGTGTCCGTCGTGCCACACGCGACCGTGCAGCGCCGGATACCGCTGGCAGAGCATCCGATACGCGCCGGCGAGCGCGACGTCGTCAAGCTCGCCGACACATTCGGTGACGAAGGCGGTCGGTGCGTTGAGGTGGGCTACTTCGTACCGGTCGAGATGGCGGATGAGGGTCACGGTTGTCCTTCGTGGTCAGTCGAGGCCGTACCCGCCGTCGACGGCAAGGGTGTGCCCGGTGATGTAGCTGGCTGCTTCTCCGGCGAGGAACAACACGGTGTCGACCACCTCGTGCACGTCGCCGAGGCGGGACGCGGGGGTGCGTACGAGTACCTGTTCCCGGTAGCGCTCGTTCTGGTCGACGACCGCACCCATCCCGACGTTGAGGAAGCCGGGCGCGACCGCGTTGACCGTGATCGAGTCGGCCGCCCAGTCGACGGCCAGTGCCTTGGCGAGTCCTTCGACGCCCGCCTTCGAGACGGCGTAGGCACTGACCCCGTGGCGCGGCGTGCGTGCCATGCACGACGAGACCAACACGAGCCGCGCCGAACGCGACCGGGCAAGGTAGGGGTGGGCCGCGCGGGCGGTCAGATACGCGCCGGTGAGGTTGACATCGATCACCTTGCGCCACACGTCTACGGGCAGGTTCTGCGCCCGCTTGTTGCCCAGCGTCACCCCGGCGTTGGCCACGACGGCGTCGATCCCCTCGAACCGGGCCGCGATCCGCTCGAACGCGTCGGACACCGCGTCGGCGTCGGTGACGTCGCACGACACCGCGACCGTATGGGTCGGCAGCGCCGCGGCGAGGTCGGCGAGCGCGGTGCCGTCCCGGGCGAGCAGCCCCAGCTGCGCACCCTGCTTAGCGAAGCACTCGGCGAGCGCGCGCCCGAACCCGCGGCTCGCACCGGTGATGACGACAGTTCGACCCGTAAAGTCCATCACACACATCCATTCCAGCGCAGGACGTGGCCACCCCAGGTGAACCCGCCGCCGAATGCCACCAACAGGACGATGTCCCCGGCGGCCAGCCGATCGGCCCGCGCGGCGTCGTCCAGGCAGATGGGAACGGACGCCGCGCCGGTGTTGCCGGTGGTGCCGACGGTCATGTGCATCACGTCGGAGCCGATCCCCAGCTTGTCGGACCACTCCCGCATCATCACGCCGTTCGCCTGGTGCGGTACGACGAGATCGACGTCGTCCATCGTGACGCCGGCCGATTTCAGTACGTCGTCGATCAGACCCGAGATGGCCGCTCCGGTGACCGTGCGAACCTCGCGGCCACGCATCTTGAAGAAGTGATCACCGTGCTCGACGGTGTCCGCACTCGCCGGCTTTCTACTGCCACCACCCGGGATCTGGACGAGGTCGGCGAGCGACCCGTCCGCGCCGAGCACGCCGCCGAGTATCCCGGCCGTCCCGGCACTGCGGCCGAGCACGACCGCACCCGCTCCGTCGCCGAAAAGGCAGGCGGTGCGCCGGTCGGTGTAGTCGAGGATCCGCGAGTACGTGTCCACACCGATGACGAGCGCCGCCTCGTACTGAGGATTCGCGGCCAGCATCGCGTCGGCGACGGACAGGGCGTAGACGAAACCGGTGCACACGGCGCCCACGTCGAACGCGGCGGCACCCGTCGCACCGAGATTGCGCTGGACGAGGCAGGCGGTCGCGGGCAGCGGCTGATCCGGCGTCGAGGTCGCGAGGACGATGAGATCAACGTCGGCGGCGTCCACACAGGCCGCGTCGAGCGCGCGCTGCGCTGCTTCGGTCGCCAGGTCGGAGGACGCCTCGTGCGGAGCCGCGACCCGACGTTCGCGGATCAGCGTCTTGTCGAAGATCCAACCCGCGTCGACGCCGAGCCGAACATCGAGCTCTTCGCTGGTCAACACCTCTTTCGGGAGGTATGACCCGGTCCCCAGGATCGTGGTGTTCATCGAGTGACAAAGCCTTTCGCGTCGCAAGTCGCCTTCGCGAAACCCGTGAAGAACACCGAGAAACGCTAGAACCGCCCGGCCTCCGGCCGGACCCTCTGGCCGACACCCCATATCCAATTCCCGACGTCGCGCGCACGTTCGGCAGAGCGGCGAGCTACGACAGCGGCCGGCGCCGCCAACGGCGCAGCTGCTGGAGTCCCGCTCGCCGCATCCGGCCGAACCTGGCCACGATTGTCCGTAGTGGACAATCACGGCCGTTCACCGCTTGTCTGGAATAGACAGTGGTTGGCCGGTCTCGGAAACCGGTTGGTCGTGGAGGGCGGCGAGCTCGATGGTCATGGCGACGCGCTTGCTGCCGTCGCGGAGGTCGAGTGCGGTGAGCTCGCCCATCTTGCGGAGCCGGTAGCGGATGGTGTTCTCGTGGACGCCGAGCAACTGGCCCGCTTCCGCGGAGTCGCCTTGGGCCCGCAACCACGCGCGCAGTGTCGGGATGTACTGCGTGGCGTGCTCGAGGTCGTGGCGGCGCAGCTCGGCCACCGGCCCGCGCGCCGGAGCACGTCCTGATCGTGCGGCGGTGCGGAGCCTCTGCAGCAGGATGTCATCCCACGACTCCTCGTAGACCGGTGGCCGGCTGCCCGCGCCCCGGGTTTCGTGGAGTGCCAGGCACTCGTCGGCTTCCTGCCGCGCGGCGGGCAGCTCTTCGGAAGCGGCCGGTGCGCTGATACCCGCCGAGAGCATGAGATGCGCCGGCAGCGCGGCCCGCAACGAGGCGACCCAGGCGCCGGCGGTGGGGGCGTCGTCGCCTGGCAGCACCGTGTAGACGGTGTTGCCGGCCAGCGCGCTACGACCGGGACGCGACCACCCGAACCCGGTCGTCGCCCGGTCGAAGGTGAGCAACAGCGCCGCGTGCCGCTCCTGCTCGGCGGTGTGGGCGCGGACGGCGATGACCCGCATCCGCCCCTGCGCCAGACCCAGCCTGCTCACCACGGTGGCGGCGTCCGCCGTCCCTTCCAGCAGCCGCATGACCAGGTCGGTCTCGACCTGGCGTTCGAGGTCGGCACTGGCCCGGGAGCGCAGCAGGTGCAGTGCCACCGTTCGCGCGCCGTCGGTCAGTGCGCGGCGCCGCGTGCCGTCGAGGGGTTCGCGGCAGGCCACCCACACCGAACCGAGCAGTTCCCGGCCCGCCCGGACGGCCACCACCATGCGCCCGGTGAGGCCGTGGTCGGGGTCTTCGGCCACGAACAGCGGATCGTCCGAGGATGCCAGGTGCTTCGTCACCCCTCGGTCGGCGAACAACGCCCGCAACGGTTCCGGAGCCTCCCGGCCGAGGATGGTCTCCGCGCGTGCCCGATCGGCGTGCTGCTGCAGGCTGGAGTAGGCCAGCACCCGCGCGAGCCGATCCTCGATGGTCACCGCACCGCCGATCGCCTCGGCGAGGCTGTCGGCCAGCGCGAACAGGTCGGTCGGGCCCCGGCCGGACTCGGTTTCCCGGCCCTCGAGCACGAGGCCGTACACGACGGCCGCCACCTCGCTCCAGGCCACCGCGGGGTCGACGACCAGCACCGCGACCGGCGCGTCCTGCCCGGCCGAGCCCGGTGTGCTCGCTGGACCTGCCGAATCGGCGTCGTCCCGCACGAGGACGACCGCGGCATGTGCGGCCGACGCCCAGCCAACCGCCTCCTGGACCGTGTCCGCGCCGACGGCGAGCAGCACGTCCCCCACCACCGTGCGCCCGCCGGCCTGCTCGGGCAGCACCACGCTGCGCAGCTCGGTCGACCGCGGCACCGGGCACCGGGACAGCCGCAGCCCGTACCCGCCGAGCACGTTGACCAGCCGATCCAACCTGACCATGCCCACTCCCACACCGGGCTCCGACCGTCCAGCCTAGCCCCGCGGGCTGTCGAGAGCCGACATCATCCGGCCTCGTGTTTGTTCCCACCCGACAACGGGTGGTGGCATCGTTCGCGCCATCCTGGGCATCGAGGCCGTCCAGGCCATCGCGGACGGCAGGAACCAAGTCCGGCACCACGAGCACGTGAAGCCCGAAATGCCGGGACCGAGCCATCTCCCGATCCGTGCGCGGCGGCGCCCACCAAAACCCGACTCGCACGGACCCCCAGCCGTCAGGGCGGCCCGGGCCCAGGCCGCCCTGACGGCGACTATCGAGCGAACCCCCGGGGTCTGCTCAACACCTCACCACTCGGCGTGGCTGTGACCGGAGGGCGGCCCGGCGGCCATCGTCAGGTCCCGGGGCGGCCCGTGGCGCCTGCCAGGCCGCGCGCGTGTTCCGCGTGTGCCCGGCGCAGCAGGGCCATCAGCTGCTCCTCTTCCCGGATACGTGCCCGGTACTTCTCCGGCAGCTTCTTGAGCGTCGCCTCCTCGGCGAGCAACATGGCGAAGACCTCCTCGCGCCGGCCGGGGTCCGCCTCGATGTCGAGGTACTCGGCCGCGTGCCGGCGGGATGCACAGATCGCGTTCTGCGCCCGGCCCCACGGGCTCGCCAGCGAGGCCGCGATGGTGACGAGCAAGACCGCGAAGATCACGCTCAGGGAGAGTCCCGTGCTGATCTCGACCACGTCGACCGGCTGGCCGCCGTTGATGAACGGCACGTTGTTCTCGTGCAGAGCGTGCAGGATGAGCTTCGCGCCGATGAACGCCAGGATCGCGGCCAGTCCGAAGGTCAGGTAGATCAGCCGGTTCAGCAGGCCGTCGATGAGGAAGTACAGCTGGCGCAGGCCCAGCAACGAGAACACGGTCGCGGTGAACACCAGGTAGACGTTCTGGGTCAGCCCGAAGATCGCCGGGATGGAGTCCAGCGCGAACATCAGGTCGGTGCCACCGATCGCGACCATGACGAGCAGCATCGGCGTCATGACACGCCTGCCGTGTTCGACGGTGAACAGCTTGTCGCCGTCGTAGGTGTCGGTCGTGTGGAGCAGCTTGCGGGCGATGCGGATCATGATGTTGTCCGCCGAGTGGCTGTCCTCCCCCGCCGGCTTGAGCAGGTTGCCGGCGGTGATCAGCAGGAGCAGCCCGAACAGGTAGAACACCCAGGCGAACAGGTTGATCAGGGCCGCGCCCAGCAGGATGAAACCGGTGCGCGCCACCAGCGAGAACACGATGCCGAACAGCAACACCTTCTGCTGGTCCGCGCGGGGCACCTGGAAGCTGGACATGATGATCAGGAAGACGAACAGGTTGTCCACCGACAGCGCCTTCTCCGTCACGTAGCCGGCGAAGTACTCGGTCCCCATCTGGGTGCCGCCGAAGACCAGCACGCCGGCGCCGAACACGATCGCGATCCCCACGTACACGGCGGACCACAGTCCCGCTTCACGCAGCGTAGGAACATGTGCCTTCCGTACGTGCACCAGGAAGTCGAACGCCAGCAGCCCCACGATCCCGACAATCGTGCACCACCACACGACCTGAGGCACGTCCATCACGGGCCCTCGCCTTCTCCACCGCAAGGTGTCCGACCAGACGAACACGCCGGACCGGCCCGTGCAACTCGCGCGATACGGGCGCGCATGGGCACACCGCGGCGGGGTACTGCGGTTGCTGCCGGTCGGTTCGAGGTGAACCATGAAGATGCGCGCCGCCGGCTGTTCAAGGGCGGGAGTTGGACATGACCGCAGTGAAACCCACCCCGGTTCGCATACACCCCGGTGCCTACCAACGAGGCCCGAGAGGCTCGGCACTGCTGGCGTGGATTCGGACGACCGATCCGAAGCAGATCGGCGTGCTCTACCTCGTCACGTCGTTCGCCTTCTTCATGGCCGGCGGCGTGATGGCCATGCTGATGCGCGCGGAGCTCGCCCGCCCGGGTCTGCAGTTCCTCTCGCAGGAGCAGTACAACCAGCTGTTCACCATGCACGGCACGATCATGCTGCTGCTGTACGCGACACCGATCCTGTTCGGCTTTGCGAACTTCGTCCTGCCCCTGCAGATCGGCTCGCCGGACGTGGCGTTCCCCCGACTGAACGCGCTTTCCTACTGGCTGTTCCTCTTCGGCGGCCTCATCGTGATGTCGAGCTTCGTCACACCGGCGGGCGCCCCGGACTTCGGCTGGACCGCGTACACGCCGCTGTCCGACGCGACGCACGCCCCCGGCGTCGCGGGAAACCTGTGGATCGTCGGGCTCGTGCTGGCCGGGCTCGGCACGATCCTCGGCGGCGTCAACATGCTCACCACCGTCGTCTGCCTGCGGGCCCCCGGGATGACGATGTTCCGGATGCCGATCTTCACCTGGAACATCCTCATCACCACCATCCTCGTGCTGATCGCCTTCCCCATCCTCACCGCGGCACTGCTGGCGCTGCTCGCCGACCGGGTGATCGGCGCGCACGTGTTCGACCCCGCCAACGGCGGCGCGATCCTCTGGCAGCACCTGTTCTGGTTCTTCGGCCACCCCGAGGTCTACATCGTCGCGCTGCCGTTCTTCGGCATCATCACCGAGGTCATCCCCGTGTTCAGCCGCAAGCCCCTGTTCGGCTACCGCGGCATGGTGTACGCGACGCTCGCCATCGCCTCGCTGTCGGTCGTCGTCTGGGCACACCACATGTTCGCCACCGGCGCGGTGCTGCTGCCGTTCTTCTCCATGGCCACGTTCCTGATCGCCGTACCCACCGGCATCAAGTTCTTCAACTGGACCGGCACCATGTGGCGCGGGCAGCTGACCTTCGAGACCCCGATGCTGTTCTCGATCGGGTTCCTGATCACCTTCCTGCTCGGCGGCCTCACCGGCGTGCTGCTCGCCTCACCGCCCATCGACTTCCACGTCACCGACACCTACTTCGTCGTCGCCCACTTCCACTACGTCCTGTTCGGCACCATCGTGTTCGCCACCTACGCCGGCATCTACTTCTGGTTCCCCAAGATCACCGGCCGCTACCTCAACGAACCGCTGGGCAAACTGCACTTCTGGACCACATTCCTCGGCTTCCACGTCACGTTCCTCGTCCAGCACTGGCTCGGCAACGAAGGCATGCCCCGCCGCTACGCCGACTACCTGCCCACCGACGGGTTCACCACGCTGAACACGATCTCCACCATCGGGTCGTTCATCCTCGGCGCGTCGGTGCTCCCCTTCGTCTGGAATGTCTTCCGCAGCTACCGCTACGGCGAGCCCGCCACCATGGACGACCCGTGGGGCTACGGAAACTCCCTCGAATGGGCAACGAGCAGCCCGCCACCCCGGCACAACTTCACCGAGCTGCCCCGCATCCGCTCCGAACGCCCCGCGTTCGACCTCCACTACCCACACATGCTCGAGCGAACACGCGCCGAGAAGTACGTCGGCCCGCTCGGCGGCCACGCCGACGAGACTCCACCCGCACCGTCGGAGAAGCTGACCGGCGCGATCAACCCATCCGGGAGCACGGATCAGTCGGGCTGATCGCCCCTCAGCCGGTGGGGCCGACGAGCTTCCAGCCGCTCCGCCACGCCCACCCGTTGCGGGCGTTCAACGCGATGTTCAGGAACGCCATGTGCTCCAGCGCCCTGGCGGCCGCGAGGTCACCGGCGTCGACCGGCCGGTAACCGGCCGCGGACAGGAACTGCGCCACCACAGCCTTGGCCGCGTCGTCATCGCCGGCGAAGAACCCGTCCAGCTGCGTGCCGTCGACGACCGGGTCGGCCTGGTTCGCGGCGAACACCGTGTTGAACGCCTTGACCACGAAAGCACCTGGCAGGGCCTCCTGCACCGCTTCCGCCCCGGATCGATCGGTCACCGCCAGTCCGGAACCGTCGGCCGCCAGCGGGTTCGTCGCATCGATCACCGGCTTACCGGCCAGCCCGTCCGCCACCTCGTCCGCCACCGCCGCGACCGCGTGGTAGGGAACCGCGAGCACCACCAGATCCGCGTCGCGAACGGCATCGGCGTTCGAACTCCCTGCCGTGGCTGCGAGCTCGTCGGCGACCGCCCTGGTCCGGTCCGGATCGGTCGAGGTGATCACCACCTCATGACCCGCGCGTGTCGCGGCACGCGCGATCGCCTTGCCGACGTTGCCCGCACCGATGATCGCCATCTTCACGGAACTCACCACCGCTCCAGGGGTAACCGAGCTGACTCGGCACAACGCTAGCCCGGCCGGCCGCGACGTGCCGCCCGACGGTGCCGCGCAACCGGCTATTCGCTTGCCCCTTCCTCGTAGGCTTCTGTGAAGATCGTCAGCACGAGGGGGCGGGTATGGCGGAAGAGCTGATTTCGGTTGCCGAGTACGCGGTCGGCGGGCCGGAGTCCGGACCGTACGGGATCACCGCCGGGCCCGGCGACGCGGTGTGGTTCACCGAGGTGCATGCGGGCCGGATCGGGCGAATGACGCCCACGGGCGAGCACCGTTCCTACCAGCTTGACCCGCCGTCGGGCCGGCCCTCGCTCCTGGCGGTCGGCGCGGACGGCGCGGTGTGGTTCACCGAGTCGCAGGGGCATCGGATCGGCCGCGTCACCGTTGCCGGCCAGCTCACGAACTTCGATGTTCCCACCCCCGACGCGGGACCGTTCGGAATCACGGCGGGACCGGACGGCGCGGTGTGGTTCACCGAGATGAACACCGACAAAGTCGGCCGCATCACCGTCGACGGAACGGTCGCCGAGTTCGACCTCCCGGCGGCGGGCTGCTTTCCCTCGATGATCACCGAGGGGCCGGACGGCGCGCTGTGGTTCACGATGAACCAGGCCGACGCCATCGGCCGGATCACCACCGGCGGGATCGTCACCACGCATCCGCTGCCCACAGTCGCCGCGGGCCCGGTCGGCATTGCGCGCGGCGGCGACGGTGCGTTGTGGTTCACCGAGATCCGCGCCGGCCAGATCGGTCGCATCACGGTCGACGGCCGGATCACCGAGTTCCCCTTGCCCGACCGCACCGCCCGCCCGCACGCCATCACCGCCGGTCCGAACGGATCGTGCTGGTTCACCGAATGGGGCTCCGGTCGGATCGGCCGGATCGGCCCCAACGGAGACATCCAGACCCACGCCCTGCCCACGCCGAATCGGAGCCGCACGGCATCGCCCTCGGCCCGGACGGTGCACTGTGGGTCGCCCTCGAGATCGGATCGATCGCCCGCCTGACACCGGTTGACTGATCGGGCGGTGTCGACACGCAGCCGCTGCCGGCGCCCCGCCGGGATCAGTCCCGCTCAGAGTCGCGTCGCGTCCGGGTTGAGCTCGGCCGAGTAGTAGTGCTTCCTCTTGACCCACTTGAAGCCCTCGTGCTTCGTGATGCCCGCGACCTCGATCGGTCCGCCGACGGTAGTGGCGCCTTCCGGCAGGAACCTGGTGTAGCGGCAGGTGAGGTCGACGAAGAACTCGGCGAGATCCAGGGCGTCCTTGAACGGCATCGGCTCCTGGATCAACGGCGCGGCCAGCCGGTCGCGGATTGTCTTCGTCGCGCGTCCAGCCTGTTCGTGCGATATGCCCAGGGCGTCGACGAGGACGCTCGTGATTTGCGGATCGACACCGTGTACGAGGCGTGCGACTGCCGCGGGCTGGCCGCCGACGAAGAATCCGCATTCCGCGCCCGGCCACATCTGCACGGGCGAAGGACAGCCGCTACTGTCCATCTCGATTTTGTACGCTTCGGCATGTGGTCCGCCGGTCGAGTAACCGGCGACCGCGAGACCGACGCCGGGAACCTGCGTGTTGTCGCCGAAGACCGCGGAGTACTTCGTTTGGTAGATGAACTCGCGCACCCGATCGGCGACATCGGCGACCGCGTATTCCGACGGATCGACTTTCCAGTCCGCGCCATCGGGACCTGCGCGCTCACCCGTGAGCATCTGCCGCAAATCCTTGAACAGCGTTGAAATGGACTCCGGGCCGATGGAGCCGGCGCCCCAGGTCATGACGCCGAGTGGCAGCCCCTTCATCAGGTTCGCGATCTTGTCGACGTTGTAGTAGACGTTCGCGACCGACATGGCGCCGTCCGGCTGCACCTGAGCAAGGGTTGACGCGCTGTCGGACGCCAGGACCACACCCTCGTGCACCTTCAGTGAAACGGCTATGGTCATCGATCTCACCTCATGTCGACAGCTACACGAGGTGGATCGACCTGGCGATTTCCATCGTTACGGACGGTGATGGCTAGCAGTCGCGGTGATCGATTCGGCCGGACGAGCGCGCCCATGCAGGTGCGCTCGTCCGGCCGCTGGTCGATAAAGGTCGTCAGGTCCGTGCCAACGCTGGGCGGGACCCTCAGTACCAGTGCGCCCGGCCGCCGACGCGACGGCCGGTACCGCCCAGGATCGCCAGGATCGCACCGACCACGAGAAGCACGATCCCGATCGTCCACAGTATGGAGATCTTGGCGAGGAAACCGATGACGAGTAGCACGACTCCAAGAATGATCATGAGAACCTCCTTGAGCGCGTGTTGACCAGCCATGTCACTACGGCGGATCACTGGAATGACGCAGGTGTGATTCCCGACGCCGGCCGTCCTCAAACGTAGACATGTCGCGACTGGCCACTCAGTTGCCTGGCACCAAAGCGATCGTCGCGCTTCGCACTACTCGGACGGCGCATCCGCGGAACCGCATCTACCGTCCAGCTCAATGACGGGCATCGGCGCGGGCGGCCCATCGGCGCCGGACCGCCTCTGCTCGTTCCTGTTCCTCAAGCGCCAGTTCCACGTCGTCGAGTGCGCGGCGCAGCCGGGGGATCCAGTGCCTGCGCAGTGCCCGCTGCCGCTGCCGGGTGGTGATCACTTCCGCGTCGACGATCTCTGCGGCGGCGTTGGTGGCGGCGTGACGCGCGGCCGCTTCGAGTGCGAGCCGGTACGCCTTCCGCGCCCGCAGCAGCGCCGCGTTTCCGACGATCAGGTCGTCTGCGTGCTCGTCAGGTGGTACGACGTCGACCTGGTCCGGATAGTGCACACCCATGATCGCGGTCCAGTGGACGTGAACCTCCGCGAGCTCACCCGGCTGGGCGAGCCGGAAGGCCCGCCGGCCGCCGGCGACACCCGCGCGCAGACCCCATGTGTCCGCCTCAGTGGCGCGTGCCGCCCACAGCTGCTCGGTCCGCTCGAGCCGCGCGCGCAAGCGATCAAGCTCGGCGCGGAGCAGGCGCAGCTTCTGCTCGAGAAGCGCGACACCGCGCTCGGCGACCGCCAGCCGGTGACGTAGCCACAGACGTCCGGCACGTCCCGGTGGCACGCGCAGGTCCGGCATGGCGATCACCGGGCCCCGTGCTCGTCGAGCAGTTCGGCCGGCAGCATGAGCAGCTCCGTGCGGGGCAACCGATGCAGTACCCGCCAGGCGCGATCCAGCGTCTCGTCGAGAGATCGCAGCTCGCCGCGGCGCTGGCCGGCGAACTCGGCGCCGAACGCGTCGTCGAAGTCGAGGTACCGGCGATCGGTATCGGTGAGGGCGGCGGCGCCGATCATGTCGGCCAGCTCGCGCACCTGCCGGGCGCGGGCAAGCGCCGCGACGAGTTGGTTGGCGACCGGCAGGTGATCGACTCGGGTGCGGCCGGGGCCTGCCCCGTTGCGCATCAGCCGCGACAACGACGACAGCGGATCCACCGGCGGGTAGACACCGCGCCGGTGCGGGTCAGCGGCGAGCACCACCTGTCCTTCGGTGATGTAGCCGGTCAGGTCGGGCACCGGATGCCCGATGTCGCCACCGGGCATGGTCAGCACCGGCAGAACGGTCACCGACCCGGCCCTGTCGCGCACGCGTCCACAACGCTCGTACAACGAGGCGAGGTCGCTGTACAGATAGCCGGGATACGCCCGCCGGGCAGGGATCTCGTCGCGGGCGGCGGACACCTCACGCAGGGCCTCGGCGTAGCTCGTCATGTCGGTCATCACCACGAGTACGTGGCGCCCGCCGTACGGCTCGGGACTGAACGCGAGGTCCTCCGCGACCGTCAGCGCGACGCGTGGCGTGAGGATGCGCTCGATCACCGGGTCGTCGGCGGTGTTCAGTAACAGCACGAGCTCGCCCGCCGCGGACCGTTCCTCCAGCGCGTCCCGCACGAATGCGGCGTCCGGGTGGGTCAGACCCATGCCGGCGAACACGACGCTGAACGGCTCGCCGGCCGCGGTCGCCTGCGCCGCGATCTGTGCGGCGAGCTCGAGGTGCGGCAGTCCCGGCAGCGAGAACACCGGCAGTTTCTGCCCGCGCACCAACGTGGTCAGCGCGTCGATCACCGACACACCGGTCAGCACGGGCTCGGCTGGTGGCTCGCGCCAGGTCGGGTTGAGCGGATTCCCGGACACCTGGGCGGTGGTGTCGGTGAGCACTGGTGGGCCGCCGTCGGCGGGCTCCCCCCGGCCGTTGCACACCCGGCCCAGCCAGGCGGGTCCGACCGGAATCCGCAGCGGCCGCCCCTCGAACTCCACCTCCGTGCCGGCGGCGTCCATGCCGGCCACCCCCTCGAGCACCTGCACGACGGCCAGGTCCCCGTCGACCTCGAGCACGAGCCCGTGCCGACGGCGGCCCGAAGCCACGCGGATCCGCACGAACTCGTCCCAGCCGACCCCAGACACGCCCCCGACCACGACCAACGGGCCGCGCAGCTCGCGCACATCGGTGTAGGTCAAGCCGGGACCGTTCATCGCCGCTCCCCTTCCAGCGTGGCGAGCAGGGCGAGCATGTCGTCCCGGTGCGTGCGCACGCCGTCCACGTCGTGTGGTCCGGCCTGTTCGCGAGCGCGTATCAACGGCCCGAAATCGAGCCGTTCGATCTCCCCCGGCGGCGTGCCCGCGGCGGTAGCGCGCTCGCATCCGTCGACCACGTCGAGCACGGCGTCGATGAGTGCGGCACCCTTCTCTGGCGAGCAGAATGCGTCCGATGTGGACAGGGCGCTTTGCTGCAACACCGCCTCCCGTAACAGCCGGCCGCCGAGTACGGTCATCCGTTCGTGGCTCGGCAGCGCGGTGACGCCCACCAGCTCGGCCAGCGCGGCCAGCCGATCGGCCGCGGCGAGCAGGCCGACCATCCGGCCGCGCCGGACGGGCCAGTCCGGGTCGGCGCCGTCGGCGTCGCCGTGCCGGAAGTGTGCGGTGAGCGCCTCGGCGTCCCGCGAGAACGACGCCGACCAGGAGACCGCCGGGTAGTGGCGGGCGTAGGCAAGGTCGCGGTCCAGCGTCCACCGGCACCGCACGAACCGCTCGGTGTGCGCGGTGACCGGCTCGGTCAGGTCACCGCCTGGCGGCGAGACGGCACCGATGATCGTCACCGAGCCGGTGCCGCCGCCGAGTGTGGTGACTACCCCCGCGCGTTCGTAGAACGCCGCCAGCGCCGAGGCCAGACCGGCCGGGTAGCCCTCCTCGGCGGGCAGCTCTCCGCTCCGCGACGAGAACTCGCGCAGCGCCTCCGCCCAGCGGGATGTCGAGTCGGCCATCACCACGCAGTGGTAGCCCATGTCGCGGTAGTACTCGGCTACGGTTACTCCCGTATAGATGCTCGCTTCGCGAGCCATCATCGGCATGTTCGAGGTGTTCGCGATGACCACCGTACGGTCCGCGAGCCGCCCACCGGTGTGCGGATCGGTCAGCTCGAAAAGCTCGCCGACGATCTCCGCCAGCTCGTTGCCGCGCTCTCCGCAGCCGACGTAGACGATGACATCGGCATCACACCACTTGGCGATCTGTTGCAGGAGAACGGTTTTCCCGGTGCCGAAGCCACCGGGCACGGCTGCGGTACTCCCCCGCGCGATGGGGAACAGCAGGTCCAGCACGCGCTGTCCGGTGTGCAGTGGTTCGGCCGTCTCGATCCGCGCCGAGGCGGGTCGCGGACGGCGCACCGGCCAGCTGGTGGTCATGGCGACGGGTACGCCGGCGACGGTCGCGACGTGGTCGTCCGCACGGTAGCGGCCGGCGGCCACGATCTCGTCGACGACACCCCCGACACCCGGCGGCGCGAGAAGCCGGTGTGCCAGCGGACCCGTGCCGGTCACGACCCCGAGAACCGCGCCGGATTTGACGCGCTCGCCTGCGGAGACCGACGGCTCGAAAGGCCACAGGCGCGCAGTGCCTTTGGCTGGTCGACCGGCGGTCCCGGCGGCGAGCCACGTCGGCGCATCGGACAGCGGCCGCAGCAGGCCGTCGAACACCCCGCCGAGCAGGCCGGGACCGAGGTTCGCGGACAGCGGATGACCGCAGGGCACGGCCGCGTCGCCGGGCGCGAGGCCGCCGGTGTATTCGTAGGCCTGCACGGTAACCGAGCCGTCCCGGATCGCGACGATCTCACTGGGGAGCTCGTCTGTGCCCAGCAGCACCACGTCGGACATGGCCACGTCGCCCGCGTGGACGATCTCCACCAGCGGGCCGGCGACCCTGGTGATCTCCCCGCGCGGAGTGCTCGTCATACCGTCCACAGCCCAGAAACGTCGGCGCCCAGACGAGCCACCGCCCGAGCGGCGAAGCCGGTGAGCGAGTAGTCCAGCCGGTGCCCCCGGCGCGCGGCAAGGATGCCGCCACCTGGTGCTTCGGTGACAACCGTGTCCTCGCCGAGCACACGACGGGCAGCGTCCGCGAGGTGGTCCCGAAGGTCCTCGTAGCCGGGTTCCTGGCGCAGCCGGCAGACGGCCTCGGTTACGCGCTCGGACAGCTCGTCGTACACGGCGCGCTGGGCCGCCAGCTCATCGGCGCGCAGACCGCGACGGACCCGGGCGAGCCGGGCGGACCGCAGTTCCGCCGCCTCGTCCTCGCCGCGCGCTTCAGCCTCCGCAAGGATCTCGGCGGCCCGCTCACGCGCGGTGGCAAGCGTCTCGGCCGCGGTCGCCGCGGCGTCCTCACGGGTGCGGTCGGCATCGGTGCGGGCCCGGCGCAGCAGCTCGGCACGCAGCGGCCTGAGCGCCTCGGCCGGCTGGGGTTGGACGAGCGGCGTCATTGCGGCAACACCACCGTCAGGCGTCCCCGCGTACCGCTCGGTCTCGTGCTGTCGGTGAGCGCCTTCGCCGCGGTCGGTGTCAGAACCACGACCGCTACGTCGTCGCCGAGCGTGTCCCATGCCGAGCGGACGGCCTCGGCGTCCGGGCACTCGCGCACGATCGCCCCGGCGAGCGAGTACCCGTACACCCGTTCCGGTTCGCCGATCACGGCGATCCGTTTCGCCTCTCTTCTCGTCTCGCTGCCCATGTCAGGCCTTCCCGATGAGGATCACCGACACGACGAGACCGTAGATCGCGATGCCTTCCGCCAGGCCCACGATGACCATGGCCCGGCCGAAGAGCTCCGGCCGTTCGCTGAGCGCCGCGAGTGCCGCCGCGCCGGTGTAGGCCACCGCGATCGCCGCACCGATCGACGAGCCGGCGACCGAGATCGCCGCGCCGATCAGCGCGGCCCAGCCGCCGGACGCGGACGCCCCCTGTGCGGCGGTGGCGGCCGCCTGCGCCGGGCCCGCGGACATCGCGACGACGAGCAGCGCGAGGGCGGCCAGCACCAGGCCCGCGTTCACGCCGAGGAAGACACGCAACGCCAGGCGGCCGCGCCGGCGCAGCAACCAGCCCGCCGCAGCGCAGCCGGCGACGAGCACGGGCAGGGCGAGCAACCAGATCATCAGGACACCTCCATCGGCACGTGCCACGGCTGGAACGGCCGGCCCTCGATCTCGAACACCCGCGAGAACAGCTCGTAGAACTCCAGCCGCAGCGCCTGGATCCCGGCGACGAGCGCCTCCAGCGCGAACGCGACGGCGTTGCCGGCCAGGAAGGTCAGCACGCCGAACAGCACGCCGAGCGGACCACCCGCCACCAGCGCGGTGGTCGCCTGCCACACCAGCCAGCCCAGCGCGGCGTGGGTCATGCCGAACGCCGCCAGCCGGGCGAACGAGATTACGTTGGCGCCGAGCCGCACCACGACGTCGAACAGCTCGACGACCGTCTGCAGCACACCGGCCGCGCCGCCGCCCGACCCCGCGAACAGCCCCACCCCGGTGAGCACCAGCCCCGCGGTGGCGACCGCGACGCCCGACCACGCCAGCAGGTCCACGTCGAGGTACAGGCCGCCGACGACCCCGCCGACACCGAGGAACAGCGCGGCGCCGGCGATCCCCGACGGCGCGTAGAGGGCCAGCCTCGGCCCGCCCTCACGCCACCGGTTGACAATGCCGGTCGCGTAGGCCACCGCCAGCAGGACAGCGCCGAGCCCGATCGCCGCGGCGAACAGGCGCATCGGCTCAGCCAGCGGTTCGAGCCACAGCGGCGGCAGCAGCCCGGTCGGTCCGAAGAACTCCCCGTACAGCACGCCGAAGCCGGATGCGGCGACGCCCGCGCCGAACACCAGCGGTGCGGCCTTGCGTGCGCCGGCGAACCGGCGCGGCCGGCCGGCCCGCAGGAACGCGGCGCCGGCGACGAGCAGCAGGCCGTGCCCGAGGTCGCCGAACATCATCCCGAACATCACGACGTAGGCGATGGCGGCGAGCACCGTCGGATCGAGGTCCCGGTACGGCACCGAACCGTAGGTCTCCACCAGCGGGGTGAACGAGCGGCGCACCGCGCTCCCGGACCGCAACAGCGTCGGCGGATCCACACCGCGCGGGCGGCGCAGCACCGCCACCGCCGAACCCAGCCGGGCCAGCCGCGCCGCGAGCGCGGTGACCGCGGGCGCCGGGCTCCAGCCGGTCAGCGCGGTGATGCTGCCGCGCCGCACGGCACCGGCGGCATAGTGCTCGAGCTCGGCCTCGCCGGCCAGCAGGTCGGCGCGTCCCGCCTGGGCGAGCGCGTCGAGGTCGGGTTCGCTCACCGACAGGATCGTCGCCGCGGGTGCCGGTAGGTGCTGCAGCCTGCGGGCCGCGTCGCCGGGAGGTGTTCC
>NZ_DATBKY010000272.1:0-9988 GCF_036555685.1 Actinophytocola sp. | reverse complement strand
GCCGACGACCACGACGCGGCCGGCACCGGCCGGCACCGGCTCGTCCCAGTAACCGACGTGCGCCGGACGCGAACCGGTCCACCAGCCGGCCGGCGCGTCCCGGCGCTCCTCGCCGAGGCACAGCACGACCTGGCGTGCCGTGATGTGGAAACCGTTGCCCTGCACCGAAACCCGGTCGTCGCGGGGCTCCACCGCCAGGACCTCGCCGGACCACAGCCGCTCGGTCACGCCGTGGAGCGTCGCGGTGTGCCGGCAGTACGCCTCGAAGACGTCGACCGGCACCACGGAACGATGCCCGGCCTGGGACATCCGGATCTCGCGCCGCTCCACCGAGGTGAGCAGCGACCAGTGCATCCGCGCGAAGTCGCGCAGTTCGCAGTCCCGGTAGCCCTCCACGCCGGGATGGTGTTCGTACGGCGAGCGCAGCACGCGCTGGTCGAGCCGGTCGATCCGGTCGAGGAACCGCGCCGCCGGCCGGCCGTCGCGGTCGATCAGCACGGCATCGTGCACCCCGACGTGCCACAACGCGGCCGCCACCGCGAGGCCCGCGGGCCCGGCGCCCGCGATCACCACGTCGGCGCGCTCCGGCGGCGTGGCCGCACGGGCGGGGACGGCGGGCTCGGGATACCGCGGCCAGTCCCGGTGGCGGGGCGAGTCCAGCAGGCGCGGATGAGGCAGGAAGAGGGTCACCCGATGACCGTGACCGGCACGATCACCTCGATGGCGGGCCGCTGCGGCATGCCGTCGGTGACCATCCGCTGCAGCGCGTCCTCGGACTGCTCCGCGTTCTCCGAGGAAACCGGGCTGTAGCGGGCGTGCGCGTACGCGGGGCGCCGGCTCTCGGTCTCGATCTCGAACACCTTCAGCACCGCTTCGCCGGGCCGCACCTCGCCGTCGAAGAACGTGAGCCGGCGCTGGTCGGGGGTGAGGAAGGTCTTCCGGAACTGGCGGGACATGACCATCGCCTCGCCGCCGTCGACGAAATGCGTCTCCTCGTCGGTGGTGACCTGCATGGCGACCCAGATCTGGTCGGTCAGGTTGGTCTCCGACTTGATGATCTGCCACCGGCCCGGCTCGGGCAGATTAATCGCCACCGACACGTCGTAGTCCGTCGCGTCGATGGCTCCGGAGATCATCAGCACCCGCCGGCGAACATCGGCGACACCTGCCATCTGGATATCCCTGGCGCGCACGCGTCCGGAAACATCCAGGCCCGGCACCTCCAGCGAAGACATATTCCCCGACCCTCCAAAGCATTCGGCAGCTCTACAACGATCTCGCTCGATCCAGCGTGACACAGACCGGACGACCGCTCAATGCTCCATCAGGCGGCTGGTTGCGCCACGCTGGTGGCGACCGCGACCGGCAGCGGCGCGCCGTAGGCGACGTCGACGCCTCGATCCCGTGCCGCCGCAACGATTCCGGGAATCGCGCGCTCGGTGAGCGCCGCGATCGTCAGCGCCGGGTTGACCGTCAGCCCGCAGGGCACCGACGAGCCGTCGGTCACGAAGATGCCCGGGTGGCCGCGCAGCTCGTGCCGGTCGTCGCAGGCCGAGGTCGCCGGGTCGTCGCCGATCCGGCACGAGGAAAGGGGGTGCACCGTGTACGCGCCGACGACGTCGTTCGTCCACGGCATGACCGTCGCCAGGCCGTCCTTCTCCAGGATCTCCTTGGTCTTGGCGTCGGCCTCGGCCCAGCCGCGCAACGTGTTGGGCGTCGGTTCGTAGCTCAGCGGGCCGCGCGCCAGCATCTGCTGGGAGATCCGCACGGCGTTGCCGGTGGGCGGTGGCGGGCCGAACACGCCCTCGTTGTCGTCCTCGGTCATGAGGAAGATCGTGAGCCACGACTTCCACTGCTTGAGGAGCTGCTTCTTCTCCTTGCCGAACCAGGTGGGTCCGGTCGCGTCCGGCGCCTGGGCGAGGATCGTGCCCAGGCCGGGCGGGAAGTACAGCTGCTCCATGGAGAACCGGTGGTACTCGGGCAGCGCGCCGTCGATGTAGTCCCAGCACGCCACGACCGGACCCTTGCCGATCTGGTTGGCCTCGTAGGCGCTTCCGTTGGGGCGGCGCAGGCCGAGCACCTCGGCGACGCGCTCGTCGTTGATGACCGCGTTGTTCAGCCGCTCGCCGTTGCCGGAGAAGTAGCGGCCGACGGCGTGCGGCATCGCGCCGAGGGTCTCCTCGGAACGCTGCAGGATCGGCGGTGTCGCGCCCGCGCCCGCGGCGAGGATGACGATCTTGGCATCGATCGCGCCGGAACCGGTGGTGATCCGGTAGTCGACCTCGTCGATGTTGTTGTAGTGCACGCGGTAGCCGCCGTCGTCGGTGCGGGAGATCTTCTGCACCTCGTGCAGCGGCCGGATCTCGGCCCCGTGGGACAGCGCGGCCGGCAGGTAGTTCGTCAGCATCGACTTCTTCGCGTCGAAGCGGCAGCCGGCCATCATCCAGTTGCAGTTGACGCAGCGGGCGTTGTCGACGCCGACCGGCACCGGGTTCGCGGTATGTCCACTGTGGTCGCAGATGGCACCCCAGAGACCGCCGGCGTAGGTGACCTCGCCCCAGTCCTGCTGGCTGACCGGGATGACCTGCGAAACCCTGTCGTACCAGGGGTCGAGGGTCTCCCGGTTGATCGCGGACGGCCACATGCGGCGGCCGATGGAGCCCTGGCGCTCGAAGATGTAGCGCGGCGCGCGGGGCAGGGCGGCGAAGTAGACGACAGAGCCGCCACCGACGCAGTTGCCGCCGAGCACGCTCATGCCGTCGCCGGCGACGAAGTCGAAAACCCTTGTGTACGAGGAACCCAGGAGGAAGTCGTGGTCGAAATCCTTGCCGGACAACCATGGCCCGCGCTCGAGCACGGTGACCTTGGCGCCACCGGCCGCGAGGTGGTAGGCCGTGATCGAACCGCCGAACCCGCTGCCGACGATGAGGACGTCGGTCTTCTCCGTTGCAGTCACTCGGGGCTCCCGGATTCCGTGGTGTTCGGGTGGCGTTTGGCGAGCTCCCGGCCGTAGCCGAAGTCCGGGAACCGCCACAGCCCGTCCTCGTCGGGCTTGGTGATCCCCATGGCCAGCAGGCCGGGGTGGCCGGCCTCCATCGCCTCGACGGTGTGCCGGTGCGGGGCGATGTCGTAGGCCATGTTGGAGAACATCGCGAGCAGGATCCAGCCGTCCCGCTCCGGGTTGCCCCACGCGACGAGCTCCAGGATCAGCGCGGCGCGTTGGTCGTAGTCGAGCGCGACGAACGCCGGCACGTCCGGGTCCAGCGTGAGCCCCGCACGCTCGGCGTAGTTGGTGGCGTGCTGGTTCAGCATCCCGGACAGCGGCGCCAGACCCAGCGCCACACCCGTAGCGGGGTCGGCGAGCAGCTCCAGCGCGCCGGCCTCGACCGCGCCCGGGTCGTCGACCACGCCCGCGATCGCCCGGTCCTCCGGGAAACGCTTCGCACCGGGGACGATCGTGTCCGCGAATGCCTCGAGGGTCATCGTCTGCGTTTCGTCCAATTCCGGCGTCGCCACAGGGCCTCCAAACGCATCGCCGAAGAGGCTGGTCGAACTTTCGACCGCCAATTGTTCGCGCATTCAACCGACGGCGGCATCTTCTCCGTTGCTGTCTCTCGAGGACCGTGCTGACCTGCGCGTTCCGTTCGTACTTGAGTCAACCTTGACCGCTGCTGAATCGCAGCTCTCCCCCAGGTGGTGACCAAATTGAGCACTCGACGAGCGACGTTGTCACCGATTTACCGCAAACCTACCTTTACTTCGACCCGCACATTTTCACAACCCGTACGTAAGTGGTGCCATGCTATGGACGATGTTATCGAGGCGGCGGTCGAGCGCGTTATTCGCGCGATGCGCGAGAATCTGGGTGAGCAGATCACGATGGACGACATGGCCCGCACGGCCATGTTCAGCAAGTTCCACTTCTCGCGCATCTTCCTGCGGGTGACCGGCATCTCGCCGGGCCGCTTCCTGTCCGCGCTGCGCCTGCAGGAGGCGAAACACCTGCTGCTGACCACGTCGGTCGCCGTCGCCGACATCAGCCACATGGTGGGGTACAACAGCATCGGCACGTTCAGCTCCCGGTTCCGCGCCAGCGTCGGGGTCTCCCCCAGCGAGTACCGCCAGTACTCCGGGGTCGTCCCCCCGCTCACCGCGCCGGAGCCGACCGGCACGGCATACCCGGGAGTGCTGCGAGGCCACCTCTGGTCGACGCCGGGATGCCGGCCGGGCGACGTGGTC
Source organism: Actinophytocola sp. (assembly GCF_036555685.1). Taxonomy (GTDB): domain Bacteria; phylum Actinomycetota; class Actinomycetes; order Mycobacteriales; family Pseudonocardiaceae; genus Actinophytocola. The sequence continues at coordinate 5,749 of NZ_DATBKY010000272.1, read as the reverse complement.
GTCGGGTTGTTCCCCGGCCGGATCGCGCAGGGCATCCCGGTACGCCACGCCGTCCGGGCCGGCATCGGCCCGTTCGAGATCGCCGACGTGCCCGCGGGCACCTGGTACGTCCTCGCACACTCGGTGGGCGAGACGCACGACTCGGCGGACGACGGCGATGAGCGCCGGCAGCCGTACGTGGCCGCGTTCGGTCCGGTCGAGATCGCCGCCGACGACGTCGCGGGGCGCGACTTCGACATGTGGCTGCGGCCGCCGCGGATCTTCGACCCGCCCGCGCTGCTCGCCCAGCTCGACCACCGCGTGCCGGCGGCATCCACCACCAGGGCATGGGTTCCCGGCGGGGTTGACCAAACCACCCTGTCGGGAGCCTGACCAACCCGATACGAGAGAGCGGCTCCGTCCACATGGACGGGGCCGCTCTTTCATATTGCTGTCACGCACGCCGCCCCCGGCCATCTCCTTGACCGGGTTCCATAACGTTGATACCTTTAGTTACACAACAGCGTTATGGAACCTCGAGATAGGCCACGGTCATGACGAACGAACCCCGACAGGTCAACGGCACCGCTCGCTTCCGCCTCCAGTCCGGCCTCGACGTGCTCGACCGCTGGGCGCAGGCCGCGAGCCAGTCCAAGAAGAACGCCCTCTACAAGGCCCTGTTCGCGATGCAGGACGGGTCTTTGTTCCGCACCTACCGCGTCATCGACGACTTCCAGCAGACCAACGAGCTGTACGTACTCGTCAAGGACGACCTGGTGATGAAGATCCGCATCAACGGCCTCGACGTCTACGACATCGTCGCGATCGGCCCGCGCGCCAACACCGTGGACGCGCAGACCGGACGGCCGCGCACCGCGTAGCCGGCCACGGACTTCGTTGGCACGTCGGATACCGCCGTTCCGGAAATCGCAGCTACTCGCGTTTTGCCGAACCCGGTAGGTCGCATTTCAGGAGATTTCGCCGCGTTCGCACGCTCGTACTCTTCGTGTAGAGACATGACGGCCGGTGAAATGAGCTGCCAAATGCGAGCTGAAATCAACGTGCTCGGCGCACTGGAGGTGTCGATCGACGGTACGTCGGTGGTGCCGAACGCAAGCAAGCCGCGCCATCTCCTGGCCATGCTGGCCATGAACGTCGGCAAGCTGGTGACGAGCACGTCGCTCGTCGAGGAGCTGTGGGCGGAGAACGCGCCGCGCAGCGCCATCAGCACCCTGCAGACGTACGTGCTGCACCTGCGCAACCGGATCCGGCACGTGCTGCCGGCCGGACGGAAGGACGAGGCCAGGGAAATCCTCGTCACCAAGCATTCGGGGTACGTGCTGGACGTCGACCCCGACGTGGTCGACGCGCACCGCTACAGCCGGCTCGCCGCGGCCGGCAGGGCGGCGGGTGCCGCCGGCGACCACCTGCGCGCCGACCAGTTGCTGTCCGACGCGCTCGCGCTGTGGCGCGGACCGGTACTCGTCGACGTGGAGAAGGGGCCACAGCTGGAGATCGAGACGATGCACCTCACCGAGCGCCGGCTGACCGACCTCACGCTGCGCATCGACGCGGACCTCTTTCTGGGCCGCCACCACGAGGTGCTCGGCGAGCTGGCCGCGCTGTGCGCCCGGCATCCGTACATGGAGAACTTCTGGGCGCAGTTCATGCTCGCGCTGTGCCGTTCCGGCCGGCCGGGCCAGGCGCTCGAGGTCTACCACGAGATGGGCACCACGATCCGCGACAACCTGGGCGTCGACCCGTCCCCGCTGCTGCGCGAGCTGCACAAGGCGATCCTCACCGGCGACGCGGCCATCGACGATCCGAGGTTCGTGATCAACACGTGGACCCGGAACGCGATCGCGAGCTGAGCCGGCGAAGCGGCGCCCTCACGTGGCGAGCTCGACGGCGTACCGGTCGGCGGACGTGGCCACCGAGGCGGTGGCCGCGTCGAGGCCGTCCCCCGCGCCGACCACCAGCGTGACGAGCTGCGTCTCGAAGCACGCGTCCGCGGTCCACGGCTCGATGAGGTAGCCGCCCAGCTCCAGGTTGACGAGGCCGTGCATGGCGACCCACATGTGGTGCGCGACCATGCCCGCGTCCCCGGCACGGAAGCGCCCCGTCTCGATGCACCGGTCCACGCAGCCGACGATGCTCGCCAGCACGTACCTGCCGTGCTGCCGGTCGTCCTCCGTCAGCTCGAACCCCGACAGCGACTCGCCGCCGAACATCGCCGCGTACAGGTGTGAGTTCGCCTGCGCGTTGCCCCGGTACGCCCGTCCGTGCACGCACAGGTCGGCCACCGGGTCGTCGGTCTCCTTGACCCGGCTGAAATGGTTCTGCAGCCGGGCGAATCCCTCGTAGACGATCTCGCGGACCAGGCCGCTCATGCCGCCGAAATGGGTGTAGACGGCCATTGTGGAGGTCTCCGCCTCCGCGGCGATCCGTCTCGTGGAAAGCGCCTTGGGCCCCTCCTCGGCAAGCAGTCGGGCGGCGACGTCGATCAGGGTCGTCCGGACGTTCGGATCGGCTTTTCTCGGCACCTTGACAATGTTATATAACGGCGCTAACTTATGGGTAGCGCAACAGTGTTATGCATCATTTTCACCCGATCGGTTGCGCGGGAAGGCAGGTCCGCCATGAACCGCCAGCCCGAATCGGTCGGCCGTGCCGGCCAGCAGCTCTTCCGGATGGACACCGGGATGGACGTTCTCGAGAGCTGGGCGCCAGGCGCGTCCCAGTCGGCGAAGGACGCCGTCTACGCGGCGCTCTTCGCGATGACCGACCGCTCGCTGGTGCGTGACCACCGGGTCGTCGAGGACGGCATGGAGCTCAGCGAGTTCTTCGTGCTGCTGCGCGACGATCTCGTGCTCAAGCTGCGCGTCCACTGCTACGACTCGTTCGGCGTCGTGTATGTCGGCCCGCGCGCGGGCGCGCCCGGCCTGGCGGACGACAAGGCTGCCTGAGCTCCGGGCTAGGAGACGGTGACGAGGTTCTCCACCGGTTGCGTGGGCGGGTGGAACGGGCCCCACGTGAACGCCGGCAGCCAGCGATGCGAGTCGCGGCTCCACCGCAGCCGGGTGATCTGCTCGTGGGTACGCCGGCCGGCGAGCGAGCGGTAGATGTCGTAGCGGTCGCCGGACAGGGTCGCGGCCGGCTCGCCGACTCCGGCCTTCCACTGCCGGCCGTCGACGGCGATGAGCACCGCGGGCAGGTCGTGCGCCGCGACCTCGGTGGAGAACCCGTTCAGCAGCACCTCGAACGCCCGGGAGAACGCCGGGTGCTCGGGCGGCAGCGGGGCACCGGCGGCGTAGCGGAGATCGAGCTCGTGGGTGAAGGCGTCCAGCACCATGATGCTGCCCCGGCGGCCGCCGCAGGCGGCGAGCGCGCTCTCCGCACGTCCGGCCATCCGGGTCCACTCCTCGAGCAGACCGCCGACGCCCATGGCCGCCGACGAGCGCCCGACCTCGGCCCACTGCGACGTCCGCCCGATCGCGAGCGCGCAGATCCCCACCAGGTGCGCGACGAGGTCGCGAACCGTCCACTCCGGACACGACGGGATCGGCAGGTCGTCGGCGACCGGGTGGTCGGCCACGAGCCTCGTCACGTTGTCGATGGCCGTGCGATAGGCGACGTGGTTGGGCACGGCGTCGATGTCCATCGGACCTTCATCCTCCCTCACGATGTCAGCACGGCCGGGGCGGCCACCGCGGCGCCCGCGGCCCGGTCGGACAGCAGGCCGCCGCGGTGCAGCCAGCCCACGGTGTCGGCGAAGGTCGCCACCACCGGCCGGGCGGCGACCACCGGGCTCGTGGCCCGGTCGTCCGCGCGCAGGGCGCAGGCACAGGTGTAGATCGCGCCGTACTCGGCGGGGATGTGCCACGGCCACACGCGTTGCAGCAGCGTGGTCAGCGCGCCGAGCGGCAACATGGCGCGGGCGGGCAGGTACACCGTCGGCAGCGCCCGGCCGGTGATCTCGCGGAGCGTGCGTACGTACTGCCGGGTGGTCAGGTAGTGGCCGGGGCAGAGATGGCGGTCCCGCACCGGTTCCAGCGCGGGTGAGCGCGCGTCGACCAGGGACGCGTGCAGCGCGGCCGTGTCACGCACGTCGCCGATCGGCAGCCCGCCCAGCGGCCAGATCGGCATCAGCCCGCGCAAGGCGTTGCGCAGCCGGGTGGTCTGGTCCCCCAGCTTCGGGTCGTGCGGGCCGAGCAGGGCCGGCGGATAGGTGATCGCGACCGGCGCGCCTTGCTCCTGGTGCCGGCGGGCGACGGTCTCGGCGGCGGCCTTGCTCGCCAGATATGCCTCGCGCGGGCGGCCGACCGGCGAGTCCGGGCCGATCACCCGCCGCGGGGTGGGAGACAGCGCGCCGAAGGTGGAGACGTACACGGTCCGCCCGGCGCCGGCCCGGCGCGCGGCGTCGAGGACCAGCTCGGTGCCCGCCACGTTGGTGCGGCGCATCGCGCCGTGCAGCCGGCTGTCGAAGGAGTAGACCGAGGCCGCGTGCAGCACGGCGTCGGCGCCGCGCACCAGCCGGTCCACGTCGGCCCGGGCCAGCACGTCGCCCCGGACCAGATCCACCGCACCGGCATCGACGCCGAGCGGCGCCAGCGCACGCTCCACAGTGGACTCATCGCGGACGAGCAACCGGACCCGGTGACCCGCCTCGAGGATGGCTGCGACCGAGTGGGCACCGACGAAGCCGGTACCACCGGTGACGCTCACCAACATGGCGAACCCTTCCCGTACGGATCAGGCGCTGCGTGGCGTGGGCATCCCCTGGTGGAACCCGCCGCCGAAGAAGAGCAGCGCCTCACCCGGGCGCCGTGCGGCGTCCAGCACGCTGCCGAGGAAGATCGAGTGGTCACCGCCGTGATAGACCTCGGCGAGCTCACACTCCAACCACGCGAGCGCACCAGCCAGCAACGGCGCACCGCTGCGCGGCCCGGAGGACCACTCGACCTCGTCGAACTGGGCCAGGCCGCGCGGCCGGCCGCGACTGGCGAAGTAGCGCGCCACCGGCTCCTGCTCGGCGCTGAGCACGTTCACGGCGAAGTGCCGGGACCGCAGGATGGCCTCGTGCATCTGCGCCGTACGCGCGATGCAGCACAACACCATCGGCGGGTCCAGGGACACGGAGCTGAAGGCGTTCGCGGTCATCCCGTGGCCGTGCTCCCCACCCGCGGTGAGCACGGTGACACCCGTCGCGAAGCTGGACATGACATCGCGCAGCCCCTTCGGCGACGGCGTCGCCGCCAGTTCCGGGGACGGCAACGGCCACAGGTGGCGTTCGTTCGCCATGTCAGCCCCCCGCCGCCTGCCCCGTCGGCGCGGCGGCCCGGCCCGCGGTGAACGGTGCCAGTGCTTCGCGTAGCTGGGCGGGTACCCGGGTGGGGACGGTGTCGTTGTTCGGGCCGCGCATGCACGCGATCCGCTGCTTGCCCTTGGCCACCAGGCTCTCCCGCCCGTCCTTGAGCTGGACGTAGTCGAAGGTGAACTGGATCTGGGTCTGGGTCAGCTCGTCGAGACGCATCCGCACCGACAACTCGTCGAACGCGGTGATCTCGGCGAAGAACTCGCACTCGGCCTTGAGCGTGAACAGCTTCAGGTCGTCGTCCATGATCTCCGCCAGCACATCGGGTGCCTCCTCGGTGAGGAACCGCTCCCGGCAGTGCCCCTGCCAACGCAGGTAGTTCGTGTAATACACGTTCCCGACGAAGTTCGTCTCCTCGAACCCCACCCGATGCCGAAGCTCGTAGTACCCAGACAT
>NZ_DATBKY010000271.1:0-30632 GCF_036555685.1 Actinophytocola sp. | reverse complement strand
CAGCACATCGGGTGCCTCCTCGGTGAGGAACCGCTCCCGGCAGTGCCCCTGCCAACGCAGGTAGTTCGTGTAATACACGTTCCCGACGAAGTTCGTCTCCTCGAACCCCACCCGATGCCGAAGCTCGTAGTACCCAGACATGCCGGCCGCTACTCCTCTCCCGCCAGCACGGCGAACACCACGGGGGCGGCCAGACCGTTGAGCGTGGTCACCCACGTGGCGATCCGGGCGTCGCCCGCGGCCAGCACGACCCAGCCGTCGGCCTCGACCCGGTCGAGGGTGAGCACCCGCGTCGGGTCGCCGGTCTTGCGCAGGCACTCCAGCGCCGCCCACGCCCGGGTGGCGGCCACGTCGGCGTCCTCACCGGACTCGGACACCACCAGGTCGCGGATGCGCAGCAGCCCGTCGCCGAGCAGCCCGGCCCAGGCCTCCTCGCCGCGGTGCACGACCGTCTCGACGTCGCAGCCGAGCCGGCCCGAACCGGTCACCGCCAGCGTCACGCCGCCGCCGTGGGACGCCGAGATCGCGGCGCCTTCCAGCTCCGGCTTCCCGTCCGGCCGGTGGCGCACGGTGACCGGCCGGCCGACCGAGCGGCCCGCGGCGAGCGTCGTCTGCGTCCGCCGGTCCCAGCCCTCGCCCACCGGGTCCGGCTCGACCACGACCGCGCGGCTGCCGCCGAGCACCCGCTCCAGCGAACGCTCCACATAGGACCCCAAGACCGCGGGCACCCACGGGCCGGCGCTGTCCTTCTTGCGCACCGCGCGCAAGGTCAGGCCCTGCCAGCGTTCGACGATCTGCCCCGAGGGGTCGAGGACGTCGATGTCGTAGACGTAGCTGTCGCCGTCCTGCGACCGCTCACGAGCGTCCATGACCACGAACTCGGCGTCCTGGGCGGCCGCCCCGGACAGGTACAGCTTCTCCACGCCCTGCGGCAGCAGCGTCGCATCCGGCACGCAGCACTGGATCGAGTGCATCACCGCGTCCCGGGTGCCGGGATCGGCCAGCACCAGGTCCTGCGGCAGGTACGGCGCGAACCACGGCGCCGGCGTGGTGGTCGACAGCTCGGCCACCGCGTGCCGCGCACTCGCCCGCCGGTAGTTGAGCAGGCGCTGGAACCGCTTGCCCTGGAAGAGCACCCCGCCGTACAGCTCGGCGATCGGGTCGACCGGCACGGACGGCAGCCGGGTGGCCTCCCGCGACGGACCCTCGTCGGGCAGGGCCGGCTGCGGCAGCCGCAGCGTGGCCCGGAAGTGGTCGGCGCCGAACCCGGTGTCCTCGGCACGGATGGCCACCTGAACCGTCTCCGCGTCGCGGACCAGAGCCGCCAGCCGCAGGGTCGCCGTGCTGCCCGGCCGGACCACGATCGGCCGCAGGAACTCGACGTCCTCGAGCAGCGGCGAGCCGGTCCGCTCGAGCACGGCAGTCGCGACCTGGGTCATCGCCTCCATGCCGAGCACCGCCGGGAACAGCAGGTCGCCGTCCAGTTCGTGGTCGGACAGGTAGGGGTCGCTGCCCGGGGACAGCTCGACCTCGGTGATCAGCTCGATGCTCGGGTAGTGCACGACCACGCGGTCGACGAACCGGGTGAGCGGCAGCTCCTCGCCGGCGTCCAGCGGCAGCGTGGGCAGCCCGCCCATCCGGCCCGCGATCGTCAGCACCGGGCCCGCCGACGGGTCGGCGAGGATCTGGCGCAGCACCGCGAGGCCGTTGTCCAGCGAGACCGGCGTGATGCCGTCGCGCACCAGCGCCTCGACCACGCCGAGCTTCTCGCCCATGCCGGCGCCCGACCAGACCGACCACTCCATCGCGAGTGCCCGCGCCTGCGGGTGCGCGCGCTGGAAGTCGACGGTCAGCTCGGTCATCCAGTCGTTGGCGGTCGAGTAGTGCGCCTCGCCCTTGAGCCCGGCCCGGCCGATGATGCTGCCGAACGTCACCAGCAGCTTGATCTTGTCCTCGTCCACGGCGTCCAGCACCGTGCGCAGGCCCGTGATCTTCGGCGCGAGCGTCTTCTCGAAGTCGTCGTCGGTCAGGTTCGCCAGCGCGCCCGGCACGTTGCGGCCTGCGCCGTGCATGACCGCGGTGACCGGGCCGAGGTTCGCCTCGAACCGCGCCACCGCCGCGGCCACCTGCGCCGCGTCGGTGACATCGGCGCGCTCGTACTGGTGGACGATGCCGGCCGCGGCCATGCGCGCCAGGTTCTCCGTCAGCTCCTCGTCGCCGTCGGCTTCGTCGCGGCCGACGAGCGCGAGCTTCGCGCCCGAGTCCTTGGCCATGACCAGCGCGCACTCCGCGGTGATGCCCTTGCCGCCACCGGTGACCAGCAGGACGTCCGAGGCGTCCAGCGGGGACCCGGTGCGCGGCTGCGCGGGCGCCTGCACCACGCTCAGCACGGGCGTCGTGCGCGTGCCGTCGGCCTCGTACCGGACCTCGCTGAAGGCCGTCGTCGCCGCGGCCTCGGTGAGCACCCGCTGGACGGCCTCGTCCACCCCGGCCGCTGTTTTCGGCGCGAGGTCGGGAAGCGTGACGATGGTGACCGCCACGCCCGAGGCCTCCAGGAACGCGGTCCGGGCCAGGCCCGACGCGCCGTACTTGCCCTGCACCACGACGAACCGGCTGCCCTCGGGCGCGCCGACGGCCTCCTGACCCGCCTTGCGGAACAGTCCGGTGTGCTCGGTGCCGTCGCCCGGCAGGCACAGCAGCACGCCGTCGCCGATGCCGGACTCGGCAAGCGCGACCTGCAGCCGCTCGGCGAGCGGGTGGCCGGCGGGCGCGAACACCTGCCAGGTGCCGACCGGGCCGGTGCCGATGTCGACCCGCGGGGTGCGGGCGGGCACGTAGTCGACGGAGAACGGCCGCACCCACGGCGCCACACCGTCCACCTGGGCCTTGCCGCCCAGGCCACCGCCGCCGTCCTGCGCGTTCTGCGCCTGCTCGTCGATCAGGTCGCTGAGCTCGCCGAGCGTCACGGTGGCGAAGTTCGTCGTCATCTCCAGCGTCGGCAGGCCGAGCTGGCGGGTGACGTCGTTGACCAGCTGCCCGACGGTGATCGAGCTCAGGTGCAGGTCGTCGAGCGGGTGGGTCGCCGCGGTCACGGTGTCCAGCGGCAGCTCGACGCGCTCGGCGGCGAGCTGGCGCAGCAGGTCGAGCGTGTTCCGGCCGTCTTCGGCGGCCTCGGTCTCGGCCGACTCACCCGCCGCCGGGACGACGGCCGGCTCCTCGCCCGGCAGGACCAGGCCGACCGCGAGGTCGGGTGCGGCCTCGCACGGGCTGGACAGGAAGCCCCACTCGCCGTCCAGCGGCAGCGGCCGCAGCACCCGGTCGGCGTGCAGCGCGCCGGTGTCGACCGTGGCGCCCAGGGCGAACGCGGCGCCGACGACCGACAGCAGCGAGCCGAGCGACTGGCTGTCGGTGTCGACGGCCAGCACCGGCGTGCCGGGCGCGATGTCCTTCGTCAGGCCGGTGAGTACCCGGCCGGGGCCGACCTCGACCGCGAGGGCCGCGCCCTCGACCGCCTTCGCCGCCGCCTCGTGGAAGCGGACCGGCTGCACGATCTGGTCGCGCAGCAGCGTGCGCAGGTCCGTGCCCGGGTCGAGCACGTCACCGGTCACGGTGGACACGACGGCACGGGCCGGCCGGTCGAAGGTGAACTCGGCCAGCCGCTCGGTCATCGCCGTCGCCGCGGGCTCGACCAGCGGCGAGTGGAACGCGTGCGAGACGTTGACCCGGGTGGCGGTCACGCCCGCGGCCCGCGCCCGCTCGCACACGCGGTCCACGGCGCCCGCGTCACCCGCGATGACCGTCTGCTGTGGACCGTTGTAGCCGGCGATCACCACGGGGTCGTCCCCGAACAGCTCCTGCGCGCGGTCCGGCGTGGTGGCGAGGCCCGCCATCGCGCCGCCGCCCTGGCTGGCGTTGGCCATGACCCGGCCGCGAGCCGTGGCCAGGCGCAGCACGTCGTCGTCGCTCAGCGCGCCGGCCCACGCCAGCGCGGTCAGCTCGCCGAGGCTGTGCCCGACCGCGACGTCCGCGTCCACGCCCAGCGACCGCAGCACCCGCAGGGCCGCGACGGACCCGGCGACGATGCGCGGCTGGGCCACCTCGGTCGCCGTCTGGTCGCCGCCCGCCGGCACCGCGGCCCGCGTGAACACGTCGTCCGCGGCGGCGAAGCGGCGCGCGAGCGCGCCCGTCCCGCCACGCCCGGACCCCTGCCCGGGGAACAGGTAGGCGATCTTCGGCGCGTCCTGCCCGCGGCCGAGGTACACGCCGTCCGCGGTGAACAGGCGCTCCTCGCCCGCGTCGAGCGCGCCCAGCAGCCGGTCGAGCTTGCCGGCGGCGTCCTCGGGGCTGGTGGCCACGATCGCGGCCCGCACCCGGCCGCCCGACAGCTGCCCGGCGAGCGTCGCGGACAGGTCGGCGAGCTCGGCGTAGGACAGGTCCGGCGCCAGCGCGGCGGCCTCCGCCACGCGCTCGCGCAGCGCGACGTCGCCCGCGCCGTCGAACAGCAGCAGCTCGGCGTCCTGCCGGGTGCCGACGATCGTCGCCGCCCGGCTGGGCACCTCCGCGCGCCGCTCGACACCCGGCGCGCCCTCGAGCGCGATGTGGGTGTTGATGCCGCCGAAGCCCATCGCCGACACGCCGGCGCGGATCGGCTGGTCGGCCGGCCACAGCTCGGCCTCGCTCGGCACGTACAGCGCCGCGGTGTCGCCGGTGAGCGTCGGGTGCGGGTCGTAGTGACCGGTGCCCGGCGGGATGACCTGGTGGTGGATCGCCAGCGTCGCCTTGATCAGGCCGGCCACGCCCGCGGCGGCCTTGGTGTGGCCGAAGTTGCCCTTGACCGAGCTGAGCGCGGCCGGGCGGGCGAGCGGGTTCGCCTCCAAGCGGGCGCTGGACAGCGCCTTGATCTCGGTGGCGTCGCCGACCGCGGTGCCCGTGCCGTGACCCTCGAAGTAGGACACCGTCTCCACGCCGTACCCGGCGCGCTCGTAGGCGCGGGTCAGCGCGAGCACGTGCCCGTCGGCCTCCGGCCGGGTGATCCCGCCCTTGCCGTCGGAGGAGATGCCCCAGCCGGTGATCGAGGCGTAGATCCGCAGGCCCCGCGCGATGGCGTCCTCCTCGCGCATCAGCACGATGACGCCGGAGCCCTCGCCGGGCCAGAAGCCGTTGGAGTCCTTGTCGTAGATCTTCATCTCGCCGGTGGCGAGGGCGCCGGTCTTGGCGAAGCCGATCACCTCGAACGGGTCGATCGACAGGTCGACGCCGCCCGCGAGGGCCACGTCGAGGTCGCCGTCCGCGAGCGCCTTGGCCGCGGTGGCGACCGCCAGCAGCGAGGACGAGCAGGCGCCGTCGACGGTGAAGCCGCCGCCACCGAGGTCGAAGTGGTTGCAGATGCGGCCGGCGATCGTGTTGGCCAGCCCGCCGGCGAGCGAGTCCTCGTCGATCGGTGGGAACGGGGCCTTGTAGACCGGCTCGAGGTCGCGCAGGAAGGCACTGGTCTCCTCGTCGTCCCAGCCCTTCGCGGCCAGCGCGGCGGCGACCGTGCGGCGCACGTACGGCCAGCGCAGCCGCATCAGGTTGGCCCGGGAGAACTCACCGGTGAGGCTGTTGCCGACGACCACGCCGGTCGCGTGGCGCGGCAGCCCCTCCGCCTCCGGGAAGCCGGCGTCCTCCAGGGCCGTCGCGGCGACGTCGAGGGCGAGCCAGTGCGCGAGGTCGGTCGCCCGGTAGGTGCTACCGGCGACCTTGTACTTCACGCGGTCGAACTCGAAGTTCCGCAGCACGGCAGCCTTGCCGGAGTAGAACCGGTCCGGAGCGTCCGGGTCCGGCGAGTAGTAGTCCGCCTTGTTCATCCGCTCGTCGGGCAGCCTGCGGAACGCTCGGCGGCCGGCCAGGATGTTGTCCCAGAGGTCCTCGGTGCTGCCGGCGTCCGGATAACGAAGTCCGATACCGACGATCGCGATCCGTTCGGTGCTCAAATCTTTACCGCCTAGTTCTCGGTGGCCACCCGGCCTGAAATCAGCGCGCCAACGCGCTGGCCGCATATTTCGCGGCAATCCGGCCGAATCCGGCGACTCGACACACGATTTGGCTATCGTCGTCAAGGGTGCATCAGCCGCATAGCGAACACCTTCTCCTCGTGTGCGGTTCGCATACTTCTTCGACATTGCCGCTTACGCGAGATTGGCATGTTGGAGGGATGGCAACGGCGGAGATGTGCGCCGGCGAGCGCCCACCGACGCTGGCAATGCGTCCATTGCTGGAGGAATCGATGCCATCGTTTCTCGGTTCGCTGCGCCAGTTCGTGCTGGCGCCGAAGCTGTCCGCCGTCACATTCGCCGAGCGTGGTTTCCCGGGAGCCGGCTCGGCCGCGGCGGAACGTCTCGAGGCCATCCCGCAAGCCGTCGTGTGCGGGTTCGAGTGGGGGATCGCCGCACGCGATCTCTGGGAGGTCGAGCGCAGGCTCGAGCTGGTGGAGCAGGAGCAGCGCGGGTTCGCGTACGAGGGCGCGGCCATGGCGTTCACCGTCCGCGACGCGATGGCGGGCGGGCGCGGCACCCGCACCCGCGACCTGCTGCTCGGCCCGGCCGCACCGCACCTGCTGCTCGCCTACATCGGCATCGGGTTCGCCATGGCGCGGCTACCGAGGCCGTTGTGGCGCAACATCATGCCGGACCTGACCGGCACGCTGTTCTACCCGACGATGACCTGGCTCGCGGTCGACGGCTACGGCTTCGACCTGGCCTACTTCCACCCCGAGAAGTACATCGGCAAGCAGCGGGTGCCGCCGCCCTACCCCTGGGAGGGCCGGCCGGACTACTTCCCGCGCGCCGTCGACCAGGGCATCGGGCGGGCGCTGTGGTTCACGGGCGGCGCCGAGCCGGAGACCGTGACCGCCTCGGTGGCGAGGTTCCCCAGCGAGCGCAGGCCCGACCTGTGGAGCGGGGTGGGGCTCGCCGCGACCTTCGCCGGCGGCGCGTCGGCCGACGGGCTGGCGCGGGTGCGGGACGCGGCAGGCGAGCACTGGCCGCAGCTCGGGCTCGGCGCCGTCTTCGCGATCTCGGCGCGGGTGATGGCCGGCCACGTGCCGGAGCACTCGGCGCTGGCGTGCGAGGTGCTGGCCGGGAGCTCGGTCGACGATGCCGTCGCGATCGCCGGCCGCACCGGGGCCTCCCCGGCCGACGCGGACGACACGATGCCGCTGTACGAGCAGTGGCGCAACCGAATTCGTGCGGAGCTGGGTGCGATTTCCGGCGAGCAGCGCAAAGCGAGTTGAGACCGATCCGGCAAGCGGGAAGACGTGCGCCGTTTCCGGGGCGTGTGACGATTATCCGAGAACCGTTTCCCGAATGATGAGTAGGGGACTTAGTTGACCAGTTCATGGCGCGCGCTTCGACGGCGTCTCCTGACTCCCGACGTCGCGGAGACGAGTCTCGACAAGCGCGGTTTCCACAAGAAATCTCCAGCCGCGCAGGAAAGGCTCGAAACCGTTGGGAAAACATTCCTCATCGGTTACGCGCACGCGGTGGAGGCTCGCACGCCGGCGGACGCCGAGGCCCCGATCGAGCAGGTGACACCGGACTGGCTGCGCGGGTTCGCCTACGAGGGCGCCGGCATGGGTCTCGCCATGCTCGACGGCCTGCCGTTCGGCCGGTCGGACAACGTCCGAACGTTCCTGGCACTCCCGGCCGGGCAGCGGTACCAGTACCTGGCCTACGTGGGCGTCGGCTGGGCGATGGCACGGCTGCCGCGCTGGCGCTGGCCCAAGCCGGAGAGCCTGGACCCGGTCCTCGCGCCGCTCGTCCTCGACGGATACGGCTTCCACCAGGCCTACTTCAAGACCGCCCGCTACGTCGGCGAGCGGTACCAGGACCCGAGGTTCCCGTGGCCGGGCGGACCGCACGGCTCGTACGCGAACCGGGCGATCGACCAGGGCATCGGGCGGGCGCTGTGGTTCATCGGCGGCACCGACCCGGACCGGGTGGCCGACCTGGTCGAGACCTACCCCGAGAAGCGCCGCGCCGACCTCTACGCGGGTATCGGGCTCGCGGCGACCTACGCCGGCGGCGTCGAGGTGGCGGAGCTGAAGACCGTGTGGCGCCGCGCCGGTGACCACCGGGGCAGCCTGGCGCAGGGTGCGGCCTTCGCCGCGAACGCACGCGTGCGGGCCGGGATCGTGCCACCGCACGCGGACCTGGCGACCCAGGTGTTCTGCGGCACCACCGTCGCCGCGGCGGCCGAAGCCGCGGACGAACTACGGCCTGCCGGCCACGTCGACGGGGACGTGCCGGCATACGAGGTCTGGCGGCAGCGGCTCGCCAGCGAATTCGCTTCTCCTGGAGGTGTGCACACATGACCGCGGTACGGGGCTTCCTACGCAGGCAGCTGACCGGTGTCATCGCGCTCGTGGTGGTCGTCGGCTTGTTCTTCATCGTGAAACTGCCGACCACATCGGCCGAGGAGCGCAACGACCTGGCGAGCCACTACAAGTTCGCGGGGCACAGCATCGCGCTGCCCACGGCCACGAAGCAGCAGGCGATCCGGCAGGTCAACCAGGCGTACAAGCACATCGACGCCTGGATGTCCTCGGTCGGCGCCGCCGTCGCGATGAACGACCTGGACGGCGACGGCCTGCCCAACGACCTGTGTCTCGTCGACCCGCGCAGTGACCAGGTGATCGTGACGCCGACACCCGGTGCGCGGGAGGACCGCTACGCGCCGTTCGCGCTCGACCCGAGGCCGTTGCCGGTCAACGACGTGATGGCGCCGATGGGCTGCGTGCCGGCCGACCTCAACGAGGACGGCCGGATGGACCTGCTGGTCTACATGTGGGGTCGCACACCGGTGGTCTACCTGCAGAAGGCCGGCTACCCGAGGTTCGCCAAGAGCGCGTTCACGCCGACCGAAGCGGTGGCCGGCGACAACGCCGACGCGAACGGCGAGTACGACGGTCCACAGTGGAACTCCAACGCCGCGTCGGTCGCCGACATCGACGGCGACGGCCACGACGACATCTTCGTGGGCAACTACTTCCCGGACAGCCCCATCCTCGACCCCACCAAGGACGGTGGCGTCACGATGAACCACTCGCTGTCGCACGCGCAGAACGGCGGCGGGAAGCACATCCTGCTGTGCGCGGGCGCGACCGCGGGTGACAACCCGACGGCCACCTTCAAGCAGGTGCCCGAGGACGCGGTCCCCTCGGCGGCCCGGCACGGCTGGACGCTGGCGTCGGCCGCCAACGACCTGGACGGCGACCAGCTGCCCGAGATCTACCTCGCCAACGACTTCGGCCAGGACAGGTTGCTGTACAACGAGTCCACGCCGGGACACGTGAAGTTCGTCAACGTCAGGACGACGAAGACCCCCGGCACGCCGAAGTCCAAGCGGATCGCCGAGGACTCGTTCAAGGGCATGGGCGTCGACTTCGGTGACTTCAACCACGACGGCCTGTACGACGCGTTCGTGTCGAACCTGACGGTCAGCTGGGGCATCGTCGAGTCCAACTTCCAGTACGTCAACACCGCGAAGGACCAGTCCGACCTGCGCAACCAGATGCGGGAAGGGCACGCGCCCTTCAAGGACGAGAGCGGCGACACCGGCACCGCGTGGTCGGGCTGGAGCTGGGACAACAAGATCGCCGACTTCTCGAACTCCGGGGAGCAGGACATCGCGATCTCGAACGGGTTCGTCAAGGGCTACATCAACCGCTGGCCGCAGCTGCAGGAACTGGCCATGGCCAACGACGCTCTCGTCGCCAACCCGTTCGACTGGCCGAACGCCAACCTGGGCGACGACATCGCGGGCGGCGACACGCTGCACTTCTTCGTCAAGAAGGAGGACGGCCGCTACATCGACCTCGCGCCGGAGCTGGGGCTGTCCGTGCCGATCCCGACCCGGGGCATCGCCACCGGCGACGCCGATGGCGACGGCCGGCTCGACTTCGCGGTGGCCAGGCAGTACGGCGACCCGATCTTCTACCACAACGAGGCGCCATCGGCGGGCGGCTACCTCGACCTGAAGCTGACCCATGAGCAGAAGCAGACCGTGGGCACCGCACCCGCGGCGGGCTCGCCGGTCACCGGCGCACAGGTGCTGGTGACCACGGCGGACGGCAAGAAGTACATCCAGCGTGTCGACGGCGGCAGCGGCCACGGCGGGAAGCGCAGCAGCGAGGTCCACATCGGACTTGGCGCCGCCAAGGGCGACGTGCGGGTGCAGCTGCGGTGGCGGGACCGTCAGGGTGCCGTGCACGACCAGGCGCTCCAGCTCAGCCAGGGTCACCACTCGTTCGTGCTCGGCGAGTCGGCCAAGGAGAAGTGAGGCGGGAAATGGTTGTCAAGCAAGCAAAGACCGGCGGCACGCCACCGGCGGGCAGCCCACCGCAGAAGGAACCCAAGTTCATCACCGCGCTGCGCCGGTTCGCGATCTCGATCACGGCCTTCAACATCGCCGGTTACCTCTTCCTCGGCTTCGAGCAGCCGTGGGCCTGGCCCTTCGTGGCGCTGGCCACCGGCTACACCACGGAGCTGCTGCTCGAGGCGATCGGCGCCAGGGTCGAGGGCCGGGCCCCCCGCTACGCGGGCCGAGGGTTCCGGGGGCTCATGGAGTTCCTGTACCCGGCGCACATCACCAGCCTCGCGCTGAACATGCTGATCTACGTCAACGACCGGATCTTCGTGATGATGTTCGCGGTCACGCTCGCGGTGGCCGCCAAGTGGATCCTGCGTGCCCCGGTGCGCGGCAGGCTGAAGCACTACATGAACCCGTCCAACTTCGGGATCCTGATGGTGCTGATCCTCTTCCCGTGGGGCAGCATCGCGCCGCCGTACCACTTCACGGAGGGCCTGAACAACTGGGGCAGCTGGATCCTGCCCGGGATCATCATCATCACCGGCACCATGCTGAACGCGAAGCTGACCGAACGCATGTGGCTGATCATGGGATGGCTGAGCTTCTTCGCGCTCCAGGCGATCGTGCGCGGCATCCTGTTCGACACGGCGATCACCGGCGCGCTGCTCGTCATGACCGGCGTCGCGTTCATCCTGTACACCAACTACATGGTGACCGATCCGGGCACCACGCCGTCCAAGCCCGCCGCGCAGTTCGCGTTCGGCGCGGGTGTCGCGGTGTTCTACGGGCTGTTCATGGTCGCGCACATCGCCTACGGCCTGTTCTTCGCCACCGCGATCGTGTGCCTCATCCGCGGGATGTTCCTGTGGGGCCTGCACTTCGTGAACAAGGCGAAGGAGCAGTACGAGGCCGAGCAGCGGGCCAAGGCGCAAGCCGAGGCCGCCGCACCGCCCGCGGTGGCAGCGGTGCCCGACGACGGCGGGCAGCAGGCCCGTCCGGCCGCGGCATGAGCACGGCCGGCGGCCTGGTGCCACCGGGGCCGCCCCGCCGGGCGGCCCCGGGGATCCTCCGCAAGCTGCGCGCGGACCGGCTCGGGCTGATGAGCGAGGCGGTCCGCGAGTACGGCGACGCGGTGCGGGTGGCGATCGGGCCGAAGAAGCTCTACATCTTCAACCACCCCGACCACGCGAAGCACGTGCTCGCGGACAACGCCGCCAACTACCACAAGGGCATCGGCTACACCGAGGCCAAGCGGGCGCTGGGCGACGGGCTGCTCACGTCGGAGGGTGCGCTGTGGAAGGAGCAGCGGCGCACGATCCAGCCGGTGTTCCAACACAAGCGGATCGCCGGGCGGGCCGGCGTGATCGTCGACGAGGCGCTCGGGCTCGTCGGGCGGCTGCGCGCGCACCAGGGTGGCGGCGTCGTGGACGTGCTGTCCGAGGTCACCGCGCTCACCCTCGGCGTGCTCGGCAACACCCTGCTGGACAGCGACCTCGGCGCGTTCGAGTCGATCGGGCACTCCTTCGAGGCCGTGCAGGACCAGGCGATGTTCGAGATGGAGACGCTCGGCCTGGTGCCGCGGTGGCTGCCGCTCAAGGGGCAGCGCGCGTTCCGCTCGGCGCGGGCGGACCTCGAGCGGATCGTGGAGATCCTCGTCGCCCAGCGCAAGGCCAACCCGATCTCCTCCGGCGACGACGTGCTGACCCGGCTCATCGCGTCCACGAGCAAGGAGTCCGACAAGCGGGTCGCCGACCGCCGCATGCGCGACGAGCTGGTGACGTTGCTGCTGGCCGGGCACGAGACCACGGCCAGCACGGTCGGCTGGACGCTGGACCTGGTGAGCCGGCACCCCGAGGTGCGCGAGCGGCTGCACGAGGAGGCGGTGGCCGTGTACGGCGACCGCCGGCCGGTCTACGAGGACCTGGTGCGGCTGCGGTACACGAACATGGTGCTGCAGGAGACCATGCGCCTGCGCCCGCCGGTCTGGATCCTGCCGCGGCGGGCGATCGCGGACGACGAGGTCGGCGGCTACCACGTGCCCGCCGGCACCGACGTGCTGATCTGCCCGTACACGCTGCACCGGCACCCGAGGTACTGGGCCGACCCGGACCGGTTCGACCCGGAGCGGTTCGACCCGGACACGCCGTCGGACCGGCCGCGCTACGCGCACATCCCGTTCGGCGCCGGTCCCCGGTTCTGCGTCGGCAACCACCTCGGGATGATGGAGGCGACCTTCATCATCTCCACGCTGATGCGCGACCTGCGCCTGGAGCGCGAGCCCGGCTTCGACGTCACCCCCGAGCCGATGATGTCCCTGCGTCTCGGCGGCGGGCTGCCGATGACCGTCCACACGTGGACCGGTACCCGCCGCGCCGCAGCATGACCGGAAGGTAGCCCCATGGACAACCTCGAACCCGAGCAGCACCCCAAGGCCGCGGAGTTCGCGCGGTTGCGGGCCGCCATCGCCGACGAGCGGGTCCGGGAGCTGTTCCCGTACCGGTTCCTCGCGGCGAACGAGACGTTCGCCCGGCTCGTCGACGCGACCGCGTACGGCATCCTCGACGCCATCGGCGCGCTGCCGGGCGCCGCCGGCACCTCGGTGGCGCAGGCGAAAAAGCAGCTCTCGATCCCGTGGCGGCGCACGGTGCCGCTGAACTTCCTCTACGAACGGCTCTCGGACACCGGCATCCTCGAGCGGGAGAACGGGAAGTACTACTTCGCGGCGCGACCGCAGGAGTTCGCCGACGTCGCGGCGGAGCTCGCCGCGCGGGAGCCGGGTGCCGCGGTGGCCGTCGAGATCCTGCGCACGCTGGTGGACGAGGCGAAGACGTACTTCGCCGGGCAGGCGAGCGGCGACGAGATCCTCTTCGCGCCGGACAAACTTCCCTTGTGGCTCAAGTACTTCTCGAACGACAACCTGCTGTACGCCATCAACAACACGGTCGGGGCGGAGGCGCTGTCCCGCCTCGCGCCGGCCGACGGCGGCGCGTTCGAGATCCTCGAGATCGGCGGCGGCTGCGGCAGCGCCGCCGACCAGGCCCTGCGCGCGCTCGGGCCGGCCGTCACCCGCTACCGGTTCACCGAGGTCGCCGAGACGTTCGCCCGGCACGGGGACAAGGCCGCGCGGGCGGCCGCGGCACCGTCCACAGTGGTCGAGACGGCGCGGCTGGACATGACGGCGTCGTGGGAGGCACAGGGCGTCGAGCCGGGCACTTTCGACGTGGTCTACTCGGTCAACTGCTTCCACGTGGCACCCGACCTCGACTTCGTCATCGGCGAGGCGGCCAAGGCGCTTCGGCCGGGCGGTGCGGTCGTCGTCTCGGAGTGCGTCCGGCCCACGAAGCTCGCGCGGCCGATCCACGCCGAGATCATCTTCGACTTCCTGGACAGCTTCACCGACGTGATGACCGACCCGGTGCGGCGGCCGACGCACGGCTTCCTGACGCCGGCGGCGTGGCGCGCCACGTTCGAGGCGGCCGGTCTCGGCGACGTGACGGTCCTCCCGGACGTCGACGCGATCGCCGAGGAGTACCCCGACTTCGTGGTGGGTGCCGTGACCGCGCGGGCCATATCGTGATCCCGTCCCTGGTCCGCTTCGCGGTCCGGCGCTCGCTGAACGACACCCGGCACATCCGGGTCGTGAAGCGGCGGCACGCCACCGGGCTGGTCGCCGACGTGTACCGCCAGGTGGAACGTGACTTCGGCATGCTGGCGCCGCCGACCGCCCTGCACTCGGCCTCGCCGGGCACGCTCGCCGCGTCGTGGACGATCCTGCGGGAGACGCTGCTGGCACAGGGGGTCGCCGACCGGGCGGCCAAGGAGGCGGTGGCCACCGGCGTGTCGGCGGCCAACAGCTGCCCCTACTGCGCCGACGTGCACGGCATGACCCTCGCGGCCATCCCGGACGCCGCCGACCCGTCGGCGCTCACGTCGTGGGCGCGCGAGTCGGCGACCGCGGCGGGCGCGAGCTCGCCCCCCGGCCCGGCGGAGCAGTCACCGGAGCTGATCGGCGTCGCCGTGGCGTTTCACTACTACAACCGCGTGGTCAACGTGTTCCTGCGCGACTCGCCGTTCCCCACGCACGTGCCGGAGTCGGCCAAGCCGAAGGCCAGGAAGGTGCTCGGCGGCGTCCTGCGCCGGTCGGTGGCCGGCCCGCGGCCCGGCGACTCGCTGGACCTGCTGCCGCCGGCGCCGGTGCCGGCCGACCTCGCGTGGGCGGCGCCGAACCCCGCCGTCGCCACCGCGTTCGCCCGTGCCTACGCGGCGGTCGACGCGGCCGGCATCCGCTCGGTGCCGGCCCGAGTCCGTGACCTGGTCCACGGCCGGCTGTCCGTTTGGGACGGCCGGCCGCCCGGCCTGTCCCGGTCCTGGGTGGACGAGCCGGTCGCCACGCTGCCGGCGGCAGACCAGGCGGCGGGCCGCCTGGCGCTGGTCGTCGCGCTGGCCTCGTACCAGGTCGACGACGGCATGGTCGACGAGGTCAAGCGCGCGGGGGCGGACGACGCCACGCTGGTGGAGCTGGCCGCGTGGGCGAGCCTGGCCGCGGCCCGCCGGGTCGGCACCTGGCTCGCCGAGGCCCGCGCGGCCGCCGCGTAGCAGCACGACACGAAACGACCCGGCCGCCACGGCGGCCGGGTCGTTTCGCGTCCTCGGGGTCAGCTGGCGCTCGAGTAGCGGCGCCGTGCGGGCTGGCGGCGCATGAAGGCGGTGAGCTCGGCGACCGACAGCGCCAGCTGGTCGAGGTCCTCGCGCACGAGCGCCTGCGGACCGTCGCAGAGGGCGGCTTCCGGCTCCGGGTGGACGTCCACGATGATGCCGTCGGCACCGGCGACGATTCCCGCCCGGCTCAACGGGATCACGAGGTCGCGGCTGCCGCCGGAGTGCGACGGGTCGACGATCACCGGCAGGTGCGACAGGCGCTGAACCACCGGCACCGCCGACACGTCGAGGGTGTTTCGGGTCGCGGTCTCGAACGTGCGGATGCCGCGCTCGCACAGCACGATCTCGAGGTTGCCGCGCTGCGCGATGTACTCCGCGGCCATCAGCCATTCCTGGATGGTGGAGTTCATCCCGCGCTTGAGCATCACCGGCACGCGCGCCTCGCCGATCGCTTGCAGCAGCGCGAAGTTCTGCATGTTCCGGGTGCCGATCTGCAGCATGTCCGCGTACTCGGCGACCATGTCGACGTCGTGCGCGCTGACCACCTCGGTCACGACCGGCAGCCCGGTCTCCTCGCGCACGTCGGCGAGGATGCGCAGGCCGAGCTCGCCTAGGCCCTGGAAGGCGTACGGCGACGTACGCGGCTTGAACGCGCCGCCGCGCAGCATGGTCGCGCCCGAGGCCTGCGCCATCCGGGCCGCGGCGAGCGTCTGTTCGGGCGTCTCCACCGCGCACGGACCGGCGATCAACGTGACCGTGCCCGGCCCGATGGGCACGCCACGAACGTGCACGACCGAGCGGTCGGGGTGCTGCTCGCGGCTCACCAGCTTGTACTCGGTGGACACCCGGGTGACCTGGCCGACGCCCGGCATGCCCGAGAGGTTCAGCGACTCGAACAGCTCCACGTCGCCGATCAACCCGATGATCACCCGGCTCAGGCCACGGCTGACGAACGCCTGCCCGCCCGCACCCTCGACGCGGTCGACCACCGCATCCACGTCGTCCGGTTCCGCGCCCGGCAGCATGACGATGACCATGACATTT
Source organism: Actinophytocola sp. (assembly GCF_036555685.1). Taxonomy (GTDB): domain Bacteria; phylum Actinomycetota; class Actinomycetes; order Mycobacteriales; family Pseudonocardiaceae; genus Actinophytocola. Next base: position 14,582 of record NZ_DATBKY010000271.1, on the reverse strand, counting down.
CCTTTCAGGCGGCGAGGTCCGGCCGCAGCCGGGTGGCCCCGCGCAGGTAGACATGGCGGACCGTCGAGCGTGGACGATCGAGCTCGACGTGCGCCAGCAGGCGGATCACGCGCGGCAACGCGTCCGGGACGTCGATCTCCGTCGCGCACAGCAGCGGCACGTCGGTGAGCCCGAGATCCCGCGCGGCGCTCGCGGGGAAACAGCTCGTCAGATCCGGTGTCAGGGTGAAGAAGATGCTGATGAGCTCGGCCTGGGTCAGCTCGTTGCCGGCCATGACCGACGTGAGCAGCTCGCTGGTCGCCGCGACGATCTCTTCCCGGTCGTCCCGGTCCACCTGGATGGCACCGCGTACGGCCCGCACTCCCATCGTCAGGACCGGAACTGGCCCGGCTGCCTGCCCTCGCCCGCGGGCCCCCGGTAGGCCTGAGCGATGTCCAGCCACCGCTCGGCGTCGGGGCCGACGGCCTTGACGGCCAGATCGTCGCGGTGACGGCGGCGGGTGGCCAGCAGGCAGAAGTCCTCGGCGGGGCCCGTGATCCGCTGCTCGGCGTCCTCCGGGCCGAACATCCACAGTGCACCGGACGGCGCGGTCAGCTCGTACCGGAACCGGACGTCCGGAGTGGCCAGACCCCGTGCCTGGTAACCGAAGTCCCACGTGAGCGTGATGAACCAGGCGACGTGCCACAGGCGGTCGGTTCGCGTGCGGGTGACGCCGAGCGCGTCCGCGATGTCCTGGCCGTGCGCGAACAGCTCCATCATGCCCGCGCAGCACAGCACGGCCGGGGGCAGGGGCCGTACCAGCCAGGGCACCACCTGGTCGGCGGGCACCGCGGCCAGTGCCTTGATCGCGGTGTCCCGCTCGGCACGCCAGCGCGAGAGCAGAACCTCCGGCGGATCGCCGAGGTAGGCGTCCAGGGCGGCGTTGACGGCTCCCTCGAAATTCCCGGCGGCCTGGGCGGCCATGGCCTGGAACACCTCGGGCTCGGCCGCCGCGGCGCCGGCGAGCCGGAAGATGAAGGCCAGGTGGGCCACCTGGTGGGCGACCGCCCACCGGGGCGCCGGGGTCGGTGTCTGCCAGCCGGCCTCGTCGAGCCCGGCGACGAGGCCCTCGAACTCCGCGGCGTCCGCGGAAAAGTCGGCAATCACGTCTCGCTCGGTCACGTGCTCGTCCTTTCTAGGCTGCCTTGGGCAGGTCCTGCTCGACCCGGATACGACTGACGGTGGCCTCGCGCCTGCCCGCCCGTTTGTTCAGGTAGACGGCCATGGGCGCGGTCACCGCCGTGGAGACCAGCGCCATGATCACCAGCATCGTGAACATGGTCGGCGACAGCACGCCGAGATCGAGCCCCACGTTCAGCACGACCAGCTCGGTCAGTCCACGGCAGTTCATCAGCACGCCGATCTGCAGCGACCGGCACAGGCTCTCGCCGACGCTGCGGGCGGCCACCGCCGCGCTCACCAGCTTGCCGACCACCGCGACCGCCAGGATCGCGACGCACCACAGCCACAGCGATACGTCGCTGAGGAGCCCGAGGTCCGTGCGCAGGCCGCTGTAGGCGAAGAACAGCGGCAGCATCAGCGCGGTGGTCAGCCCGCCGGTGTTCTCCTGCAACCACTTCTCGATCGCGTTGCCGCGGGGAAAGACGAGGCCGAACATGAAGGCACCGAACATCGCGTGCACACCGATCCAGTCGGTGGCCATCGCGCACAGCAGCACGCCGACCAGGGCCAGCGGGGCCATGCGCCGCAACGTCGGCTCGGCTGTCCGGCCGACGAACCTGGCCATCAGCGGCCGGGCCACGAACAGCAGCAGACCGGCGAACGCCGCCGCCAGCCCGATGGTCAGCACCACGCCGGTCAACGAGGACGCGGTGACCAGCGCGACCACCAGCGCGAGCAGCGACCACGCCGTGACGTCGTCGACCACCGCGCAGGTCAGCGTCACCACGCCGATCCGGCTGTGGAACATCTTGGTGTCCTGCAGGATCCGGACGAGCACCGGCAGCGCGGTGATGCTCATGGACACACCGATGAACAACGCGAAGGCCAGCGAGCCGACGCCTTGCGGCGCGAACTTGGCGTAGGCGACAGCGGCGAGCAGGATGCCGAGCACGAACGGCACCGCGATGCTGACGTGGCTGACGACCACGGCGAGGTGCCCGCGCCCGCGCAACAGCTTCTGGTTCAGCTCGAGACCGGTCAGGAACACGAACAGGACGATGCCCACCTGTGCCAGCACGTTCAGCTGGGGCAGGATGTCGGCGGGCAGCAGCCCGGAAGCGCCGGCGGGCCAGACCGCGCCGAGCACCGACGGTCCGAGCAGGATGCCCGCGGCGATCTCGCCGACCACGGGCGGCTGACCGATCCGCCGCAGCACCCACCCGGCCGCCTTGCACGCGGCGACCACCACCGCGATCGCCAGCAGCAGGTGCGCCAGCGGGTGCCCGTTTACCGACTCGGCCGACCGCGCCACGGTGCCCCGGCTGGTGGCCTCGGTGAGCCACACGACGCTGATCACGACGGGTATCCCGACCAGGAGCCCATAGATGCCGACCGTGCGCAGGCCGAACTTGGACTTGGGTTCGGGCATCGAGAGTCTCCTGTCGTGCAATGGCTGGTCGCGCGTACGGATCAGGCGGCGTCGGGCAGCCGGCGCGCCGCCTCATCCGCGGCGATGTCCGCCAGGATGTCGGCCCAGACGATCCCTCTGGCGAGGTTCGAGTGGATGCGCGTCGGTTGCAGGTCCTCGACGGTCTCCGCCGGGGTCTCCCGCTCGCGGTCGGGCTCGTTCAGTCGTGGCACTGCGCTGCCTCCTCGTGTCTCGTTGCTACTCGTGCGGGCTGACGGTGACCGGAACGCCGTTGAACACGGCGTTGCCGGACGGGACGTCCACGACGAGCTCGTTCGTCAACGCGTTCGCGTTGACGCCGGGGTGCTCGGCCGCGACACGCTGCGGGCTGCCCGTGTGCCCCCACCCGTGCGGGAGGCTCACGACGCCGGGCATGATCACGTCGGTCGGTTCGACCGCGACGACCACCTCGCCCGCGGCCGACCGGACGACCGCCCGGTCACCGAGCCCCAACCTGGCGACGTCGGCCGGGTTGACGTGCAGGGTGCACGCGTTGCTGCCGCCCATCAGGGGTTTGACGTTGTGCAGCCAGCTGTTGTTCGACCGCAGCTGGCGCCTGCCGATCAGCACCACGTCCGGCGCGGGCTCGGCCGCCTTGGCACGCAACCGGTCCAGATCGGACACGATCGGCTCGGGAGCCAGCTCGACCTTGCCGGACGGCGTCGTCAGCAGCTCCTTCAGCCGTGGCTCCAGCGGGCCGAGGTCGATGCCGTGCGGCTTCTCCTTCAGCTTCGCGAGCGAGAGGCCGTACGGGCCGAACTTCAGCAGCGTGTCGAGGATCTGCTCCGGGCCGTCGTCGCCCTCGATCGTGCCCCGCAGCACGGCGACGTCCATGCCCTCGACCGGCGAGCCGGGCATCTGCGTCGCCCCGGTCAGCAGCTGGTTGATGAACATCTCGTCGACGCCCGCCGGGGGCGCGCCCGCCCCGGCGCCCGCCGCGATCAGCGTCAACCGGGCAAGAATCTCCGCCTCGGACCGCTGGTCGTCGGACAGCGGCAGGATCGCGGGGGAGTAGCGCGTGTAGTTGCGCACCATCACGATCTGCATCAGGAAGTCGTAGTGCCCGGCCTGCATCATGCGGGGCGGCGGCAGGATCACGGTGGCGTGCTTGGTGGTCTCGTTGAGGTAGGGGTCGACGGCGACCATGAAGTCCAGCTGATCGAACGCCTCGCCGAGCCGCGGCCCGTTGGGCGCGGCGATCACCTGGTTGGCGCCGATGTTGATGAGCGCCCGGACCTGGCCCTCGCCGGGCGTCTCGATCTCGTCGGCCAGTGTGGCGGTCGGCAGCTCGCCGAGCACCTCCGGGAAGCCCTTGACCCGGCTGTGCCAGCGGCCCCACTCGAACGGCTGGCCGGTGCGGAACACCTCGAGCGCGGCGGTCCGCGTGAACATGGTCCCGCCGGGGTTGTCCAGGTTGCCGGTCAGGATGTTGATGACGTCGACCAGCCACTGGGTGAGCGTGCCGAACTCCACGACGGAACCGCCCATGCGCGAGTACACGGCGGCGGTCGGCGCCGCGGCCAGCTCGCGGGCGATCCGGGCGATGTCCGCGGCGGGCACGCCGCAGATCCGCTCGACGGCCTCGGGGTCGAACTCCTCGACGTGCGCGCGAAGTTCGTCGAGACCGTTGACGTCGTGGGTGACCGTGGCGAGGTTCTCCTCGAGCAGCGTGTGCACGATGCCCAGCAGCAGGAAGGAGTCCGTGCCGGGGCGGACGAAGAAGTGCTCGTCGGCGGCGTCCGCGGTGCGGGTGCGGCGCGGGTCGACCACGACCAGCTTGCCGCCGCGCCTACGCAGTGCCCGCAGGCGCGCGGGCATGTTGGGGGCGCAGAACAGGGAGCCGTGGGACTCCATGGGGTTCGCGCCGACGACGAGGAGGTAGTCGGTCCGGTCGATGTCCGGGACGGCGATCGCGAACGGGTCGCCGTAGAGGTGCCCGCAGGCGACGTGCTTGGGCATGTGGTCGATCGTGCCGGAGGAGTAGACGTTCTTGGACGCCAGCGACTGGATCAACGGCACGCGGTACAGGAAGCCCGCCATCGTGTGGTAGGTGGGGTTTCCGAAGTAGACGGCGACCGCGTCGCGGCCGTACTTCTCGATGACGCCGGTGATGCCGCGCTCGACGGCCTGGAACGCCTCGTCCCAGGATGCCTCCCGCCACTCGTCGCCCTCGCGGATCATGGGGTGCCGCAGGCGGTCCGGGTCCTCGTCGAGCCGGCCGAAGCTCGCCCCCTTGGGGCAGATGTAGCCGCCGGTGAACGGGTCCTCCTGGTCGCCGGTCACGCTCGTGACCTTGCCGGCCGGGTCGAGGTCGATCTTCAGGCCACAGACGGAGTCGCAGATGGGACACGTGCGATGCGCGGTGGTCATGGGTACTCCAGTGGTGGGATTGCTCGCCCGGACAAGGTCACGGGTGTCCACGCGGGACACCCGTGACCGATGTGGAGAGTCGGAATCGTCAGGCCGCCTTCGGCAGCTCGGCGGCCTCGCCGAACGCCGGCTCGACGCCGGCGGCCACCTCGAACGTGAACGGCTCCCTGCTTTCCTTCGACGGGCCGAGCAGCGACTTCAACAGCACCTTCAACGCGAAGCCGGGCCGCATCATCGCCTCCGGCTTCTGGATGAGGCCTGCCGTCTTGAAGTACTCGGCGGTGATCCTGCCGTCGCGGGTCGCGGCGATCTGCACCCGCTTCAGGAACCAGTTGCCCATGCGCACCTTGAACGTGCGGTCGCCCTCGACACCCGGCAGGCTCAGGTCGATCGTGTTGGTCATGTCCCACGCCTGGTCGATGGCGTCCTTCGCCAGGTCCTGGAAGTAGTCCTGCGGTACCGGCGCGGCGCCGCTGTGCAGGTGCCGGCGGATGACCAGTGCGCACAGCGCGGCGACGCTCATGCCCTGTGCGTACACGGGGTTGAACGTGGTGACGGCGTCACCGGTGACCAGGAGGCCCTCCGGGAATCGGCGCAGCTTGTGGTAGTGGCGGCGCAGCGTCGTCGGGAACTTGAACGGCATCGCCTTGTCGACCGGGTCCGCGTACCGCAGCGTCTCGTAGACGTCCTTGGCGGGCAGCGACTTCAGCCACTCCATCAGCCCGTCGTAGTCGGTGGGCGGGTGGTCGCCGAGGATGCCGTAGGTGGTCAGCTCCACCTTGCCGTCCTCGACCAGGAAGAAGACGTTGCCCCGGGGCACGGCGGCGTTCGCGATCTGGTTGATCGCCACGTCGTTCACGAACCCGTTGGCACCGGGGCGCAGCCGGAAGTGCTGGGTCACGTAGCCGAGGTCGATCTTCTTGCGCTCCTCGAACGGCTTGTCGTAGCCGAGCTGCTCCAGCCAGACCGGCGTACGCGAGCCGCGCCCGGTGGCGTCGACCACCAGGTCGGCCTCGATGACCGTGTCGGTGTCCGTGCCGCGCTGCTGCACGCGGGCCCCGGTGACCCGGCTCTTGTCCGCCGTCGTGGTGAGGCCGAGGATGTCGTGCTCCTCGACGAAGGCGACGTTGGTGATCTGCTGCACCCGCTCGCGGATGAAGTACTCGAACAGCGGCCGGACCACGCCGAGGGTGGTCAGGCCCGCGTGCTGTTGCTTGAGCCGGTTGCCCCGGGCATACCAGCGGCAGCTGCCGGACAGGTCGCCGGTGGGGACGCCGTAGTCGACCATCTCCTTGGTGAGCCCGGGGAACAGCTCCTCCATGACCTGCACGCCGCGGGCGAGCAGGCCGTTGGCCTGGTGGCTCTGGGGGCAGAACCGCCGCACGCCCTTGACGCCGACCAGCTTGTCGCGGTCCACGATCAGCACTTCGTCGTAGGCGTCCGCGAGCACCCTGGCGGCAAACAGGCCGGCGATGCTCCCACCGAGCACTACCGCGCGGGTGCCAGCTTCCTGGCCCATCGCGGTCACCTCCTTGATCCGTGGGGTTGTGTCACAGCTGAACAGTCGTGTTCATCGGCAGGGAGCCGACGAGGCCGCCGTCCACACCGAGGTCCTGGCCGGTGATGTACGTCGCCCGGTCCGACAGCAGGAAGGTCACCGCGTCGGCGACCTCCTCCGGTGTGCCGATCCGGCCGGCGGGCACCAGCCGCCCGCACACGTCGCGGGCCTCGTCAGTGGGGGCGAGCTCGTCGAGCATGTCCGTGCGGACGAAGCCGGGGCTGACGGAGTTGACCCGGATGCCCTGGCTCGCCAGGTCGGCCGCCAGCAGGCGGGCCAGACTGGCGACGGCGGCCTTCGTCGAGGCGTACATCGTCGCGAGGCCCATCGCCAGGCCCATGCCGCGGTGCGCGAGGCAGGTGCTGTTCAGCACGACGGAACCGCCGTTGTCGAACAGCGGCAGTGCCTTCTGGACGGTGAAGAACGCGCCCTTGAAATTGACGCCGACATACCGGTCGAATTCGGCGTCGCTGACGTCCGCGCGTGGGGCGATGGGATTATAGGAGGCCATTCCGGCGTTGGCGAAGACGCCGTCCAGCCTGCCGAAGCGGCCGCGGATCCGGGTGGCGAGCTCGTCCAGCTCGTCCTCGCGGGAAACGTCGGTGCCGACCGCGAGCACCCGGTCCCCGCTGGGATCGAGATCCTTCGCCGCCAGGTCGATCGTCTCGACGCGACGTCCGGCGAGCACCACGTTGGCGCCGGCCTCGACGAGCTGGCGCGCGGTGGCCAGCCCGATGCCGCTGCCGCCGCCGGTAATGAGAACTGTCTTGCCATCGAAAGCCGCCATGCGAAAAGCCTCACATCTGCCGAGGCGAGCGGCATCTCCGTTGTTGCGCCGTTCTCCGGCGCGGGATGCGGCATTCGCCGTGCGGAAATTCGACCGGGTCTCCTATCGCGCATCTTTGGAAGAACGGCGCCCGGGTTCGAGGCGGAGATGATGGGTGCGTCGTCTGAGTTTGGAGTGGGCCGTGAAGGCAGTGGTAATTCCGGGAGTCAGCGCCGGGTGGGTACTTCAGGACGTGCCGACGCCGCAGCCGGGACCCGGCGAAGTGTTGCTCAGGGTGCGGGCCTGCGGTATCTGCGGCAACGACGTCGCCGCGGGGCAGGGCAAGCTGCCGTTTCCGTCATTCGCCCCGGCCATCCCCGGTCACGAGCCGGTGGGTGAGGTGGTCGCGGTCGGCGCGGGCGTCACCTCCCGTGCGGTGGGCGACCGGCTCGGCACCACCTGGATCCGCGGCACCTGTGGACGGTGCGACTACTGCCGGCTCGGCCGGCCGGTGAGCGGCACCGCCGCGATCCTGTGCGCGGCGCCCGTCTCGACCGGGTTCACCGTGCAGGGCGGCCAGGCGGAGTACCTGGTCGTCGCCGCCGACCAGACCGTGCGCATCCCCGACGCGTTGAGCGACGAGCTGGCCGCACCCGTACTCTGCGCGGGCTACACCGGCTGGTCGGCCATCCGCGCCGCCGACCCGAAGCCACACGAGCGGGTCGCCGTGGCCGGCATCGGCGCGGTCGGCCACCTCGCGGTGCAGTTCGCGAAGGCGTGCGGCTTCGAGACCGTCGCGATCACGTCCTCGCCCGACAAGCACGAGATCGCCAGAAGCCTCGGCGCGGACCTCGTCGTCACGGACGGGCGGCGACTGCGGGAGGTGGGCGGCGCCGACGTCATCGTCACCACGAGCCCGTCCTATGCCGCCGCGGCCGAGACGCTCGCCGGGCTGCGGGTCGGCGGCCGGCTCGTGCTCGCCGGCATCGACGTGCAGGACGCGTTCGCCATCCCCGCCGCCCACCCGTTCTTCGCGCTGGACCAGAAGATTCTCGGCGCGACGCACAACGGCGCCGGGTTCCTGCGGGAGGCACTCGACATCGTGGCCAGCGGCAGGGTCACCCCGCTCGTGCAGACCTTCGCGAAGGAGGACATCGCGGCGGCCGTGGCGAGGGTCGACAAGGGCGAGGTGCGCTTCCGCGCCGTCGTCCGGTACTGAGCAGGAACGTTCAACGCCCGGCGACACATGGTCGCCGGGCGCCGAACGTCCTTTGTGGCGCAGGTGGGTGCTCAGAGGTCCCGCAACGCGATCGTGGGGTTGGTCGTGGCCAGCGCGAGGATCTCGCGGTAGTCCCCGACCAGCTTCTCGATCGTGGTCTCCAGGAAGTCCGCCTTGCTGTACCTCGCGTGCGCGGCGATCTCCCCGGACGGCAGCAGGTCCAGGGTGAACACGATCCCGTTGGGGATCTCCGAGGTGTCCTGGCAGGACTGCACCCGCCGGCGCACCTCCGTGTAGGTGAGGCCGCCGACCGTGGTCTCGTCCATCGTGTCCGGGAACTGGAACGACTGGAACGCACAGGCCGCGAGGTTCCCGACGGCGTAGGGCTTGTTGAGCTCCGGCGCCTCGGCCGCGATGTCCGCGAACGGCAGCTCGTTGGCGTAGGCCTCCAGGCAGGTCGCCCTGGTCCGGTGGACCAGGGCGGCGAACGACGGGCAGTCGCCGAGGTCGGTGCGCAGCGGAACGAGGTTGAAGAACGGACCGACGACCTCCGCGAAGCGCATCTCGGCACGCCCGGAGGTGAGTATCGGGGTGACGACGTCCGTCTCGCCCGTGATCTTGTGCCGCAGTGCGCTGAACGCGGCGAGCAGCACCATGAACGGCGACGCGCGCAGTCCCGTGGCCAGGTTCTGGACGGCGGCGGACAGCTCGGCCGGGTAGATCTGGCGGTGCACCGCGTACCCGTACGGCACGCCCTCCGGCTGGTCCATCTCGAACATGGACATCTGCGCGCCGCGCAGCTTGTCCCGCCAGTAGGCGCGGCAGCGATCCGCTTCCGCGGACGCGAGGCTTTCCCGCTGCCAGGACGAGAACTCCTTGTACTGCACCGGCTCGGGAAGGCCGGCGGCCCCGAAACCCTTGCGCTCGGCGTAGAACGCGGCGAGCTCGCGGATCAGCACGCCCATCGAGTAGCCGTCGCTCGCGGTGTGGTGGGTGAGCAGCACCAGCACGGCGTCGCGCTCGTCGAAGCGCCCGACCACCGCCCGGACATGCGGCAGCTGCGAGACGCTCAACTCGGAGTACTCGATCTCGTTGATGAACTCGTCCACGCGCTCGTCGCGGGGCCGCGTGTCGTCGGCCGGCAGGTCCACCACGACGACCTCGGGCGGAGAGGCCGGATGCACCCGCTGGAACTTGTCGCCGTTGGTGCGCACCACCTCGGTACGCAGGATCTCGTTCCGCTCGACGACGTCGTGCAGCGCACCGCGCAGGGCGTCGACGTCGATCTCGCCGGCCACCCGCCAGCCCAGGTTGACCAGGTGCCGGGGCCCGAACGCGCCTTCGTCGTCGCCTTTGTCGAAAATGCAGAACAGTTCGAGGTTCGCTGACAACGGAAAACGGTTCGGCTGTGCGCCCGATGACGAAGATACCTCGGCAACAGTCATTTCCCGGACTCCTCGACCTTCACGCTGAATTGGCCACCAGCGACGCGGTGGTCTCCGGAGGTCGACGGTAGCAACCTGCTGGTGTAACCCGGTTATCACAACGTGCCGATCGGCCTGGCAATAGGGAAGATGCAGGTGGCGCCCGCCGGATGTCAGCCTCGGGTCACGACCGGGAGGATTGATGACCACAGCGCGTACGCACGTTTTCGAGAACATGGCGATCGACTACGTCGAATTCTACGTCGACGACATCGACCAGCACCTCGACTGGCTCGTCGACGGTTACGGGTGCACGGTCCGCGCGATCAGCGGCCCGGATGACGAGCAGGCGACGGTGCGGTCGTTCTGTGTCGGGCAGGGTGATATCGACCTGGTGCTGACGACGCCGCTCACGGACGACCACCCCGCGGCCGCCTATGTGGAGCGGCACGGCGCCGGTGTGGCGAACATCGGCTTACGGGTGCCGGACGCGACCGCCGCCTTCGCCGCGGCCGTGCGCGGCGGTGCCCGGCCCGTCTCGCCGCCCGCCGAGCGAGACGGCATCGTGACCGCGACGATCATCGGATTCGGCGACGTGACGCACACCTTCGTGCAGCGTCCGGACGGGTCCGCCGCGCACGACTCGCAAGGGCTCGTCGCGGCGACCGACGGCCAGGGCGCCGGCACCGGGCTACTGGCGATCGACCACTTCGCAGTCGCCGTCGAGCCGGGGTCGATCGACGCGACCGTCGAGTACTACCAGCGGGCGCTGGACTTCGACCTCACGCTCACCGAGCGGATCGAGGCGGGCGACCAGGCGATGTTCATCAAGGTGGTGCAGAGCAAGTCACGCGCCGTCACGCTGACACTGATCGAGGCCGACGTTTCCCTCGAGCCGGGCCATGTCGACGACTTCCTGAAGGACCACGGCGGACCCGGCGTGCAGCACATGGCTCTGCGCACCGGCGACATCCTCTCCTCCGTGCGCCAGATCGGTGAACGCGGCGTCGAACTTCTGTCCACTCCGGACACGTACTACACCGCGCTGGCCGAGCGCGTGCGGCCCGACCGGCACAGCATCGGCGACCTGCAGGCGCTGAACATACTCCTCGACGAGGACCACGACGGCCAGCTGTACCAGATCTTCGCCACGTCCGTACACCCACGGAACACCATCTTCCTGGAGATCATCGAGCGGGCCGGCGCGAGCACGTTCGGCAGTTCCAACATCAAGAACCTCTACCAAGCCGTGGAGACACAGCGCAACCGCAACGGGAACTGACAGCCAAGCGATGCGACACGGAGGGAACACGAATATGGCAGGCAAGGACGACTTCGACGTCGTCGTTATCGGTGGCGGTCCCGGCGGTTCGGCGACTGCGGGTCTACTGGCCAAGCAGGGCCACAAGGTGCTCGTGCTGGAGAAGGAGAAGTTTCCCAGGTACCACATCGGTGAGTCGCTGATCACCGGTTCGATGCCCACGATCGAGGCACTGGACCTCCGCGAGCGGCTGGACAACATGGGCTTCGTCCGCAAGTACGGCGGCTCGCTGCTGTGGGGGCGAAACCAGGGCACGTGGGACTTCCGGTTCACCGAGGCGTCGGAGTACGAGTACACCTTCCAGGTCCGCCGCGCGGACTTCGACTCGGTGCTGCTCGCCCGGGCCCGCGAGCTGGGTGCGCTGGTCATCGAGGAGGCGACCGTCCAGGACGCGATCTTCGACGGCGAGCGTGCCGTCGGCGTGCGCTACCTGCGCAAGGGCGACGCCGAGCCGACGACCGTGAGCTGCCGGCTGCTGGTCGACGCGACGGGCCAGCAGCACCTGCTGGCGCGCAAGTTCGGGCTCATCGACTACCACGACGACCTGCGCAATCTCGCGGTCTGGGCGTACTTCCAGAACTGCCGGCGCTACGGCGGCACCCGCTGGGGCGACACGCTCACCGAGAACCGCCCGCACGGCTGGTTCTGGTTCATCCCGCTGTCGGACGGGACGGTCAGCGTCGGCTACGTGACGCCGATCGACGAGTTCAAGAAGTCCGGCAAGACGCTGGAGGAGCTGCACGCCGCCGAGCTCGCCGCGGCCGACGAGATCACCTCGCTAACCGAGGGCGCCACCCGGGTCAGCGGCTACCGCACGATCAAGGACTGGTCCTACACCTGTAACAAGTTCTACGGGCCGGGCTGGGCGCTGGTCGGTGACTCGGCGGCGTTCATCGACCCGTTGCTCTCGACCGGGGTCGGCCTGACCCTGCGTGGTTCCCTCGGCCTGGCCGAGACCGCCGACCTGGCGCTGCGCAACCCGGACCAGGAGACGGAGCTGTTCGAGCGCTACGAGCGCAACTACCGCGACTTCCTCAACTCGCTGCTGGAGTTCGTGCGTTTCTTCTACGACCGCACGAAGTCCAAGGAGGACTACTGGGAGGCGGCACAGCAGAGCATCGACCCGCGGCGCCTGCGCCCACGCAAGATCGACTTCGCCCGGATGCTGTCCGGGGTGTCCGGTACGCGCGACATCTTCGACGGACCGTTGGCACTCAAGGCGTTCCGGGACTCCGACGCGCCGGACGAGCCGACCGAGCTGGCCAGCTAGTCCACGGCGACACGCAATGGGAGCGGTGTGATGGAGACTGTCTCGATACCGGTGCGATTCGCCGAGCAGGTCGCCCGGACGCCGGACGCGGTGGCCGTGTCCGCCGGCCCGGCCCGGCTGACCTATCGGGAGCTGGACGAGCGGGCGAACCAGCTCGCGCACCGGCTCATCGGGCTCGGCGTCCGCCAGGACGACCGGGTCGCGGTACTGCTGGAGAGGTCCATCGACCTGGTGGTGGCGATCCTGGCCACCGTCAAGGCCGGTGCCGGCTACGTGCCGGTGCACGAGGGCTACCCGGCCGACCGCAGGCAGTGGGTGGTGGACCACTCGGCCCCGGTGGTGCTGCTGGCCGACACCGCCAAGCTCGCGGGCGGCCTGCCGACCGGTGTGCCGACCGTGATAGTCGACGACGATCCGGCCACGGCCGGGCAGCCCGTCAGCGACCCCGCGGTGCCGATCCACCCCGACCAGCTGGCCTACGTGATCCACACGTCTGGCTCGACCGGCCGGCCCAAGGGCGTCGCGGTGACCCACCGGGACGCGGTGCGGCTCATCTTCGATCCGCAGTGGACGGTGGAGCGGCACGCCCGGGTGCTGATGGTGGCGCCGTACGCGTTCAACGTGTCGACCTACGAGATCTGGATGCCGCTGCTGCACGGCGGCCAGATCGTCGTCGCCCCGCCGGGGAACCTGGAGCCGGCCACGCTGCGCCGGCTGATCGCCGAGGAGGGGATCACCGGGATCCACGTGACGGCGGGCCTGTTCCGCGTGCTCGCGGAGGTCGCCCCGGAGACCTTCACCGGGGTGAGCGAGATCCTCACCGGTGGCGACATGATCGCGCCGGCCGCGGTACGCCAGGTACTCGACGTCTGCCCGGACGTCGTCATCAGGGCGATGTACGGCGCCACCGAAGGCACGCTGTTCTCCGCGCACCACCCGCTGCCCGCCGACTACCGGCCGGGCACGGTGGTGCCGGTCGGCGCGCCTCTCTCCGACGTCACGATCCACATCCTCGATGACCGGCTCGCGCCGGTCCCGGCCGGCGTGGAGGGCGAGATCTACATCTCCGGCCGGGGTGTCGCGCGTGGCTACTTCGGCAGCACGGAGCTGACCGCGGAGCGGTTCGTCGCGGACCCGTTCGGCGAGCCGGGTGCCCGCATGTACCGGACGGGCGACCTCGCCCGCCGTGAGGACGGTCTGATCGAGTTCGTCGGCCGGGCGAGCAGCCAGGTGAAGATCCTGGGGTTCCGGATCGAGCTGAGCGAGGTGGAGGCGGCGCTGTCCGGCTTCCCCGGCGTCGCGCACGCCGTGGTCGTGGTGCGCGAGCTGGAACTCGGGGAGAAGCGGCTGGTCGGTTACGTCGTGCCCGAGTCGGGTGAGGTCGACCTGGGTGCGTTGCGCGCGCACGCCAGGGAGACGCTGCCCGACTACATGGTTCCCGCCGCATTCGTCGCGCTGGCCTCCCTTCCGTTGACCCCCAACGGAAAGCTGGACCGCGACGCGATGCCGGAGCCGGACTTCGACGCGGTGACGGGCTACCGGGCACCGGAGACGCCGCTGCAGGAGTCGCTGTGCGCGATCTTCAGCTCGGTGCTCGAGGTGCCCCAGGTCGGGATCGACGACAGCTTCTTCGACCTCGGCGGCCAGTCGCTGCAGGCGATGCGCCTGCTGGCGCGGATGCGGACCGAGCTCGATGTCGATCTGCTGATCAACGTGCTGTTCGATGTCCCGACCGTGGCCGGGCTGGCCAAGCACATCGACGGCGAGGCCGCGGAGGCCGCCTGAGCCGGGAGGAGAGGAACGGATGAGCAACCCGTTCGAAGTGCCGGGCGCGAACTACACCGTCCTGCGCAACGAGGAGAACCAGCACTCGCTGTGGCCCGCGTTCGCCGACGTGCCGGCCGGCTGGACGGTCGTCCACGGGCCCGGGCGACGGGAGGACTGCCTGGGCTACGTGCGGGAGCACTGGGTGGACCTGCGCCCGCGCAGCGTCGCCGAGTTCGTGGCGACGCACGCCGGCGACCG
>NZ_DATBKY010000270.1:0-2342 GCF_036555685.1 Actinophytocola sp. | reverse complement strand
GTGCAGCACCTTGGGGATGTCGTAGATCGACGGCGCGTCCGGCGCGGCCACGACGGCGTCGATGTCGACGTCGCACATGAGCGCGATCTTGCGCTTGAGCCCGCTCGGCACCTCGCGGTCGGCCCGGCACACGACGGCGTCTGGCTGGATACCGATGTTGCGCAGCGCGGCGACCGAGTGCTGGGTCGGCTTGGTCTTGAGCTCCCCGGACGGCGCGAGGTAGGGCACGAGCGACACGTGGAGGAAGAAGCAGTTGTCCCGGCCGACGTCGTGGCGGACCTGGCGGGCTGCCTCGAGGAACGGCAGCGACTCGATGTCCCCGACCGTGCCGCCGATCTCGGTGATGACGACGTCCGGCGCGTTGCCGTCCTCCCCCGGCTCGGCCATACCCCGGATGCGCGCCTTGATCTCGTCGGTGATGTGCGGGATGACCTGCACGGTGTCGCCGAGATACTCGCCGCGGCGCTCCTTGGCGATCACGCTCGAGTAGACCTGGCCGGTCGTGACGTTGGCCCGGCCGGCGAGGTCGCGGTCGAGGAACCGCTCGTAGTGGCCGACGTCGAGGTCGGTCTCCGCGCCGTCCTCGGTGACGAACACCTCGCCGTGCTGGAACGGGTTCATGGTGCCCGGGTCCACGTTGAGGTACGGGTCGAGCTTCTGCATCGTGACCCACAGACCGCGAGCGGTGAGCAGCTGACCGAGGCTGGACGCGGTGAGGCCCTTGCCGAGGGACGACGCAACCCCACCCGTCACGAACACGTACTTGGTCGTGCGTGAGTGTTGCACCAGAGACGCCCCCCGTGGACTGACCTTCGGTCCATGACCGTTACTGGCGATTCCGTTCGCAGCTGGGCTGCCCGCCTGACTCTCCACGGGGTTTCACCGTATCACCTGCCCGGCGCGACCTCGCTCGACACGCGGTCGCGCGCGGTGTGGTGACACTGTGTTGATGGTTCGTCTCGCTCTTGCGCGACCGCGCGGGTCACTCGGCCGGCGCACCCGGTGCCGGCGACTCCGCGTTTCCGGCGCTGCCGTACCGGCCCGCCTTGCCGTCAAGCTGCTCGCGCAGGGCGAGCACCGTCACCACGCGACCGGCCGGCGTGCCTACGTTGTCCACTGTGGACATGATGGACGTGGCGGCGGTGTCCGCGCGGACCACGCCGACCGCACCGGCGCCGTCGGCCGAGCCCGCGGAGCCGGCGAGCACGGTACCGGCGCCGGAGCGGTCCACCTGGGTGGCGAACCGGGCGAGGGTGGCCGCGCGGTCGCCCGCGCCGTCGCCCTTCGCGGCGCCACCGGTCAGCACGATCGCGAGCTGCGCGGGTTCGATGTCCGAGCCGGCCTTGATGAAGCCGCCCTCGGAGAGCGCGGCGAGCGCGGCCGCGGTCTCGTCCGCGGAAGCCTGCGGCTTGTTGTCGGCCCTGCTGATCAGCAGCAGCGGGCCGAGCAGGCCGCCGGCGAGCGTGCCGGGGTCGGAGACGGTCGGCAGCCGAACGCCGGCCGGGAGCAGGCGCGGGACGATGTCCTTGAGCTGGTCGGCCTTCTCCGGGTTGCTGAAGTCGTCGGTCAGCTGGACCTCGCCGGTGACGCGGGCGCCCGCGTCGGCCAGGAGGCTCTTGAGCGCGTCACGGTCCTCGGGGTTCGCGTCGGCGGTGGTGATGAGCACGACGGTGCGCTGGTCGAGCTGGCCGCGCACGGCCATCGGGCCGACCTGGGTCGCGAAGCTGTCGGCGTCGGCCAGGCGCGCGTTCTGGGCGTTGCGCTGCGTCTCGAGGTCGTGGACCTGGTTGACGAGCTGGTCGTTGTCGTTGGTGAGGCCGGAGAGCAGCGTGCGGGACAGCGTGGTCGAGCCGAGCACGACGCCGACGGCGAGCGCGAGGAGGACCGCGGCGATCGAGATGACGTGGTAGCGCAGGGAGATCACGAGAAGAGCCCCTCGATCCAGGTGACGAAGCTGTTCCAGGTGTCGGCCGCCCAGCCGGCGTAGGCCCCGCCCACACCCGACACCGCCAAGGCGACGGCGACCGCGATGAGCGCCGCGAGCACGAGCACCACGACGGCGCCGATCGAGACGCGGCTGCGGTGCAGCGTCGCGACGGCCCTGCCGTCGACGATCTTGCTGCCGAGCTTGAGCCGGGTGAGGAACGTGGACGGGTTGGACCCGGAGCGGCCACGGTCGAGGAACTCGCTGAGCGTCGCCTGGAACCCGATCGTGACGACGAGGCTCGCCCCGTGCGTGTCGGCGAGCAGCAGCGCGAGGTCCTCCGGGTTGCCGGACGCGGGGAACGTGACCGCGCCGATGCCCAGGTCCTGCACGCGCTCGAGCCCGGGCGCGTGGCCGT
>NZ_DATBKY010000269.1:0-4579 GCF_036555685.1 Actinophytocola sp. | reverse complement strand
AGCCCGGCGGCAAGGGCCCGGCGAACGTCGCGGGCCTCGACCACTACGAGCGGCTGGTGGACGAGCTGGCGGCGTACGGGATCACGCCCGTGCTCACGCTGTACCACTGGGACCTGCCGCAGGAGCTGGAGGACTCCGGCGGGTGGGGCGTGCGCGACACCGCCCTCCGGTTCGCCGAGTACGCGGCGCTCGTCGGCGAGCGGCTGGGCGACCGGGTGCCGGTGTGGACCACGCTGAACGAGCCGTGGTGTGCCGCCTTCCTCGGGTACGCGGCCGGGGTGCACGCGCCGGGCCGGACCGACCCGACCTTGTCGCTGCGCGCGGCGCACCACCTGCTCCTGGCGCACGGGCTCGGCACCGACGCGCTGCGGGCCACGCTGCCGGCGGGCGCGCAGGTGTCGATCACGCTGAACCTGTCCGCGGTGCTGCCGGGCGCGACCTCGCCGGAGGCGACCGCGGCGGTGCGGCGGATCGACGGGCTGGCCAACCGGCTGTTCCTCGACCCGCTGTTCCGCGGCAGCTACCCCGCCGACGTGCTGCGCGACACCGCGATGCTGACCGACTGGTCCTTCGTGTCCGACGAGGACCTCGCGGCGATCTCCGCGCCGATCGACCTGCTGGGCGTCAACTACTACACGCCGACGCTCGTGGACGCGGGTGCCCGCGCGACCGGTCCGTCGCCGTGGCCGGGGTGCGCGGACGTCCGGTTCGTCGAGCAGCCGGGTCCGGCCACCGCCATGGGGTGGGCGATCGACGCGCAGGGCCTGCGCGCGGTCGTGCACCGGGTGCACGAGGAGTACGCGCCCGTCCCCTTGATGATCACCGAGAACGGCGCCGCGTTCGACGACGAGCCGGCCGCCGACGGCGTCGTCGCCGACCACGAGCGCATCTCCTACCTGCGCGACCACCTGGCCGTCGTGCACGAGGCCATCGAGTCCGGGGTCGACCTTCGTGGATACTTCGTGTGGTCGCTGCTGGACAACTTCGAGTGGGCCCACGGCTACGCGAAGCGGTTCGGCATCGTCCACGTGGACTATGAAACCCAGGTGCGTACCTGGAAGGACAGCGCGCACTGGTACCGGCAGGTGATGAGGACGAACGGCATCGACGCATGAGCGACGCATCGGTCCGGCGCAAGCCGACGCTGGACACGGTGGCCGCGGAGGCGGGGGTCTCCCGGGCGACGGTGTCGCGCGTGATCAACGGCTCGCCGCGGGTGTCGCCGGAGGTCAAGGACGCGGTCGAGTCGGCGGTCGGGCGCCTGGGCTACGTGCCGAACCGGGCCGCGCGCTCGCTCGCGATGCGGCGGACGGACTCGGTGGCGCTGGTGATGCGCGAGCCGGACGCGACGGTGCTGTCCGACCCGTACCTGGGCAACATCATCATCGCGACCTCGCAGGCGCTGATCGGCACCGGCGTGCAGCTCGTGCTGGTGAACGCGCAGAACAACGCCGAACACGCACAGCTGGCCGACTACGTCCGAAGTGGACACGTGGACGGCGTCCTGCTCGCGTCGATGCACGACGAGGACCCGCTCCCCCGGATCCTGCTGGAGGCCGGGATACCCACCGTTGTCGGCGGCCGCCCGCAGCGCCACCTGCCCGGGTTGTCGTACGTGGACGTCGACAACGTGGGCGGCGCGCAGCTGGCGGCGGAGCGGCTGCTGCACGTGGGCCGCCGCCGGATCGCGACGATCGCCGGCCCGCAGGACATGACGGCGGGCTACGACCGCCTGGCGGGCTACGAGCGCGCGCTGTCCGCGGCGGGCCGCAAGCCCGACCGCGTGGCGTACGGCGACTTCACCCGCGAGTCGGGCGAGGCGGCCATGGCCGGCCTGCTGGACCGCCACCCCGACATCGACGGCGTCTTCGCGGCGAACGACCTGATGGCGATCGGCGCCCTGCGCGTGCTGCGCGCGGCCGGCCGCGTCGTCCCGGCGGACGTGTCGGTGGTCGGCTACGACGACATCGAGATGGCCAAGCACACCGAGCCGCCGCTGACGACCATCCACCAGCCGGTGGTGGACCAGGCCCGCACGATGACGGAGCTCCTGCTGACCCAGATCGGCGGCGACCCCGTGGGCGACCCGGTGGTGCTGCCGACAGAGTTGGTGGAACGCGAGTCCGCCTGACCCGGCTACCGGTGGTAACGTCCTTTTGCTGGTCAGCCCCTGACCGGTGACGCGAACAGTCCGCGGCCCACCACAACGGCCGCGGCAGGTGGTAGCGAAGTCCGGTGTGAACCCGGCGCTGTCCCGCAACTGTGGAGGCGCGCGAAGCGTGCCCGAGCCAGGTCGCCTACCACTCCCCGCGTCGACGCCAACCGCCCCGGGTTCTGGGATGCGGCGTCGCGACCCGCGGTCGCCCGCCTGCCCGCCCGGGCCGACGACCGAGGTGGTCCATGTCCGAAACCATCCGCAGGCGCGCGCGACGTCTCGCGGCCGTCACCCTCGCCGCCGTCCTCGTGACGGCCGGCTGCGCCGAGCGCGCCGACGAGAGCAGCGCGCCGAAGGAAACGGCGAAGCAGTTCCCGGTCACCGTCACCCCGCCGACCGGCGACCCGGTGACGATCGACAAGGAACCCGAGCGCATCGTCTCGCTGTCGGCCAGCAACACCGAGACGCTGTTCGCCGTCGGCGCCGGCAAGCAGGTCGTCGCGGTGGACGACCAGTCCAACTACCCGCCCGAGGTGCCCAGGACCAAGCTCTCCGGGCTCACGCCCAACGTCGAGGCGATCGCGGCCTACGACCCGGACCTCGTGGTCCTCTCCGACGACGCCGACGACATCGTCGCGCAGCTCAAGCAGCTCAAGCGCCAGGTGCTGCTCGTCCCCGCGGCCGCGACGCTCGACGACGTCTACGCCGGCATCGAGCTCATCGGGAAGGCCACCGGACACGCCGACGAGGGCAAGGATCTCGCCGACCGGACGAAGTCCGGGATGGAGAAGCTCGCCGCGGACGCGCCCAAGCTTAAGAAGCCGCTGACCTACTACCACGAGCTGGACACGACGCTCTACAGCGCGACCTCGAAGACGTTCATCGGCCAGGTCTACGGCATGTTCGGGCTGGCCAACATCGCCGACCCGGCCGACAAGGACTCCGGCGGCTACCCGCAGCTGTCCAACGAGGCCATCCTCAAGGCGAACCCGAACCTGATCTTCCTGGCCGACACCAAGTGCTGCCAGCAGAACGCCGAGGCTGTCGCGAAGCGTCCCGGCTGGGCCAACCTCGAGGCGGTCAAGGACGGCAACGTCGTCGCGCTCGACGACGACCTCGCCTCGCGCTGGGGTCCCCGGGTGGTCGACCTCGCCCAGGACGTCGCCGACGCCGTGGACAAGGCGAGCAAGGGCTGATGGTCACGACGACGAGCCGCGACACCGGCCGGCCGCGCGTCGCGCCGACCCGGCTGCGGCCGGCGGTGCTGGTCGTGTCGGTGCTCGCGCTCGTCGTCGTCATCGCGGTCTCGACGCTGCTCGGCGCGGCCAACCTCGGCTGGACGCGGGTCGTGGCCGAGGTCTGGGCGCAGCTGACCGGCGGCCGCTCGCCGCTCTCGCCGACCGAGGCGGCGATCGTCTGGGAGATCCGGCTGCCGCGGGTGATCCTCGCGGGCCTCGTCGGCGCGGCGCTCGCGATGGCGGGCGCCGCGTTCCAGGGCGTGTTCCGCAACCCGCTCGCCGACCCATACCTGCTCGGCGCGGCCGCCGGCGCCGGGATGGCGGCGACGATCGTGGTCGTCGCGGCGCCCTCGGTCACCGGGTGGATCATCGGGCCGCTGCCACTCGCCGCGTTCGCCGGGGCGATCGGTGGCGTGACGCTGACGTGGGTGCTCGGCCGCTCGGCGGGCGGTGGGACCGCGGTGCTGCTGCTCGCCGGTGTCGCGGTCGCGTCGTTCCTCACCGCGATCCAGACGTTCGTCCAGCAGCTCAACACGGACACGATCAAGCAGGTCTACAGCTGGATGCTCGGCGGGCTGAACACGACGGGCTGGCGCGAGGTGCTGCTGACGCTGCCGTACATCGGGCTCGCCGGCGTGGTGCTGTGCATGTGCGGGCGGCTGCTGGACGTGCTCGCGGTCGGCGACGACGAGGCCACGTCGCTCGGCATCCACCCCGGCCGGGTGCGGATCGTCGTGCTGCTCGCCGCGTCGCTCGCCACCGCGGCGGCGGTCGCGGTGAGCGGGCTGATCGGGTTCGTCGGCATCGTGGTGCCGCACATCGTCCGGCTGCTCGCGGGCGCGAGCTACCGGGTGGTGGTGCCGCTGTCGCTGGTCGGCGGCGCGACGTTCCTGATCATCACCGACCACATCGCGCGCACCGCCTTCGCGCCGGCCGAGCTGCCGATCGGCGTGATCACGGCGTTCACCGGCGCGCCGTTCTTCGTGCTCGTGCTGTGGCGCAACCGCGGGCAGATCCGGTGACCGCGCTGGCGCTGCGCGGGGTGCGGGCCCGCTACGGCACGAAGGTCGTCGCGTCCGATGTGGACGTCGAGGTGCCGGCCGGCAGCTGGCTCGGGATCATCGGGCCGAACGGGGCCGGCAAGTCCTCGCTGCTGAAAGCGATCGTCGGCGTGGTCGACCACGAC
>NZ_DATBKY010000268.1:0-15252 GCF_036555685.1 Actinophytocola sp. | reverse complement strand
CCCCCCCCCCCCCCCCCCCCCCCCCCCCACTTCCGGTCAGCAGGCCTTGAGCCAGCTGCACTCCAGGTCCGCCGTGTAGTTGGCGCCCTGCCGCGGCCCGGGCTCGACCTTGGTCACCCGCGGCGCGCGGGTCGTCGCCGCGGCACCGCCCTCGGACGCGAGCCGGATCGCGACGGCGTCCTCGATCGTCTTCGCGTCGATGCCGATCGAGTTGTTGGTGACCATCGAGAAGACCAGGCGCTCGCCGCCCGCGGTGTCGACGTAGCCGGACAGCCCGCTCACGCCGGTCAGCGAACCGGTCTTCGCGTGCACCCGGCCCTCCGCGGGCGTGCCCCGCATCCGGTTGCGCAGGGTGCCGCCGACCATGCGGTCGGCCTTGCCGGCGATCGGCAGCGCCTCGTACCAGGTGCCGAACCACGGCCGCCCCGCGGCGCCGCCGAGCAGCGCGGCCAGCTGGTCGGGCGCGATCTGGTCCATCCTGGACAGGCCGGAGCCGTCCACAAGCGACAGCCGGCCGGTCACGCCCAGCGTGGGCAGGACATCGGCCACCGCGGCCTCCCCGGCGTCCCAGCTGCCCTCGCCCGCGGTCGCCCGGCCCATGGTCTTGGTCAGGATCTCGGCGTGCATGTTGTTGCTGAGCTTGAGGAACGGCACCAGCAGCTCACGCAGCGGCATCGACTCGCGGGACGCGTACTGCTTCGCGCCGGCCGGGGTCGCGCCGCGGGTGGTCGGGCCCTGGACCCGCACGCCGTGGGCCTTCAGCGCGTCGCGGAAGAGGGCGGCGGCGTAGCCGGTCGGCTCCCAGACCGCCATGAACTCGCTGTCCGCGCCGCCGCCGGCGGGGATCGAGCCGGACACGGTGAACAGGTTCGACCCGTGCTGCCGGTCGACCGAGATCGTGTCGTCGGAGCCGGCCGCGCCGGTCGTCGCCGTGTTGCGGATCTTGACGTAGTCGGTCGGCGGCTCGGTCGTGACCTTGGCCCTGCCGTTCGTCCCGGGCTCGACGCGGATGATGATCGAGCCGGCGTCGAAGTCGGTGTCCGGCGCGGCGGTCAGCGCGGAGATCTGCGCGTTGTAGTAGTACGGCTCGTCGTCCCAGGCCCAGCCGAGACCGAGCCGGGTGTCGTCGAACCACGTGTCGTCGGCGACGAGCCGGCCGCGCACGCTGGTGACGCCGCTGTCGGCCACCTGCTTGGCGAGGGTGTCGTAGTCGGTGGCGAGCATGGTCGGGTCGCCGGTGCCCTTGAGGTAGAGGTCGCCGTCGAGGACGTGGCCGAGCCGGTGGGCCGGGCTCGCGACGGTCGTCGAGAACGTGTGGTCCGGTCCGAGGACCTCGAGCGCGGCCGCGCTCGTGGCGAGCTTGGCGTTGGACGCCGGCTGCTGACGGCGGTCGCTGCTGCGCTGGTAGAGGGTCTCGCCGTCCAGGGTCTTCACGACGAGGCCGACGTCGGCGCCGGCGAGGCCGGGGTTGTTGAGGATGGCGTCGAGGTCGGCGCCGAGGTCGCCGCGGTCCTGGGCGGACACCGACGACACCGGCGACAGGGCACCGACGACGCCGATGAGCAGCACCAGCCCGGCGAGCAGGATGAGCATTCTGAGCGGACGAGGTTGCACGGCGACTCCCGGAGAGAGCAGGGCAGAGTGAGGAATCTTCCTACTCCCCCGCCACCGTGACAACGACCAACCCGCGAGTCAGTCGAGGATTCGCAGTAGCCCTTCCTGGACGACCGTGGCGATCAGGGTGCCGTCCCGGGCGAAGAAGCGACCGGTCGCGAGGCCGCGCGCGCCCGACGCGCTCGGCGAGACGCAGTCGTAGAGGAACCACTCGTCCGCGCGGAACGGCCGGTGGAACCACAGCGCGTGGTCGAGGCTCGCGCCGAGCACGTTGTCCAGCCCCCAGTACGCGCCGTGCCGGACCAGCACGGCGTCGAGCAGCGTCATGTCGGACGCGTAGGTCAGCACGCAGACGTGCAGCAGCTCGTTGCCGGGCAGGCTGCCGTCCGCGCGCATCCACACCTGGCTGCGTGCCTCGGCCGGGCCGCGGTCGCGTAGCTCCCACGGCGGGTCGGTCACGTACCGGATGTCGATCGGCCGGGGCAGCCGCGCGAAGTCGCCGAGCTTGTCCGCGTGCTTGCGCATGATCTCCGCGCGCGTCGGCAGCGTCTCGGGGTCGGGCACGATCGGCATGGGCTCGGCGTGGTCCGCGCCCGGCTCGGGCTGCTGGAACGAAGCGGACAGCGAGAAGATCGCCTTGCCGCGCTGGATCCCGATGACCCGCCGCGTGGTGAACGTGCGGCCGTCACGGATGCGGTCGACCTCGTACACGATCGGGACGCTCGGGTCGCCGGGCCGGATGAAGTACGCGTGCAGCGAGTGCACCTTGCGCTCGGCCGGCACGGTCCGGCCGGCGGCGACCAGCGCCTGCCCGGCCACCTGCCCGCCGAACACCCGCACCGGCGACTGCGCGGGGCTGACCCCGCGGAAGATGTTCTCCTCGATCCGCTCCAGGTCGAGCAGCGCGACCAGGCGGTCCAGCACCGGCTGTCCCGTGGCCACCCCGTCGGCCGTGCCGGCCCGCAGCTCGGCCAGGTCGGCCGCCGCCTGCCTCGCCGCCTCAGTCAATGCCGCCTCCCCGGAAACAACCTCGTGGGCAGGAATGGTGCCATGCTCCGTGCCTCCCGACCGCGCTCAAGGGAACGGGACGCAGACCGGCCACAAGTACGTGCCCGACCGACGGGAGTCAGCTCAGGCGACCAACAGGGTCAATTCCGGAGAGGCGCAACCATCAGGCGTGGTCTTCTTCGCCCAGGCGGTGGACGCGGATGAGGTTGGTCGAGCCGACCGTCCCCGGCGGGGAGCCGGCGACCACGACCACCAGGTCGCCCAGCCGGTACCGCCCGATCGAGAGCATCGACTGGTCGACCTGGCGGACCATGCGGTCCGTCGAGTCGACCTCGGGCACCATGAACGTCTCGACGCCCCAGGTCAGCGCCAGCTGGCTGCGGACGGCGGGCTCGGGCGTGAACGCCAGCAGCGGCAGGTGCGTGTGCAACCGGGCGAGGCGGCGAACCGTGTCGCCGGACTGCGTGAACGCGACCAGCGCCTTGGCGTTGAGCCGCTCGCCGATGTCGCGCGCCGCGTAGGAGAGCACGCCCCGCTTGGTGCGCGGCACGTGCGTCAGTGGCGGCACGACCGTCGACTCGCTCTCGACGGCCTCGACGATCCGGCCCATGGTCCGCACGGCCTCGATCGGGTACCGGCCGACGCTGGTCTCACCGGAGAGCATCACCGCGTCGGTCCCGTCGAGCACCGCGTTGGCCACGTCGGACGCCTCGGCCCGGGTCGGCCGCGAGTTGTTGATCATGGACTCCAGCATCTGGGTCGCCACGATCACCGGCTTCGCGTTCTCCCGCGCGATCTGGATCGTCCGCTTCTGCACCAGCGGCACCTGCTCGAGCGGCAGCTCCACGCCGAGGTCGCCGCGGGCGACCATCACGCCGTCGAAGGCCAGCACGATCGCCTCGAGGTTCGAGACCGCCTCGGGCTTCTCCAGCTTCGCGATCACCGGCAGCCGGCCCTTGCCGACCCGGTCCATCACCTGGTGCACGAGGTCGATGTCCGCGGGCGAGCGGACGAACGACAGCGCCACGAAGTCCACGCCGAGCTGGAGCGCGAACTCCAGGTCCTCGATGTCCTTCTCCGACATCGCCGGCACGGAGACGTCCATGCCGGGCAGCGAGATGCCCTTGTTGTTGCTGACCTTGGCGCCCTCGGTGACCTCGCAGACCACGTCCGGACCGTCGACCGCGGTGACCGTCAGCCCGACGTTGCCGTCGTCGACCAGCAGCCGGTCACCCGGCTTCGCGTCCTTGGCCAGGCCCTTGTAGGTGGTGGACACGCGGTCGTGGGTGCCCTCGACGTCCTCGACGCTGATCCGCACGACGTCCCCGGTGCGCCACTCGACCGGACCGCCGGCGAACGTGCCGAGGCGGATCTTCGGTCCCTGCAGGTCGGCCAGGATGCCGACCGCCCGGCCGGACTCGTCGGAGGCCGCGCGTACGAGGTCGTAGACCTGCTTGTGGTCGCTCTTGCTGCCGTGGCTGAAGTTCATCCTGGCGACGTCCATGCCGGCGGCGACCAGGTCGCGCACCTTCTCCGGGGTGGCAGTCGCAGGCCCCAGAGTGCATACAATCTTCGCTCGTCGACTCACGGGAGGCAGCCTAGTCCTGTCGGCTGGAACGATCCGGAAGTACCGCGCAGTAACTCGCGGATCGATCCAGAACGTTATCGGTGCGTCTGCTCGCTGATCCCCACATGGTCACGCGCCCACTCGTTGAACGGGCGCAGCGCGCGCCAAGCAGTGCGGACCCGGGCCAGCAGGGCGCGTTCGTGCAGCACGTTGTCAGGTTCCCACGTGCGGCTCGCGTAGACGGACCGGTAGCGCAGCAGGTCCAGTCGCGGGTGGTCGGCGGGGTAGCCGCGGGGCCGGGTGGCGAGCCGGTCGCCCTTGATGTCCCAGCCGGCCTTCTCCAGCTTGGTGAGGATCTTCGCGAGGGCCTCGCCGTGGATGTCCTCGGCCACGGCCGTGCGGAACCTGGCCAGCTGGTCGGACTGCAGGTGGAAGCAGCCGCCTCCGGTCCGCAGGCCGGCCGGGCTGAGCTCGACGTAGTACGCGCCGGCGCCCCGGCCCGGCTCGATCACGCCGCCGCAGTGGGTCTTGTACGGCGTCTTGTCCTTGCTGAACCGAACGTCGCGGTACGGCCGGAAGACCGTGGCCCGCCCGAAGTCGGTGGCGAACTCGCCGGACAGCTCGGCGAGCAGCGCCTCCATGGGTGCCCGGATGTCGGTGAGGTAGGTGTCCTTGTGGTCGGTCCAGTAGGACTTGGAGTTGTCGGCCACGAGCCCGTCGTAGAAGTCGACCGCGTGCTCGCCGAAGCCCTCGAACCTACTCATGACAACCCTCGCGGCCTGGGTCAGGAGTCGGCGCACGTCCTGCGCGCCGGCGAAGCGGACGTCGTCGGCCGGCGAGCCGGCGGAGATCGGCGAGCAGCTGATCGGACATCGCGGCCAGACTATGCCCGCGAACGCGACCGGCGGGCGGCGCCCTTCCGGGCGCCACCCGCCGGTGGCACGCGTGCCGGCTCAGGCGGCCGCGGCGCGGTTGTACAGGTTCTGGGCGTCGGCGCCGAAGTACGGGCCGAACATCCAGGTCGGGATGAAGTTGATCTTGTAGCTGTTCACCGAGTTCTGCAGGCCCGCGCCGGTGCCCTCGTCGAAATCCTGGAACCACGGGCCGCCGCTCGCGCCACCGGTCATGTCACACGTCATGCCGATGCCGTCGCTGATGAACGCGTCGAACGTGGTGCCGCTGCAGTAGATCATGTGCGTGCCGTCGTACGGGTCGGCCGCCGGCCACCCGAACGCGTACATGTCCTGGCCGCGCGGCGAGTTGAACGCGACACCCTGGCCGCCGACGACGTCGGTCAGGCTCTGACCGCCCTGCGGGTTGACCACCGCGGCGCCCACGTCGAAGTTGATGTCCTCGCTGGCCTCCCACTGCGGGGTGGACATCGTGGTCTTGGCGGTCCACTGGCCGAACGGGGCGTTGCCGTCCTTGTACGCGGGCACGAACACCCAGTCGGTATGCCAGGCGCCGTCGAGCTTCACGCAGTGCCCGGCGGTGAGCACGACGCTCTTGTTACCGCTGTTCACCGCGTCGCCGCTGCAGGAGGCCTGCCGGCCCTGGTAGGTGAAGAACACCCGGCCGGCGGTCTTCTCGACCGCGCCGCCACCGGTCCAGTCGCCGCCGCCGTCGGGGAACGCCATCGGCGCGACGTCGTTGAGCAGCGAGGTCACCGGCCGCACGATCTGCGGCGTGCCCTTCTTGACGTTGTGCGTCACCTTCGACGCGTCCACCTTCGGCAGCAGCCGGTCCATCGGGATCGCGTTGCGCATGGCTTCGGGGGTCCACTTGGTCGCGATCGCCCCCATGTCGTGCACCGCGACCGACGGCGCCGGAGGCGCGGCCGTGGCCGACGGGCTCACGAACGCGGCGACCGCCAGCCCGCCCGCTGCCAGGGCGATCGCGGTCTGCCAGAACTTCTTCATCTTCTACCTACCTTTCGGGCGGCGCGGGGCCGCCCGTTGCAGGGGATAGGTTTCAACGAATCACGAACTTACCGGGCAAGTCGTTACCCAAACACCAACGGAAGTAGCGTGCCGTAACCGCCGGGGCGGCGGCGAGCACGACGACCGACACAATGGCGCGTGTGGGTATCGAGCTGACGGTGGACGGGCGGACGCTGCGCTGCGCGGACGTCGCGCTCGTCGCGGATCACGAGGTCGTCGTGCGGGTGGCCGAGGACGCGGCGCGGCGGGCCGGGGACGCGTGGACGCTCGTGACCGAGCTGGCGGCGAAGCGCGAGATATACGGCCGCACCACCGGGGTCGGCGCCAACCGTGACCTGACCGTCGACGAGGACGCCGGGCCCGAGCACGGCCGGCGGCTGCTGCGCAGCCACGCCGGCGGGACCGGTGAGCCGATGCCGGCCCGGCAGGTGCGCGCGATGCTGCTGATCCGGCTCAACCAGCTCGCCGCAGGCGGCTCCGGGGCGCATCCCCGGCTGCTCGACGCGCTGGCCGGGGCGCTCACCACCGACGCGGTCCCGCTCGTGCACCGCACCGGCGCGATCGGCACCGGCGACCTGACCGCCCTCGCCGAGACCGCGCTGACACTGGCCGGCGAGCGTCGGTGGGCGGTGGGCGGGCAGGAGCCGGTCGCCCTGGACACCAGCGACGCGCTCGCGTTCATGAGCAGCAACGCGGCCACCCTCGCCGACGCCGTGCTCGCCGCCCGCGAGCTGGACACCCTGCTGCGCGCGAGCCACGCGGTCGCCGCGCTGTCCTACCTGGTCATGGGCGGCTCGCCGGAGGCGTACGCGACGCCCGTACACGAGGCGCGTCCGCACCCCGGCCAGGTGCGCTGCGCGGCGGAGATGCGGCGCCTGCTGGGCATGCGCGGCGTACCGCAGCCGGGGCGGCGGATCCAGGACCCCTACGGCCTGCGCGCGTTCCCGCAGGTGCAGGGCCCGGCGCTGGACGCACTCGACTACCTCACCCGGGTGCTGACCGTCGAGATCAACGCGGCGACGGAGAACCCGATGGTGTCGCTGTCCGCGGGCGACGTCTTCCATCACGCGCACTTCCACACGGCGTACGTGGCGGTGGCGCTGGACCAGATGCGGGCGACGGTCCACCACGTCGCGGAGCTGTCCGCGTCCCGGCTGGGCGACCTCGTGGAGCCGTCGTTCACCGACCTGCCGGCGTTCCTCGCGTCCGGCCCGCCGGGCAGCTCCGGCGTGATGATCCTCGAGTACGTGGCGCACGACGCGCTCGCGACGCTGCGCCAGGCGGCCCTTCCGGTGACGCTCGGCACGGCGGTCGTGTCGCGCGGGGTCGAGGACCACGCGTCGTTCGCCACCCAGGCGGCGCGCGCGGCCGGCCAGGCGGCGGACGCGTACCGCCAAGTGCTGGCGTGCGAGGTCGTGGCGGCGGTGCGGGCGCTGCGGATGCGCCCGGCGGACCTGATGGACCTGCCGATCCGGGCGGCCTTCGACCTGGCGGACGCCCTGCTGGACCCGACGCTGTCGGACCGCCCCCTGTCCGACGACCTCGACGCGGCCGCCACCCTGATGGAGCAGTTCGCCGGCGTCTGACCCCGCGGCGCGGCAACGGCCGTGCCCGCCGCCGCCTGGCTGATCGTCGGCGAAGTCGTGCCGGTGAGTCGTGCCGGTGGCCTACACGGCGGCGAGTGGCAGCGCCGTCGGGTGCACCGGGGCGGGCAGGTCCGAGTGTCCGGTCAGGTACGCGTCGACCGCGTGGGCGACCGAGCGGCCCTCGGCGATCGCCCACACCACCAGCGACGCACCGCGATGCGCGTCGCCGCAGACGAAGACGCCCTCGGCCGACGTCTGCCAGTCCGCGCCGCACGACAGCGTGCCGCGCCGCGACAGCGACAGGCCAAGCCGCTCGAGCAACGGCATGTGCTCCACGCCCTCGAAGCCGATCGCCAGCAGGACCATGTCCGCGGGGATCTCCTCGACGCCGTCGCCGACCGGGGTGACCTCGCGGACTCCGGTCGCCGGGTCCTTGCGGACCACGACCTCACGCAACCGCGCGGCCCGCACGTTGCCGGACCCGTCGTCGACGAACTCCTCCACCGCGACCGCGAACCGCCGCTCCCCGGCCTCCTCGTGCGCCGGGTAGGTCCGCAGGATCCACGGCCACACCGGCCACGGCGAGATGTCGTCGTCCCTGGCGGAGGGCGGCTCGGGGTACTGGTCGAGCTGGGTCACCGACAGCGCGCCCTGCCGGGTCGCCGTGCCGTAGCAGTCCGCGCCCGTGTCGCCGCCGCCGATGATCAGCACGTGCTTGCCGGCCGCGGAGATCGACGTCGGCCCGTCGCCCTCGCACTCCTTGTTCGCCGGCACCAGGTGCTCCATCGCCAGGTGCACGCCGTCGAGCGAGCGACCCGGGACCTCCGGCGCGTCCCGCCCGCGCAGCGCGCCGACCGCGAGCACGACCGCGTCGTAGGAGGCCCGCAGCGTCTCCACGGACAGGTCACCGGGCTTGGTGCCGCCGACCTCGCAGCCGGTGACGAACCGCGTGCCCTCCTCCCGCAGCTGCGCGAGCCGCCGGTCGAGGCCCTTCTTCTCCATCTTGAACTCGGGGATCCCGTACCGGAGTAGCCCGCCGAGCCGGTCGTCCCGCTCGTACACGGTGACCTCGTGGCCCGCGCGCGTCAGCTGCTGCGCCGCCGCCAGCCCCGCCGGGCCGGAGCCGACCACGGCGACCCGCCGGCCGGACGCGATCGCCGCCTGCTGCGGGCGGACGAGGCCCTTCTCCCACGAGGCGTCCGCGATCGTCTGCTCGACGCGCTTGATCGCCACCGCCCCGCCGGACAGGGGCGAGATCGCCAGCACGCACGCCGACTCGCACGGCGCCGGGCACAGCCGGCCGGTGAACTCCGGGAAGTTGTTCGTCGCGTGCAGCCGCTCGCTCGCCGCGGCCCAGTCGCCCACGCGCACCAGGTCGTTCCACTCGGGAATCAGGTTGCCGAGCGGGCAACCCGCGGAACCCGAGTGACAGAAGGGAATCCCGCAGTCCATGCAGCGGGTCGCCTGCGCGCGCACCTGCTGGTTGCGCTCGTCCGGGTCGAGATCCTCGTAGACCTCGTGCCAGTCGGCCAGCCGGTCCGGCTTGGGCCGCTTCGGCGCGTCCTTGCGCTGCTTTTTCAGAAAACCCTTGGGGTCAGCCACGCGAAGCCTCCATGACCGCCTCGTCGACGTCGCGCCCCTCGGCGGCGGCGAGCCGCATCGCCTCGAGCACGCGCTGGTAGTCGCGCGGCATCA
This sequence comes from Actinophytocola sp., assembly GCF_036555685.1. Lineage (GTDB taxonomy): Bacteria > Actinomycetota > Actinomycetes > Mycobacteriales > Pseudonocardiaceae > Actinophytocola. The sequence goes on along the minus strand of NZ_DATBKY010000268.1, from coordinate 5,842 downwards.
CCTTGGTGAACGACGCCGCGCGCCGGGTCCAGTCGCCGAGCAGCGACGCGGCCACCGCGGACCCGGTGTACTCGTGGTGGCGCCGCACGACGTCGCGCAGCCACCGCAGGTCCTCGCCGGACGGCCGCTGCAGGTCGACCATCGCGGCGTTGACCAGCTGCTCGTCCAGGTCGAGCACGTACGCGATGCCGCCGGACATGCCGGCCGCGAGGTTGCGCCCGGTCGGCCCGAGCACCACCGCCCGGCCGCCGGTCATGTACTCGAACGCGTGGTCGCCGACGCCCTCGGCCACCGCCACCGCACCCGAGTTGCGCACGCAGAACCGCTCGCCGACCCGCCCGCGCAGGAAGATCTCACCGCCGGTCGCGCCGTAGCCGATCACGTTGCCGCCGATGACCTGCTGCTCGGCGGCGAACGCCGAGTCCGGGTGCGGCCGCACGATGATCCGCCCGCCGGACAGGCCCTTGCCAACGTAGTCGTTCGCGTCGCCGATGAGGTCCAGCGTGATGCCGGCCGGCACGAACGCGCCCAGCGACTGGCCGGCCGAGCCGGACAGCTGGATGTGAATGGTGTCGTCGGGGAGCCCGTCGCCGCCGTAGCGCCGGGTGACCTCCGAGCCGAGCAACGTGCCGACGGTCCGGTTCACGTTGCGTACGGGCAGGTCCAGCTTCAGCGGGTGCGCGTCCTCCAGCGCCGCCTCGGCGAGCTGGATGAGCGTGCGGTCGAGGGCCTCGTCGAGCCCGTGGTCCTGCGCGCGGACCCGCCGCCGGGCGCCGCCGTAGGTAGTCTTCGGCACCTCGAACACCGGCGCCAGGTCGAGCCCCTGGGCCTTCCAGTGCTCGACGGCCGCGTCGATGTCGAGCAGCTCGGCGTGGCCGATCGCCTCGTCGAGCGTGTGGAAACCCAGCCGCGCCAACCACTCCCGCACCTCGGTGGCGACGAAGTGGAAGAAGTTGACCACGTGCTCGGCCTGCCCGGTGTACCGCTCGCGCAGCACCGGGTCCTGGGTGGCCACGCCGACCGGACAGGTGTCCAGGTGGCACACCCGCATCATCACGCAGCCGGCCACGATCAGCGGGGCGGTCGCGAAGCCGTACTCCTCGGCGCCGAGGAGCGCGGCGATGATCACGTCGCGCCCGGTCTTCATCGCGCCGTCCACCTGCACGGTGATCCGGTCGCGCAAACCGTTGAGCAGCAACGTCTGCTGCGTCTCGGCGAGGCCGACCTCCCACGGCGTGCCCGCGTGCTTGAGCGAGTTCAGCGGCGAGGCACCGGTGCCGCCGTCGTGGCCGGAGATCAGCACGACGTCCGCGTGCGCCTTGGACACACCCGCCGCGACGGTGCCGACGCCGAACTCGCTGACGAGCTTGACGTGCACCCGGGCGTGCTCGTTGGCGTTCTTCAGGTCGTGGATGAGCTGGGCCAGGTCCTCGATGGAGTAGATGTCGTGGTGCGGCGGCGGGGAGATCAGGCCCACGCCCGCGGTCGAGTGCCGGGTGCGCGCGATCCACGGCCACACCTTGTTCGGGGGCAGCTGGCCGCCCTCGCCCGGCTTCGCGCCCTGCGCCATCTTGATCTGCAGGTCGGTCGCGTTCACCAGGTACTCGCTGGTGACGCCGAACCGCCCGCTCGCGATCTGCTTGATGGCCGAGCGGCGCTCCGCGTCGTAGAGCCGGTCGGCGTCCTCGCCGCCCTCGCCGGTGTTGGACCGCCCGCCGATCCGGTTCATCGCGATGGCCAGCGTCTCGTGCGCCTCCGCGCTGATCGAGCCGTAGGACATCGCGCCGGTGTTGAACCGCTTGAGGATCGCCTCGACCGGCTCCACCTCGTCGATCGGCACCGGGGTGCGGCCCGTGGACTCCGCCGTGCGCAGCCCGAACAACCCGCGCAGCGCGCCGCCCTCGCGGTTGAGCCGCTCGACCTCGTCGACGTAGCGGCGGTACACGTCGTCCCGGCGCGTCTTCGTCGCGTGCTGCAACAGGAAGATGGTCTCCGGGGTGAACAGGTGCAGCTCGCCCTCGCGCCGGTAGGCGTACTCGCCGCCGGGCTCGAGGCGCCGGTGCACCCGGTCGGTCGGGTTCTCCGGATGGGCCGCGTGGTGCCGGCCCGCCACCTCGCGGGCGATCACGTCGAGGCCGACGCCGCCGAGCTTGGAGCTGGTGCCGGTGAAGTACTCGTCCAGCACGTCGGCCGCCAGCCCGAACGCCTCGAACACCTGCGCCGCGGTGTACGCGCCGACGGTCGAGATGCCCATCTTGGACATGATCTTGAGGACGCCCTTGACGAGCGCGGTCACGTAGTTGCGGATCGCGCGCTGCGGCTCGATGCCGCTGATCGTGCCGCGGCGGATCAGGTTCTCGATGGTCTCGAACGCGAGGTACGGGTTGACCGCAGCGGCGCCGTAGCCGAGCAGCAAGGCCACGTGGTGCACCTCGCGCGCGTCGCCGGTCTCCACGACCAGCGCGACCCGCAGCCGCTCCTTGGTGCGCACCAGGTGGTGGTGTACCGCGGAGACCAGTAGCAGCGACGGGATCGGCGCCATCCGGTGGTCGGAGTCGCGGTCGGACAGCACGAGGATCCGCGCGCCGGCCGCGATCGCCTCGGAGGCATCCCGGCGCACGCGCGCGATGGCCTCCTCGAGCGCCGGTCCACCACCGTCCACTTCGTACAACCCGGGGATGACCGTGCAGGCGTAGCCGGGCATGTCGCCGTCGTCGTTGACGTGGATCAGCTTGGCGAGCTCGTCGTTGTCGATGACCGGCAAGGGCAGCTGGATGTGCCGGCAGGACGCCGGCGTGGGCTCGAGCAGGTTCTGCTCCGGGCCCATGATGCGCTGCACGGAGGTGACGATCTCCTCGCGGATCGCGTCCAGCGGCGGGTTGGTCACCTGCGCGAAGTTCTGCTTGAAGTAGTCGTAGAGCATCCGCGACCGCTTGGACAGCACGGCCGGCGGCGTGTCGGTGCCCATCGAGCCGATCGGCTCCGCACCGGTCAGCGCCATCGGCGCGAGCAGGATCTTGAGCTCCTCCTCGGTGTAGCCGAAGGCGAGCTGGCGGCGGACCACTGACTCGTTGGTCTGGACGACGTGCTCGCGGTCGGGCAGGTCCGCGATCTTGAGCAGCCCGGCGTGCAGCCACTCCTCGTAGGGCAGCTCCTCGGCGAGCGCGGTCTTGACCTCGTCGTCGTCGACGATCTTGCCGGCGGCCGTGTCCACGAGGAACATCCGGCCCGGCTGCAGCCTGCCCTTCGCCACGACGTTCTCCGCCGGGACGTCGAGCACGCCGGTCTCGCTCGCGAGCACCACGCGGTCGTCGGTCGTCTGCCACCAGCGGGCGGGGCGCAGGCCGTTGCGGTCGAGCACCGCGCCGACGAGGGTGCCGTCGGAGAAGGTCACGCTGGCCGGCCCGTCCCACGGCTCCATCAGGCTCGCGTGGAACTTGTAGAACGCGCGCCGGTCCTTCTCCATCGTGGTGTTGTTCTCCCAGGCCTCCGGGATCATCATCAACACCGCGTGGGGCAGCGTCCGGCCGCCGAGGTGCAGCAGCTCGAGCACCTCGTCGAACGACGCCGAGTCCGACCCGTCCGGATCGATGACCGGGTAGAGCCGGGTGAGGTCACCGGGGATCAGGTCGCTCGCGAGCAGCGCCTCGCGGGCGCGCATGCGGTTGCGGTTGCCGCGGATCGTGTTGATCTCGCCGTTGTGCGCCACGAACCGGAACGGGTGCGCGAGCGGCCACGACGGGAACGTGTTCGTGGAGAAGCGGCTGTGCACCAACGCGATCGCGCTCGTCAGCCGCTCGTCGGTGAGGTCGGCGAAGAACGCGGGCAGCTGCGCGGTGGTGAGCATTCCCTTGTACACCAGCGTCCGCGCGGACAGCGAGGGGAAGTACAGCCCGCACCCGGCCGCCATGCTCTCGTGCTCGGCACGCTTGCGCAGGCAGAACGCCAGCCGGTCCAGCGCGATGCCGGCCGCCCGGTTGCCCTCGGCGTCCGGGACGGCGGCGAGGAAGGGCATGACGAAGTGCGGCATCACCGACAGGGCGGTGGGGCCGACGCCGGCGGACTCGGGCGCTACGGGGACCTCGCGCCAGCCGAGGAGCTCCAGCCCCTCCTCGCCGGCGATGCGGCCGATCAGCGAGACGGCTTTGGCTCGCTGATCGGAGTCGGTGGGGAGGAAGCCGATACCCGTGGCGTAGGTGTGCGCGCCGGTCTCGTCCGGCTCGGGCAGGTCGAAGTCGACGACCTCGCGGAGCAGCGTGTCGGGCAGCTGCAACAGGATGCCGGCACCGTCGCCGCTCGTCGGCTCGGCGCCCGCGGCGCCTCTGTGCTCGAGGTTGGCCAGCGCCACCAGGGCGTCGGTGATGATCTCGTGCGAACGTCGCCCCCGGATGTCGGCGACCATGGCCACGCCACACGCGTCACGCTCGGCAGTGGGGTCGTACAGACCCTGCGCGGCGGGGATGGCAGAAAAAATCACGCGGTGACCTCCCTCGTAGTCCTCGCGCTCAGTGCTTGTCTGGGCGCGGGACGGCGGTGGCCCGCGTGTTGACGTGAGCTTAACAGTCCCGAAACCCATGAGCCACGAATCGGGCGCGGATTTGTCCGAATCGCTGTAACGATCGACGTGATCCACGCGATAAGGCGCCCTACGTCCTGGTGGGAGCATCCCGGGCGCCGAGTGGGTGGGGCTACTCCAGGGTAGCCGAGGTGGTTGCAAATGGAAGTACCTCGGTCCGTCAGCGCCTGTTGACAATCCGTTGTGAGAGCGCTTCCATAGCAATCGGCAATATCTGCGGCCTGTGCGACAGGCACTCGGAACCCTGCCCGAGGTGTGACAAGGAGGTCACCGCCATGCCCGCTCCCCCTCCCCTGCCCGCACGCGGCCGTAGCCGCCGACTGCTGGTTCTCGCCGCGGCCGCCGCGGCCGTCACGATCGCGATTCCCCTGACGCGGCAAGCGGAAGCGTCCGTCCCGCCGCCGGACTCCGGCTGGACCCAGGTGTGGGCCGACGACTTCGGCGGGCCGGCCGGCTCGCTGCCCTCGTCGGCCAACTGGATCTTCGACAGCGGCCACGGGTATCCGGGTGGCCCAGGGAACTGGGGCACCGGCGAGATCGACGCCAAGACGAACAACCCGGCCAACGTCAGCGTCGACGGCGGCGGCAACCTGCGGATCACGCCGCTGCGCGACGGCGCGGGCAACTGGACCTCGGCCCGCATCGAGACGCAGCGGTCGGACTTCAAGCCGCCCGCCGGCGGCGTGCTGCGCGTCGAGGGCCGCATCCAGATGCCGAACGTCACCGGCAACTCCGCGCTCGGGTACTGGCCGGCGTTTTGGGCGCTCGGCTCGCCCTTCCGCGGTAACTACTGGAACTGGCCGGGCATCGGCGAGTACGACTTCATGGAGAACGTCAACGGGATCAACTCCGTGTGGGGCACGCTCCACTGTGGAGTGTCACCGGGCGGGCCGTGCAACGAGACGACCGGCCTCGGCAGCAGCCGGGCGTGCCCGGGCTCGTCGTGCCAGTCGGCGTTCCACACCTACCGGTTCGAGTGGGACCAGAGCGTCTCGCCCAACCAGCTGCGCTGGTACGTCGACGGCCAGCAGTTCCACAGCGTCAGCCAGTCGCAGCTGCCGGCCGACACGTGGAACGCGATGACGAGCCACGCGGGCTACTTCGTCATCCTCAACGTCGCGATCGGCGGCGCCTTCCCGGACGCGATCGCCGGCCGGCAGACGCCGGTCGCGGAGACCACCCCGGGTCGGCCGATGCTGGTCGACTACGTGGCCGTGTGGACCCGCGGCGGCGGTGGCGGCCCGACCGACCCGCCGCCCGGCGGTG
>NZ_DATBKY010000267.1:0-65947 GCF_036555685.1 Actinophytocola sp. | reverse complement strand
GGATCTCCATGTGCAGCATGCCGGGCAGCACGATGTCGTCGGTGTAGTTGCCGCGGCCGCGGATGAACCGGTCGTCCTCGACCCGCCTTCGGCTGGCACCGAGGCCACCGATCTTCACTTCGTCGAGTGCGGTCATGGCAGTTCCGCCTCCCCGGAATTGACCCTTGTGGTCACCTTGGGTCGGTCTGGCCCGGTTCGGTGCGTACTTGTGGCTGGGTTGCGTCCCGTTCCCCTCAGGTGCGGTTGGCAGCCACGCATCCTGTCCAACCTGGTCATGCTGTCACCGCCGGCTGCATCTTCTTCGCCGCCCACAGCACCGCCTTGACGATGTTCTGGTATCCCGTGCAGCGGCAGAGGTTTCCCGACAAAGCCCACCGGATCTCCTCCTCGGTGGGGTCGGGGTTGCGTTCCAGCAACGCCATCGCGCTCATCATCATCCCGGGCGTGCAGTAGCCGCACTGGAGTCCGTGCTCCTCCTTGAAGCCCTCCTGGATGGGGTGCAGCTCGCTCGCCTGGGCCATGCCCTCGACCGTGCGCACCTCGTGCCCGTCGGTCTGCACCGCGAGCATCGTGCAGGACTTCGTCGGCCGGCCGTCCACGAGCACGGTGCACGCACCGCAGTTCGTGGTGTCGCAACCGATGTGGGTACCCGTGAGGCCCAGCCCCTGGCGGAGCAGGTGCGCCAGCAGCACCCGCGGCTCGACCTCGACGACCCGTTCCTCGCCGTTGACCGTCACGGTCACGCGGCGCTTGTTGACGAGCTTCTCCATGAAGTCTCCTTATGCCGCAACGGGAACCGACGACTCGAGGGCCCGCGTGACGAACGTGCGCACGACGTGGCGCTTGTAGTCGGCGCTGCCGCGGTGGTCGGTGCGGGGGCGGGCAGCCGCCGCGGCCAGCCGCGCGGCCTCCTCGACCGCGGCCGCGTCGAGCTCGCCACCCACCAGCGCCTGCTCGGCCGCCACCGCCTTGATGTTGTTGCCACCCACGCCGGTCAGCGCGATGCCGGCCCGGACGACCTTGCCGCCGGACAGGTCCACCGCGACCGCGACGCCGACCGTCGCGAAGTCGCCGACCCGGCGCTCCAGCTTGAGGTAGCGCCCGAACGGCGTGCCCTCCGGCGCGGGCACCCGGGCCTCGACCGCGAGCTCGCCGGGCAGCAGCGTGGTGGTGAACGGCCCGGTGACGAACTCGGCCATCGGGATCACCCGCCTGCCGGTGGCGCTGGCCGCGACGACCTCGGCGTCGAGCGCGAGCATCACCGACGCCCAGTCGCCCTGCGGGTCCGCGTGGCACAGCGAGCCGACGAGCGTGCCGCGGTTGCGCACGATCGGGTCGGCGATCATCGGCGCCGCGCTCGCCATCAGCGGCCGGCGCTCGGCGAGGATGTCGGAGTACTCGAGGTCCACGTGCCGGCACAGCGCGCCGACCTCCAGGACGCCGGCCGCGGTCTCGCGGTGGTAGCCGAGGCCGGGGATGTTGTTGATGTCGACGAGCATCTCGGGCGCGGCGAAGCGCAGCTTGACCATGGGGATCAGGCTCTGGCCGCCGGCGAGCACCTTCGCCTCGTCGCCGTAGGTCCGCAGCAGGTCGAGGGCTTCGTCGAGCGTGCGAGGCGCCTCGTACCGGAAGCGCGCGGGGTACATGGCTGCCCCTACGTCTCGGACTCGGGTTCCGGCACGGCGACCGGCAACCCTTCGTCGGTCGGATCCGGCCGGGGTTGCTGGTGCGGCGGCCACGGCCCCTGGACCGGCTGGCCCGCCACCTTCAGCCACTCGACGACACCCGGGAACGCCCAGATGGTGGGGCTCTTCCCGGTCTTGGGCGCGTGCTCGATGAGCTCGTACATGCGCCGGTTGCCGGCGTGGGCGCCGGCCTCGCTGCGAGGCTCCATGTCACTGATCGTCGTGACGGTGGTCACCGCGCGGCAAGGCACGAGTAACCGAATGCTTATTCGCCCAGGACGAGCGTGCGACGGAGCCACACGATCGCCGGTACAGCGACGTGGCCGCCGGGGAGGCGGGCTGCTCAGCTCCAGAGCGTCACGTATACCGGCGGCCGGAACTTCGAGGGTGGCACGCCCGCGCCCGGCTCCCGCATGACCCGCAAGGCTGCCGCCGAGGACAGGTAGTGACGGAACGTCTCGGCCGCGATCGAGCGGCGCTCCGGGGTCAGCGTGGTCAGGTACCAGGTCGCGTCTGCCGGGGTCGCCGCCGTGTTGACCACCCGCAGCTCGCCGCGGCGCAGCCGGGCCGTGACCAGGTGTCCGGGCGCGATCGCGACGCCGGCGCCGTCCGCGGCCGCCGCCCACGCGCCGGTCATGCTCGGGAACACGCGCAGCCGGGACTCGGGCACGTGCAGCCGGCGCAGCAGCCGGCCCGAGTCGCTCGCCGGGTCGGTGGCCGTCGAGTCGACGAGCCACGACCAGTGCGCCGGGCTGCCCGGCAGCGGCGCCGCCCCGGCGACGACCACGAGGTGCGTGCGGAACACCGGCTCGGAGATCAGCTCGCTGCCCCGGTCCGCGTCCGAGGTGTCGCCGACGGTCCGGCCGAGGTTCGGTCCGAGCGCCACATCGGCGAAGCGGTTGGCGAGCAGCACCGGCATCTCGTCGGTGGCGGCCGTGCCCACGGTGGTGTCGATCTTGCGCCCGGACGTCTCGGCGAACGCGTCGACCAGCGGGCCGGCCACGAACTCCATCACGGTGCCCGACGCGACCACGCGCAGCTGGCCGGGCGCACCCTTGCCGGCCCGGACCGCGGCCTCGGCGTCCGCGCCGAGCGCGACCATCTGCGAGGCGATCGGCAGCAGCCGGGTACCCGCCGTGGTCAGCCGCATCGTCGCGCCCGCCCGCACGACGAGCTGGTCGCCGAGCTGCTGGCGCAGGGCCGCGAGCGCCTGGGAGACCGCCGGCTCGCTCACGCCGAGCGCGGTCGCGGCGGCCTTCACCGAACCCAGCTTCGCGACCAGCACGAAGGTGCTCAGCTGCGTGAGCGTCATGCCGACATTGTGGCGCAGCGCCCGGAGCGGGAGCGAAGGAGCGGGCGCCGTCCGGACTGAGGAGCGCGCGCAGGCGCGCCAGCGCCGAGCACGCGACGAGGGAAGACGGCGGCTTGGCGGATGAGCGGGAGCGACCATTGGACACCGCTTAAGGGAATACTTAACCGTGGATTGTGTGGCGTTCCGTAGCCGCATGACCATGCCCGACAGGGAGGGCTGATGCAGGTACCCGCCTCGTTCCAGTACCGCAAGGCGACCAGCGTGGAGGACGCGCTGACGCTGCTGCGCGCGTACGGACCGGAGTCCGCCGTGATCGCCGGCGGGCACAGCCTGCTGCCGATGATGAAGCTGCGGCTCGCGCACCCCGAGGCCCTGATCGACATCAACGACGTCGACGAGATCGCCGGCATCCGGGTCGAGGACGGCGAGCTGGTCATCGGCGCGCTCGCGCGGCACGCGGACCTGCTCGCCTGTGCCGAGGCCGGCGAGCACTTCCCGATCCTGCACGACGCCGAGCGGGTGATCGCGGACCCGGTGGTGCGCAACCGCGGAACGGTCGGTGGCTCGCTGTGCCAGGCCGACCCGTCCGAGGACCTGTCGGCGGTGTTCGCCGCGCTCCGGGCGACGCTCGTCGTGCACGGGCCGCAGGGCACGCGGACGGTGCCCGCGCGGGAGTTCTTCGTCGGGCCGTACCAGACCGTGCTCGAGCAGGGCGAGCTGCTCGGCGAGATCCGGGTGCCGCTGCGCGAGTCCGCGAGCGCCTACCTCAAGGTCGACCGGCGCGCGGGGGACTGGGCGGTCGGCGCCGTCGGCGCCGTCGTGTCGGTGGCCGACGACGTGATCGAGGAGATCGGCATCGGGCTCACCGCGCTGGGCGCGGAGCGGTTCGTCGCCGCGGAGGCCGAGGACTTCCTGCGGGGCGGGCCACCGGACGGCGACCGGTTCGTCGAGGCCGGACGCATCGCCGCGGCGCGCTGCCGGCCCACCGCCGACCAGCGCGGCCCGGTCGACTACAAGCGGCACCTGGCCGGGGAGCTCACCACTCGCGCGCTCTGCCGGGCGGTGGGGTGATGCGGATCGTGGTCACGGTCAACAACGCCGAGTACGTCCGGGACGTGGAGCCCCGGCTGCTGCTGGTCCACTTCCTGCGCGAGGACTTGGGGCTGACCGGCACGCACTGGGGCTGCGACACCTCCAACTGCGGCGTGTGCGTCGTGCACCTGGACGGCGTGCCGGTGAAGTCGTGCACGGTCCTCGCGGTGATGGCCGACGGCCGCGACGTGCGCACGGTCGAGGGGCTCGCGCGCGGCGCCGAGCTCGACCCCGTCCAGCAGGGGTTCATCGAGTGCCACGGGCTGCAGTGCGGGTTCTGCACGCCGGGCATGATGATGACCGCGCGCTGGCTGCTGGACCAGCGGCCCGATCCGTCCGAAGAGGACATCCGGGAGGCGCTGTCCGGCCAGCTGTGCCGGTGCACCGGCTACGAGAACATCGTGCGCTCGATCCGCTGGGCGGCCGCGCAGGAGACGGAGCAGGCGTCATGACCGCGCTGGGCGAGCCGCGTGTCTGCCAACCGCACCCAAGGGGAAAGGGACGCAACCCAGCCACAAGTACGTGCCGAACTGGACGACACCGGTCCAAGTTGACCGCCGGAGTTGATTCCGGGGAGGCGGAATGAGCTTCGGCCGGCGGCAGCGCAAGGAGGATCCGCGGTTCGTCCGCGGGCGGGGCATGTTCGTCGACGACGTGCTGCTGCCGGGCATGCTGCACGGCGCGGTCCTGCGCAGCCCGCTGGCGCACGCGCGGATCGTCGCCATCGACACCTCCGCGGCCGAGGCGCACCCGAAGGTCCGGGCCGTGCTCACCGGCGCGGACCTCGCCGAGCGCGGCCTCGCGTGGATGCCGACCCTGTCCTACGACCGGCAGGCCGTGCTCGCCACCGACAAGGTCCGCTTCCAGGGCCAGGAGGTGGCGTTCGTCGTGGCCGAGGACCGCTACTCCGCCCGCGACGCGCTCGCCCTGATCGACGTGGAGTACGAGCCGCTGGACGCCGTCGTCGACGCCCGCCGCGCGCTCGACGCGGACGCCCCGGTCATCCGCGACGACCTGGACGGCAGGCGGGACAACCACATCTTCGACTGGTCGGCCGGCGACGCGGCCGCCACCGACGCGGTGTTCGCCGCCGCGGACGTCGTCGTCGCGCAGGACATGACCTACCCGCGGGTGCACCCCGCGCCGCTGGAGACCTGCGGCGCGGTCGCCGACCTGGACCCGGTGACCGGCAAGCTGACCGTGTGGGCGACGAGCCAGGCCCCGCACGCCCACCGCACGATCTACGCGTCCGTGACCGGGATCCCCGAGCACCACATCCGGATCATCTCGCCGGACATCGGCGGCGGGTTCGGCAACAAGGTGCCGATCTACCCGGCGTACGTGTGCGCGGTCGTGGGCTCGATGGTCACGGGCGCGCCCGTGAAGTGGTCCGAGGACCGCTCGGAGAACCTGATGGCGTCCGCGTTCGCGCGCGACTACCACATGCACGGCGAAATCGCGTCCACTTCGGACGGACAGATCCTGGGCGTGCGGGTCCGGGTGCTCGCCGACCACGGCGCGTTCAACGGCACCGCGCAGCCCACGAGGTACCCGGCCGGCTTCTTCCACATCGTGTCCGGCTCGTACGACCTGCGCGCGGCGCACTGCTCGGTCACCGGCGTGTACACGAACAAGGCGCCCGGCGGCGTGGCCTACGCGTGCTCGTTCCGCGTCGCGGAGGCGTCGTTCGTGGTCGAGCGGCTCGTGGACATGCTCGCCCGCGAACTCGCCGTCGACCCGGCCGAGCTGCGGATGCGCAACCTGCTGCGGCCCGAGCAGTTCCCGTACCCGAGCGCCACCGGCTGGGAGTACGACTCCGGCGACTACCCGAAGGCGCTGCGCCTGGCGATGGACATCGCCGGCTACGAGGACCTGCGCGCCGAGCAGGCGAAGCGGCGGGAGGACGGGGCGTACCTCGGCATCGGGATCAGCTTCTTCACCGAGGCGGTCGGCGCCGGCCCGCGCAAGGACATGGACATCCTCGGCCTCGGCATGGCCGACGGCTGCGAGCTGCGCCTGCACCCGACCGGCAAGGCCGTGCTGCGGATCTCCGTGCAGTCGCAGGGCCAGGGGCACGAGACGACGTTCGCGCAGATCGTCGCGCACGAGCTCGGCATCAGTCCGGACGACGTGGACGTCGTGCACGGCGACACCGACAACACGCCGTTCGGCCTGGGCACGTACGGCTCGCGGTCCACGCCGGTGTCGGGGGCGGCCGCGTCCGTGGCGGCGCAGAAGGTGCGCGAGAAGGCGAAGCTGATCGCCTCGGCGATGCTCGAGGTCGACCCGAGCGATCTCGAGTGGACACCCGGCCGCTGGGCGGTGCGCGGCGACCCCGTGGCCGGCGCGTCGCTCACCGATATCGCAATGGCCGCGCACTCGAGCCTGGACCTGCCGGACGGACTCGAGGGCCACCTCGACGCGTCCTGTGTGTACAACCCGCCGAACCTGACGTTCCCGTTCGGCGCGTACATCTGCGTGGTGGAGGTGGACCCCGGCACCGGCAAGGTGCTCGTCCGCCGGTTCGTCGCGGTCGACGACTGCGGCGTGCGGATCAACCCCACCATCGTGGAGGGCCAGGTGCACGGCGGCCTGGCCGACGGCGTCGGGATGGCGCTGATGGAGCTGATGGCGTTCGACTCGGACGGCAACTGCCTCGGCGGATCCTTCATGGACTACCTGCTGCCGACCGCGGTGGACTGCCCGTCGTGGGAGCTCGGCGAGACCGTGACGCCCTCGCCGCACCATCCGCTGGGTGCCAAGGGAATCGGGGAGTCGGCCACGGTCGGCTCGCCGGCGGCGGTGGTGAACGCGGTGCTCGACGCGCTCGCGCCGTTCGGGGTGCGGCATGCCGACATGCCGCTGACCCCGGCGGCGGTGTGGTGCGCGATCCAGGGCCGCCCACTGCGAACCGATTTGGCGATCGAGTAGAGGAGCTGGGACTTGACGCTCGTGTCACGCCTCGGGATTTCTTCGGGCCGAGGCCCAAGCAACCGCACCTCAGGGGAACGTGATGCAGCCTAGCCACAAGTACGTGCCCAAACAGAACCAGTTGTCCAGAGGCGACCAACACATTGAATCCCGGGGAGCCGGAACAGTCCTGACCAGGGTCGACGCCCTGCAGTCGGACCGTACGCCGTTCGTGCTGGCCACGGTCGTGCGAGCGGAGCGGCCGACCAGCGCGAAGCCGGGTGACCGCGCGCTGGTGCTGCCGGACGGCTCGATGGAGGGGTTCGTGGGTGGCACGTGCGCGGAGTCCACGGTACGGCTGCAGGGGCTGCGCCTGCTGGCCACCGGGGAGTCGACGCTGCTGCGGATCACGCCGACGGCCGAGTCGGAGACGGTCGCCGAGGGGCTGGTTACGGTCGGCAACCCGTGCCTGTCCGGAGGTTCGCTGGACATCTTCCTCGAGGCGATGCTGCCGCCCATGCTCGTCCACGTCCACGGCGACGCCCCGGTGGCCCGCGCGCTGGTCGACGTCGGCCGCGCCATCGGCCACGACGTGCGCCGGCCGGACCTCGACGCGGGCATCCCGGCCGATCTCGGCGCGCTGCTCGTCGCCTCGCACGGGCGGGACGAGGAACCCGTGCTGACCGCGGCGATCCGGGCGAAGGTGCCCTACATCGGGCTGGTCGCGAGCCGCAAGCGCGGGCAGGCGGTGCTCGCGTCGCTCGACGTGCCGGACGAGGAGCGGGCGCGGGTGCACACCCCGGCGGGGCTCGACATCGGCGCGCGCACCCCGGCCGAGGTGGCCGTGTCGGTGTACGCGGAGCTGATCAGCACCCGGGCACCGCTACCCGAGCCGGCGCCGGTCGTGCTCGCGGCCGAGGCGGTGGATCCGGTGTGCGGCATGACGGTCGCGGTCAGCGAGTCCGCGCTGTCCTATGTGGATAACGGGCTGACGGTGTACTTCTGCGGCCCCGGCTGCCGCCAGGCCTACGTGGACGACCCGGAGCGGTACCACCCCTGAGCGGGCGTTCAGGACGCCGCCGGCCCAGTGGGTTACACGGGGCCAGCGGGTCGATCGAGGTGCCCGGCCCGGTGGCCGGGCACGGGCTCAGATGGTCTGCGACGCGGGTCGCATCGCGAGCATGGCCAGCATCTCCCGGCCCCGCTCGGCGTTGCGCGGCTTGGCGAGCACGTCGTAGCGGCGGGCGACGAGCTGGCTGTGCGACACGAAGTCGCGCTGGCCGCGGGTCGCGCCGTAGCGCACGGCGGCCGACGCCAGGCCGAACACCACACCGGAGACCAGGCCGATCAGGATCGGGAACAGGCCCGCACCGGCAGTGAACAGGCTCAACAGCAGGCCGACGAACAGGCCCAGCCAGGCACCGGACGCGGCGCCGCCGCCGAGCACGCGGCCCCAGGTGAGCCGGGCCGCGACGCGCTCCACGACCATCGGCTCGACGCCGACGATCGTCACGTCCTGCACGGGGAACTCGTTGTCGGCCAGGTGGTCGACGGCTCGCTGGGCCTCCTGGTACGTGTCGTAGGAACCAATCGGCCAGCCGTCGGGCAGGGTCGGCAGGTTGATCGCCGACGGGTTGTTGGCAAACGCTGCCGTCATCTCGGTCACCTCCAGGTGCTGTCGTGCTACCCGTCCCAACGCGGCCGAAAACCGCTATGTGCCCGGTTGGCCCGAGTTCACAGCGAGTTCTCAGGCGCGGACTAGGCTCGAGGCGTGAAGGTCGCTGTCCTCGACGACTACCAGCACGTCGCGCTGTCCTTTCCGTACTGGGCCGCGCTACCGGCGGACATCGAGGTCGTCCCGTTCCACGAGCACCTGCCGCCCGAGGAGCTCGCGACCAGGCTCGAGCCCTTCGACGCCGTGGTCGCGATGCGGGAGCGGACGCCCTTGCCGGGCTCGCTGCTCGCCCGCCTGCCGCGGCTGCGGCTCATCGTCACCGCGGGCATGGTGAACGCGTCGATCGACCTGGACGCCGCGCGCGCCCGGGGCATCACGGTGTGCGGCACGGCCGCGGTCGGCTCGTCGACGGTGGAGCTGACCTGGGCGTTGATCCTGGCCGTGGCACGCGGCGTGCCGGCCGCGGACGCGGCGCTGCGCGACGGCGTCTGGCAGACCGGCTCGACGCCGGGCGGCGACCTCGCGGACGCGACACTGGGCGTGCTCGGGCTGGGCCGGCTCGGCTCCCGGGTGGCCACCATCGGGCAGGCGTTCGGCATGCGGGTCGTCGCCTGGAGCGAGAACCTCACGGCGGAGCGGGCGGCCGAGGTCGGCGTGGACCTGCTCCCGTTCGACGAACTGCTGTCTACTTCGGACATCGTCACCGTGCACCTGCGGCTCGGCGACCGCACCCGCGGCCTGCTCGGCGCGCGCGAGCTGGCGCTGCTGAAGCCGACCGCGTACCTGGTGAACACGTCCCGCGGCCCGATCGTGGACCAGCCGGCGCTGCTCGACGCGCTGTCGGCCGGCCGGCTCGCTGGCGTGGGGCTGGACGTGTACGACATCGAGCCGCTACCGGCGGACCACCCGCTGCTGCGTGCCCCGAACACCGTGCTCACGCCGCATCTGGGTTACGTCAGCAGGCGTACGTTCGACGTGTTCTTCCGCGACATGGTCGAGGACATCGCGGCCTTCCACGCGGGCTCGCCGGTGCGCGTCCTCTAGGTCCGGTGGCCGTGGCGGCGTGGGGTCAGCCGGATGCGGGGCAGCTCGGGTGCGGGGATGCGCGCCCCGCCGTGGCCGTGCACCACGCCGAACCGGGTCTGACCCGGGGTCTCCCAGTCCTCGCGCGCGGCGGCGATCTCGTCGTGGCTGCGGCCCACGAAGTTCCACCACATGACGAGCTCGTCGGCGAAGGGCTCGCCGCCGAGCAGCACCGCGCGGACGGGCTGGCGGCCCGCGGACAGCATGATGTCCTCGCGGCCGGTGCCCAGGTAGAGCAGCCGGGCGGGCGGCACCTCGACGCCCGAGACGACGAGCGTGCGGTCGACCGCGACGATCGCGTGCTCGAAGTCCGGCCGCAGCGGGATCGTGGCCCGCGAGCCGGCGTCGACGGTCAGGTCGGCACCGACGAGCGGGGTGTACACGGTCGCGGGCGAGCGCTCCCCGGCCAGCTCGCCGACGAACACGGTGGCCCGCACGCCGCCGCGCGCGAATACCGGCAGGTCGACGTGCTGCTCGAACGCCGGCGCCATGTCGTCCCGTTCCGCCGGCAGGGCCACCCACAGCTGCAGCCCGTGCAGCAGCTCGCCGCCGCCCGCGGAGATCTCCGAGTGCGCGACGCCGCGGCCGCCGGTCATGAGGTTCAGCTGGCCGGGCCGGACGAGCACGTCGCTGCCCACGCTGTCGCGGTGGTGGATCTCGCCGGCCAGTGGCCAGGTGACCGTCTGCAGGCCGGTGTGCGGGTGCGGCAGCACGCTCATCTGCGTGTTGTTCGGACCGAAGATGTCGAGGAAGCACCAGGCGCCGACGGTCGGCAGGCCACGCTGTGGGAGCAGCCGGTCGACGTGGATGCCGCGCAGCCCGCCGAGCGGGACGTCGCGCGGTTCGAGCAGCAGCGCTACGGCGTGGTCGTCGGCCGCAGTGCGGCAGACCGTCTCCTCGGGGCGGGTGTCGAGGTTGCTCACCGGTCGCTTCCCGCGGGTGGCGTCTCCACGTGGCCCTGGTAGCGGTCCGGGTTCTTCTTCAGGTACGCCGCGATGAACTCGCACACCGGCACGATGACCTTGTCCCGCTCGACGGCGTCGTCGAGCGCGCCACCGGCCAGGACCTTGCCGAGGCCCTGGCCGGAGAACGCGTCGTCGACCTCGCTGTGCGTGAAGACGACCCGGTTGCCGCTCTCGTGGAACTCGGCGAACCCGGCGACCTCGTCGCCGACGAGGAGCTCGTACCGCTGCTTGTCACTGTTGAGCTCGACCCGTGCGTCGTCGGTCATGGCACCTCCTGGGCTCTACTGTGATCGTCCCAGAGTTTGCCCCGAAGTGCGCAACCGCTCGTTCAGCTCTTCGCGGTCCGCGAGGAACCAGACGTCGGTGCCCTTGTTGGTCTCGTGCACGAACGCGCGGAAGGAGTCGCTGTCCAGATGCCGCCCGAGGTCGCCGAGGACGACCAGCCGGACCCGGTAGGCCTGGAACTTCCGCACCACGTCCCCGGCGACCCGCGTGCTGAGCGTGAAGAACCGCTCGTCCACCGACGCCACGGGCACGACGACGACGTCCGCCCGCTCGCCGTAGGCCGCCCCGACGATGTCGACGGCGTCGTCCTCGCCGGCCAGCGTCGGCCGGTCGGGTTCGACGGTGAGGACGCGGGCACCGTGCGTCTCGGAGACGGAGTTCACGCCACGCAGTGTGACCGCGCCCGAGCTGTCCTCGCCACCGACTATTTCAGCCCGGGACGGTGACGATCGGTCCCAGCGGACCGGGGAGGGCGGACAGCGCGCGGATCCGCTGCGGCGGGAAGTCCGTCCAGTGGTTCGCCGGGTCGCGGCCCTCGTGCAGGTGGCGGTCCATGAAGCGCTGCCAGCGGCGCAGGCCGCCGACGGCGGTGTTGATGTCCATGCGGCCCTGCTCGATCGCGTCGGCGAACTCGGCCATGTCCAGCAGGCGCTGGTGGCGGCCGTCGGTGGGGACCATGACGTCGAGGTACAGGTCGCGAAGGATGATCCGGTCCTGCTCGTGCGTGACCTCGATCAGGTCGACGTACCAGGTCGCGGGCTCGTCGAGGTCGGCGTCGATGCCGTTGATCTCGCCGTCGGGGGTGCGCATCCGCCGCCAGCACGGCCGGGCCATGCTCACGCCGAGGTCGAGCAGCACGAACACCCGCTCGAGCCGCGTCCGGCCCGGCCACGGGACGAACCGGTCCGGCAGCTGGAACTCGTAGGCGACGGTGTCCCCGATGCGAATGCCGGGCAGCGGCCCGAACGGCGGCACGGGATCGCCGTGCGCGCCACGCCACACCTCGACGTGTCTCATGCGATATTCCTACACCGATCTCATGATCGTTATGGGATCTCGATCTAGTGCCCGCCACCGGGTCGGCCCGTCCGGCGCAGCCACCACAGGCCGAGCACCGGCAGCACCAACGGCACGAACCCGTAGCCGCGCCCGTAACCCGACCACACCGTGGCGTCCGGAAACGCTTGCGGGTCAACGACGCTGAGCGTGCCGACCGTGAGCACCCCGACCAGTTCGACCACAATGGACACTGTGGCGACCCGGCGCGACGTGCGGTCGCCGCGCGCGAGGCACACGGTCGCGACGATGTACACGATCCCGGCGAACGCCGACAGCAGGTAGGCGAGGGGAGCCTCGTGGAACCTGGTCGCGATCTGCACGGCCGAACGTGCGGTCGCGGCCAGCGCGAAGATCGCGTACACGGCGATCAGGAGCCGGCCGGGGCCGGAGCGCGTGCGCGTGGCGAGGTCAGGCATGGCCGTGCCACACCTGGCCGAGCCGCAGGATCAGCACGGGGATCGACAGGCAGCCGACCAGCAGCACGCCGGGGCCCCACCGCGACCGCTCGGCGAGTGCCCACAACGCGGCCACCGGGATGATCACCACGGGCGCGACGAGGTAGCCGCCGAAGGCGAACTTCTCGATGTCCCGCTCGGTCGTGAACATCTGGACCAGGCCGACGACCGCCTGTGCCAGCAGCCCCAGTTCCAGCAGCGCGAGCACGCCGAGCAGGCCCAGCCCGTACCAGCGGCCGGGCAGCACGGGCCGGTCGGCGATCATCAGCGCGGCCGCCCAGAGCGCCGCGCCGAGCGCGACGAAGGTCAGCGTCGTCGACAGGGCATCGATCACGCGAAAACCCTAGAGGGACCTCGCGGGAAGGCCTCCGGACCAACCGACTGTCGACAGCCGGTCTTCTCAACTGTCGACACATTTGGCCGTCAACCCTGGACAGATCCGCCGTCATCGGTGTCTACTACCGCTCGAGCACCAATACTGTCGACACTGAGGTGACAGATGGGTCAGCAGCAAGTCCGGTTCACGCTCAACGGCGAGGACACCGAGGTCGGCGTCGCGGACGCGGGCCGGCCCCTGCTGGAGGTCCTGCGCACCACGCTCGGCCTCACCGGGACCAAGAGCGGCTGCGCCACCGGCTACTGCGGTGCCTGCACGGTGCTCGTGGACGGCGAGGCGGTGCCGGCCTGCCTGCTGATGATCGGCCTGGTCGCCGGGCGGGACGTGCGCACGGTCGAGGGCCTGGCCACCGGCCAGCGCCTCGACGCCGTCCAGCAGGCCTACCTCGAGCGCGCCGGGTTCCAGTGTGGATTCTGCACGCCGGGCCACCTGATGGCCACGAGAGCGTTGCTGGACAAGGCGGCCGCGCCGACCGACGAGCAGATCGCCTCCACTGTGGACGGCAACTTCTGCCGCTGCACCGGGTACGTGAAGATCCTCGACTCGGTGCGCCACGCGGCCGAGCTGAACGCCGGGGGGACCGTTGGCCACGCCTGACCTCACCACCGACCTGACCACCCTGCCCGACGTGCTCGCCGAGCCCGGCCTCATCGGCACGTCGGTCCGCCGGCTGGACGGCATCGACAAGACCACCGGCCGCGCGCAGTACGTCGCCGACGTGCGCCTGCCGCGGATGCTCTACGGCGCGGTCGTCCGCTCGCCCCACGCGCACGCTCGCGTACTGAGTGTCGACACTTCGCGGGCGCGCCGGCTCCCCGGTGTCCACGCCGTCATCACCAGCGCCGACCACGCCCACCGCAAGTGGGGCGCGTTCCGGCCGGACCTCTACCCGCTGGCCGTGGACAAGGTCCGGTACGTGGGCGACGAGGTCGCCGCCGTCGCGGCCACCGACCCGGACACCGCGCGCGAGGCGGCCGCGCTCATCGAGGTCGACTACGAGCCGCTCCCCGCGGTGCTCGACCTGGACAGCGCGCTCGCCGACGGCGCGCCGCTGGTCCACGACGACGCCGAGCGCAACACCGCCCACCACTTCAACCTCGAGCGCGGCGACGTCGACGGGTGGCTCGCCCGCAGCGACGTGGTCGTCGAGGGCACCTGGGAGACGGCCCGGCAGTGGCACTCGTCGATCGAGACGATCGGCTGCGTCGCCGACTGGTCGCCCGACGGCCGGGTCACGCTGTGGGTCAACACGCAGACCCCGTTCCTCGCCCGGCAGCGCTACGCCACCGCGCTCGATGTCGCCGAGCGGCACGTCCGGGTGATCCAGACGGAGGTCGGCGGCGGCTTCGGCGGCAAGTCCGGCGACGACAACTGCTCGGTCATCTGCGCACTGCTCTCCCGCGCGGCCGGCCGGCCGGTCCAGCTCGTGCTGAGCCGCGAGGAGGAGTTCCTCGCGAGCCGCCCGCGGATCCCCATGCGCTACGACGTCACCCTCGGCTTCACCCGCGACGGCCTGGTCACCGCCAAGGACCTCCGCGTGCTCGCCGACAACGGCGCCTACACCGGCAAGGCCCAGGCCGTGCTCGGCGCGGCCACCGTCCGGCACGACGCGATCTACAAGTACAAGGCCGTCCGTGCCGACTCGCGGCTCGTCTACACCAACCTGGTGCCGACCGGCGCGTTCCGCGGCTTCGGCAACCCGTCCGCGGACTGGGCGGTCGGCCAGGCCTGGGACCTCGCCGCCCACGAGCTCGGCATCGACGTCGTGGACCTGATGCTGCGCAACGCGGTCGAGCCCGGCTGGGTGTCCCCGCACAATCACAAGATCGGCAGTTGCGAGCTCAAGCAGTGCATCGAGAAGGCCGCCGACCTGATCGGCTGGCGGGAGAAGAAGGCGCGCCCGTTGCCGAACCGCGGGCTCGCGATCGGCGCCAGCGTGCACGTGTCCGGCCGGCGCAGCTTCGGCGACTGGGACGGCAGCTCGGCGATCGTGCGGATGAACGAGGACGGCCGCGCCACGGTCATCGTCGGCGAGGGCGAGATCGGCACCGGCGCGCGAACCACGCTCTGCCAGATCGCCGCCGCGTCCATCGGCCTGCCGATCGAGGACGTCGACATGTCCAAACCGGACACCGACATCGCGACCCACGCGCTCGGCGCGCTCGCCAGCCGCGTCACGTACGTGGCCGGCAACGCCGTGCGCGACGCCGCCCTCGCCGCGCGCCGCAAGCTGGTCGACGGCACCGCCGAGCGCACCGGGATCCCGGCCGCGGAGCTGGACGTGGTCGACGGCGTGCTGGTCGCCCCGGCCGTGGATCCCGACCTGCGCATCCCGGTCGGCGCCGCGGTCCGCAAGCTGATCTACCGGCCCGGCGGCGAGCCCATCGTGGGCGTCGGCTCGTTCGACAACCCGTCCGACTTTCCCGACGAGAGCCGCTACGGCAACGAGTCCGGCGCGTACAACTTCGTCGCCGAGGCCGCCGAGGTCGAGGTCGACCCGTACACCGGCGCGGTACGGATAGTCGAGCTCGCCGCGGTCGCCGACTGCGGCACGGTGCTCAACCCGGCGCTCGCACAGGGCCAGGTCGAAGGCGCGGTCGCGCAAGGCATCGGGCTGGCGATGACCGAGTGGTTCGCCGGCCCGGCGGCCGAGCCGGACCGCGCCAACTACGTCGACTACAAGCTGCCGACCGCGGGCGTCATGCCGAGGCTGCACGTGGCGTTCGCCGACTCCTACGAGCCGACCGGCCCGTTCGGCGCCAAGGGCGTCGGCGAGATCGCACTCGACCCGGTCCCGGCGATCGTGGCCAGCGCGATCGCCGACGCGGTCGGCGTGCGCATCCACGAGCTACCCATCACCGCCGAAAAGATCTACTGGGCGCTCCACCCGGACAAGTGCGCCGGCATGACACCGCATGAGCCGCGCGGCTCACAACCGCACCCGAGGCGAACGGGACGCGACCCGGCCACAAGCACGTGCCGAACCGAACCACGTCGATCCAAGGCGACCACAAGGGTTGATCGCGGGGAGGCGGAACTGCCTTCGATCGTCGCTCCCGCCGATCTTGCCGGCGCCATCGACCTGCTCGCCGGCTCGGCCGTGCCGGTCGGTGGCGGTGTCGGGCTCACGCTCGCCCGCCGCGCGGCCGGCCGGCCGGCCGCGGACACGCTCGTGCCGGTCGCCGGGCTGCTGCGCGGCATCGAGGCCGGCGAGACGGAGCTGCGCATCGGCGCGGGCGAGCGGCTCGACGCGATCGCCGCGCACCCCGCCATCCGTTCACAGTGGACGGTCGTGGCCGAGGCGGCCGGTTCCGTCGCCACCGGACGTATCCGGCGCTCGGTCACCCTTGGCGGCAACGTCGCGGCGTTCGACCCCACGCACGACCCGCCGGTGGCGCTCGTCGCGGCGGGCGCGCGGGTGGTCCTCGCGAGCGCGGGCGGCGAGCGGGTGAGCGACCTCGCCGGGCTGAGCGCGCTGGGTGCGGGGGAGCTGCTGCGCGAGTTCCGGCTGCCCCGGCCGGGCCGTCGAACCGGTTCGGCGTACGAGAAGTTCCTCGTCCGCGGTGTCTGGGAGTACGCGTGCGTGAGCGTCGCCGCCGTGGTGGCGATCGGCGAACGGCACACGACGGTCCGGCTCGCGGTCGGCTCAGTACGTGGGGCCCCGCTGCTCGTCCCCGCCGACGTCGAGGTCCTCGACGAGGCCGCGATCAGCGACCTCGCCGAGCGGGCGGCGGAGCAGGCCGAGCCGTGGTCGGACGTGCGCGGCTCCGCGGCCTACAAGCGCCGCATGATCGCGGTGTTCGGGGCCCGCGCGCTGCGCAACGCGCTGCGCCGGGCCGAACGAGGGGCGGCGGCATGATCTCCCTGGCCCACCAACGGTTCCCGGCCAAGACGTTCCTCGCCAACGACCTCGACAGCTACGCCGCGACGTGCCGCCTGCTCGGCGCGGCCGACCTGCGCGAGCGGATCGCCGCCGTCCGGGTGCCCGCCGCGGTGGTCGTCGGGGAGGACGACCCGGCCACCCCGGTGCCGATGGCCCGCGACCTCGGGGAGCGCCTCGGCGGCGTGCCGCTCAACGTGCTGCCGAAGGGCCGCCACCTGACCCCGCTCGAGCCGCCGGCGGAGGTCGCCGGAGTCATCGAGTCGATCGTCCGGGAGGTGGCGAGCCGTGGCTGAGCCGGTCGTCGACCTGCACGCCCACCACGTCGGCGCGGACGCGGTCGCCCGCATCGAGGCCGGCGGCGCCGCGCACGGCATCGCCGTCGAGGGCGACCGGATCCGCGTCGGCGAGCGGCTCACCGGGCTGCCCGTGCTCCCCGGCCTGACCGACGTGGCCGCGCGACTGTCCTGGATGGACGAGGCGGGCGTGGACGTCCAGCTGGTCGCCGGCTGGATGGACCTCGCCGGCTACCACCTGCCGCCCGAGGCCGGGCGCTGGCTCGCGCGCGTGCAGAACGAGGCGCTCGCGGCGCTGGTCGCCGCGCACCCCCGGCGGTTCGCGGCGGCGGCCGCGGTTCCCTTGCAGGATCCCGGGCTCGCCGCCGCCGAGCTGGACCACGCCGTGACGGAGCTGGGCCACGTCGCGGTGCAGATCGGAGCCCGGGTCGAGCACGGTGGGTTGGACGAACCCGTGCTCGACCCGTTCTGGACGGCGGCCGAGGAGCTCGGCGTGCCCGTCGTCATCCACCCCGCCGAGCTCGACGTGCCCGACCGGCACCGCCGGCTCTTCCTCCACATCCTCACCGGCAACCCCGCGGAGACCACCAACGCCGCCGCCGCGCTGCTGCTCGGCGGCGTGCTCGACCGCCACCCCGGCCTGCGGTTCCTGCTCGTGCACGGCGGCGGGTTCCTGCCCTACCAGATCGGCCGGCTGGCCCGCGGTGCGACCACCGCACCCGAGGCCGCCCGCTCGCGCTCCGCGCACCCGCCGCGCGAGCTGCTGCGCCACTTCCACTTCGACACGGTCCTGCACGACCCGGACGCCCTGCGGTACCTGGAGAACTTCGCCGCGGGACGGGTCGTGCTCGGCAGCGACTACCCCTTCCCCATGGCCGACTCCGACCCCGTCGGCTCGGTCGGCAAGGCGATCGACGACGAGGCGGCCCGCGGCCAGATCCTGTCCACCACCCCGGCCGGGTTGCTCGCAAGGAGGCGAACACGGTGAATGACGGCTACAAGCTGGTGGTCGACGACCTCCAGCTCGGCTACCGGTCCAAGCGAAGCGGTGCGTACAACGCCGCCTGCAGGGGCCTGAACCTGGAGATACGCAACAACGAGTTCGTCGCGATCGTCGGGCCGAGCGGTTGCGGGAAGACCACGTTCCTGTCCGCGGTCGCCGGCCTGCAGCCGATCTCCGGCGGCCGGATGGACCTGTCCGGCAGGCCGATCGACGGCCCGGGCCTCGACCGGTCGCTGGTCTTCCAGCACGCCTCGCTCTTCCCGTGGCGCACGGTGCTCGGCAACGTCGAGTTCGCCCTGCAGGCACAGCGCAAGCTCGACGCCACCGGCCGCCGGCGCGCCCGCGACCTGCTCGAGCTCGTCGGGCTCGGCGGCAAGGAGGACCTGTACCCCAAGGAGCTCTCGGGCGGCATGATGCAGCGCGTCAACCTCGCCCGCGCGCTCGTCACCGACCCCGAGCTCCTCCTGCTCGACGAGCCGTTCGCCGCGCTCGACGCGCAGACGCGCGAGGTCATGCAGGAAGAGCTGATGCGGGTCTGGCAGGCCGACGAGGTGAACGAGGGCAAGACCGCGCTCTTCATCACCCACGACGTGCCCGAGGCGGTGTTCCTCGCCGACCGCGTGATCGTCTTCTCCCGCGGCCCGGCGCACGTGGTGGAGTCGATCGACGTCGACCTGCCCCGCCCGCGCCGCCCGGAGCTCAAGCGCTCCCGCGAGGCGCTCGCGTACACCGACTACATCCTCGACCTCGTGATGCGGCAGGCGACCGGCCGCGAACCGGGAAACGACACGGGAAAGGAGCGAGCGGATGACAGCGCTGCGGCCGTCACCGGTTGACGCCCTCAGGTCCTCCACCGCCAAGGGCACCGACACCCGCAAGCCGACCCGGTGGAGCCGCCACCGGGAGCTGTGGCTCGGCCTCATCGGCCTGCTGTCGGTGTTCGTGCTGTGGCAGCTGGCGGTCGCGGTCGGCGTGGTCGACGCGAACTTCACCAGCTCGCCGCTGGGTGCGCTCGGCTCGCTGTTCGACTCGATCCGCTCCGGCGAGGTGTGGCCGCCCGTCGGCGCCACCCTGGCCTCGGTCGGCATCGGCATGGCGATCACGCTCGTGGTCGGCATCCCGCTCGGCCTGATCATCGGCCGCACGCCGGTCCTCTATGGACTGACCGAGCAGATGATCAGCATCATGTACGCGGTGCCGTTCGTGGTGTTCCTGCCCATCATCATCTTCTGGTTCGGCATCGGCGGCGAGGCCCGCATCGTGATCGTGGTGTGGAGCGCGCTGTTCCCGCTGCTGATCAACGTGGTGGCCGGCGGCCGCAACCTCGATCCCGACTACCTGCGGGTCTCCCAGGTCTTCTGCGCCTCCCGGCCACGCACCCTGTGGTCGGTGGCGCTCCCCGCGACCCTTCCCTACATCCTCGCCGGTGTCCGCCAGGCGGTCGGTCGCGCGCTCGTCGGCGCGATCGTCGCCGAGCTGTTCATGGGCACCGACGGTCTCGGCTACGTGGTGCAGGTCGAGACCTCGAACTTCGAGATGGACGCGGCCATGGCCGCGATCGGGGTCATCGCCGTGGTGGCAGTCGTCCTCACCCGGGGCGTCGCCTACCTGGAACGGCGGCTCACCTTCTGGTCGGTCAATGACTGAAGGGACCGACTGAAAGGACCGACCGAGCTTTCTTCACCCGTCATGGAGGACGGATCATGCGAACCAAGGCGTTACTCCTGGCCGCCGTCGCGGCCGTGACCATGCTGGCCGGCTGCGGGAAGGGCGCGAGCGACGAGCCCTCGATGAGCCTGACGGTCGGCTACACCCAGATCGGCGCGGCGTACTCGGACCTGTACGTGTGCGAGGACAAGGGCGTGTTCGAGAAGAACGGCCTCGACGTCAAGCTCACCCGGCTGAACTCGAGCTCGCAGCTGCTCGCGTCGCTGTCGTCGAACAGCGTCAACATCGGCGCGGGCGTGGCCAGCTCGACCGCCGCCGGCATCGTGCGCGGCGTCGACCTGCGCTACGTCGCGCTCCCGATGCCGGTGTACTACCTGGAGATGTGGGGCAAGTCGGAGATCAAGTCGCCCGAGGACGTCAAGGGCCGCAAGATCGGCCTGTCCTCGCCGGGCTCGCTCGGTGACGCGGCGCTGAAGGCGTGGGTGAAGGACACGGGCATCGAGGTCGAGCCGGTGTACCTCAAGAGCGTGCCGGCGGAGGTGGCCGCGCTGGAGCAGGGCTCGGTGGACGCGATCGTCACCCAGCCGCCGAACGGCACGCAGACCCGGGAGAAGGGCTTCGACAAGATCCTCGACTTCACCAAGTACCCGGCCGCGAGCAACGCGTACACGATCACCGGCCAGTACCTCAAGGTGAACTCGAAGGCGGTGCAGGCGTTCGTGAAGTCCGAGGTGGAGTGCCTGTCGATCCTGCACAAGGACCGCAAGCAGGCGATCGCGAGCATTCGCAAGCACAGCGGGGTGGACGACGAGGCGCTCGCGGAGTACTCCTACGACTTCTTCGACAAGCTGTGGGTCAAGGAGCCGCGGGTCGAGCCCGACCTGATCAAGGACGCGTTCGACGTCGCCGCCAAGGAGACCGGCAAACCCGCGCCGGCCGACGTCGGCAAGTACGTGGACAACAGCTTCCTGGACAAGCTGAAGTCCGACGGGTTCATCGAGAAGCTGTACGAGAAGGCGTGATGGGTTCGGTCGACTACACCGACCTGCGCGAGTGGCTGGACCTGGTCGGCGACCTCGGGGAGCTGAAGACCGTCGAGGGCGCCGGCTGGGACCTCGAGATCGGCGCGATCTCCGAGGCCAGCTACAAGCGCGCCTCGCCGCCCGCGCTGCTGTTCGACGCGGTGCCCGGGTACGCGCGCGGGTGGCGGGTGCTGACCGCGAGCACCGGCAACGCCCGCCGGCTCGGCGTCACGCTGCGCCTGGGCACCGACTGCGACGACCGCCGCCTGGTGCACGAGCTGCGCGACGGGCCGGCCCGGTGGGCCGACGACGCGGCGAGGTTCCCGGCCCGGACGGTCGACAGTGGACCGATCACCTCGCACGTGCGCTCCGGCGACGACGTCGACCTGCTGTCGTTCCCGGTCCCGCGCTGGCACGCCGGCGACGGCGGCCGGTACGCCGGCACCGGCTGCGCGGTGTTCACGACCGACCCGGACACGGGCGTGCCGAACGCGGGCGCGTACCGCATGCAGGTCCAGCGGGACGGGCGGTCGGCGACGATCAACATCGAGTCGGGCAAGCACGGCGCGATGCACGTCCGGTCGTGGTTCGCACGGGCCGGCCGGGCGCCGGTCACCGCGTCGCTCGGGCACGACCCGCTGCTGCTCGTCGTGGCCGGGACCGAGGTGCCGGGCGGGGTGTCCGAGCTGGACTACGCGGGCGCGGTGATGGGCCGGCCGGTCTCCGTCGTCCGCGGTCTGGACACGGGCCTGCCCATCCCGGCGCACTCGGAGATCGCCGTCGAGGGCTGGCTGTACCCGGACCGCCGGCTGCCGGAAGGCCCGTTCGGCGAGTGGACCGGGTACTACTCGGGTGGCGTGGAACCCGTGCTGGACATGGAGATCACGCGCGTCTACCACCGCGACGACCCGATCCTGCTCGGCGCGCCGCCGGGCAAACCGCCGCACGACTACTCGTACATGCGCAGCGTGATGAAGTCGGCGATGATCCAGGCGGCGCTGGTCCGCACGGGCCTGCCGGGTGTCCGCGGGGTCTGGTCGCACGAGGTCGGCGGCGGGCGCCAGCTGCTGGTCGTGGCGATCGACCAGCGCTACGCCGGGCACGCGCGGCAGGCGGCGTACCTGACGTCACAGCTGCCGGCGGCCGCGTACATGAACAAGTTCGTGATCGTGGTGGACGGCGACGTGGACCCGCGCAGCCTGAACGACGTCATGTGGTCGGTGTGCACGAGGACGGAGCCGGAACGCGACATCGAGGTGATGCGGTACACGTGGGGCAGCCGGGTTGACCCGCTCCGCGAGGGCGGCCCGGCGTACAACAGCCGCGCGGTGATCGACGCGTGCCGGCCGTTCGAGCGCCTGGCGGACTTCCCGGAGGTGGCGGAGGCGAGCCCGGACCTGCTGTCCCGCATGACCGACCGGTGGCCGGATGTACTGGGGTGAGACCGGCCCGACGCTAGTCGGGCTGGCCCGTCCAACCGGAACCCTCGATGGCCTTGAGTCCACGGCGAACGATCGACTGGGTCAGAGCGGCCGCGAGGTCGCTCTCCCGCTCCTCGTAGGCCCGGATCAGCCGCTCGTGGTCCGCAACGGACGTGCGCAGGCGGCCGGGCAGGGAAAGGCTCAGGTGCCGTAATTGCAGCGTGCGCACGCCCACGCTGTCGAGAACTCGGCGCACCGTCTGGTTGCCGGCGATCATCGCCTCATTGTTTCGGAAACCGACATTCAGCCAGAAGTAGCGGTCGACATCGCCGGCCGCGGCCGCCGCTTCCAGCTGTCGCTGGTTGTCCCGCAACAACGCTATGTCGGATTCCGTCGCATTTTCGACAATGCGCCTGCTCACCAATGCATACAGGGTGGCGCGCAGCTCGTAAATATCCCGCACCTCGGCGAGCAGCAGCCGCCGCACCCGCGGCCGCCGGTGCGCGGCGATCTCCACCAGGCCTTCTCTTTCCAGGGTGAGCAGTGCTTCCCGCACCGGAGTCCGGCTGCTCTGGAACGTCCGGGCCAGCTCGACGGAGTTGAGGTCGTCGCCGGGGCGCAGCCGAGCCTCCACAATGGCCGTGCCGACCGCGACCAGGATCTGGTCGACGACACTGTCCGCGTTCTCCGAACGGCCGAGCACCCGCAGGATCTCGAGATGTCCGGCGGACGGCTCGGTGCCGACCGGCCGCACTATCGAGTTTCCGCCGGATTTCGGGCTCACCATGGATGGATAATAGCGTGCGAATCGTCGCGGCCACGCGTATTGCGCGCGTTATGGAAAAACATCGTTCAGAACCAGCCGACGTCCCGAACGGACTGCCAACGAACCGCCGGTGGCGGGAGCATCTCGCCGAACGCCCACTGGTGCAGGACCGTCCTCAGCTGCGAAACGGTGATGAACGACTCCGGTGGCAGCACGGTCTCCATCGGATGCCACGTGTCGTGTGCCAGCAGGACGTTCGCCCGGCCGGCCGCGCCGTGCGTCATCCACGAGTGGCTGCGGCCGTCGGCGTCCATGGCGATCAGCACCGCCGCCGCTACCTCGTGCGCGCGGCTGAGCTGAAATCGCAGGTTCGACGCCGGCAGCCCGGTACCCTCCGGCGTGAGATGCAGGCGGGCGACCTTCGTATCGTCGGCCTCGGCCACGTAGAGCTCGAGAAAGGTGGCGAGCCCGGCGGGATTTTCGAACGTGACCGTGTAGACCGCGCCGCGAAGGTGGAAGACTCCGGAGGCCTCGAGCCGCCGTCCACCGGGTGCCGCGAGGTCCATGCGGTGCAGGACGTCGGGGTCGGCCATGTCGTCTCCTCAGTGGACCGGCGCCGTCCACGATACGGGGTGACGATACAATCAGGCCTGGATATCGCAGGTCAGAAAGGGTGTGACACGCGGTGAGCCCGGATCTGGAGCTGGCGGCGGACCGCAGCCTGCTCGGCCGGACCAGCACGGTCGAGCGGCTGGCCGACATCCTTCGATCGCGGATCATCGAGGGTTACTTCGCGCCCGGGCAGCGGCTCGCGGAGGACTCGATCGGCTCCGCGCTCGGCGTATCGCGCAACACGCTGCGCGAGGCGTTCCGGCTGCTGACCCACGAGCGGCTGCTCGTGCACGAGCTCAACCGGGGCGTCTTCGTCTGCAAGCTGACCGTCGACGATCTCGTCGACGTCTACCGGGTCCGCAAGCTGGTCGAGTGTGGCGCGGTCCGGGGCCTCGACGGCCGTCCGCCCGACGTCACCGACATGGCGAAGTCCGTCTCGCAGGGCGAGCAGGCCATGAAAGCGGCGGACTGGCGGGCGCTGGGCACCGCGAACATGGTGTTCCACCAGGCGGTCGCCGCCCTGGCCGGCAGCCCGCGGGTCGACGAGCTGATGCGTGGCGTCCTCGCGGAGCTCCGCCTGCACTTCCACTCGATGTCCGACCCGCGGCGCTTCCACGAGCCGTACCTGGAGCGCAACCGGGAGATCCTCAAGGTGATCGAGACCGGCGACGGGCCGGCCGCGGACCGCCTGCTGCACAAGTACCTGGACGACTCCGAGCACCAGCTGGTCGAGGCCTACCGGTCCGCCGCGGGCTGAGCGCGGAACCGGATCCGCTGCCCGGGGCGCGCCTGCGCGAGGAGCGGCAGGTCGGCCGAGTGCACCACCGCGACCACCGGGTACCCGCCGGTGACCGGATGGTCGGCGAGGAACACCACCGGCTGCCCGGACGGCGGCACCTGGATCGCGCCGGGGACCATGCCCTCGCTGGGCAGCTCCTCGTGGCGGGCTCGCCGCAGGGCCGGACCGGCGAGCCGGACGCCGACGCGGTTGCTGTCCGCGGTCACCGCGAAGGGACTGGCCGACAGCGTGCGCAAAGCGGACCGCGTGCACCAGTCCGCGCGCGGTCCCGGCGAGACCCGGACGACCAGGTCGCCGGCCGGCGGCGGGTTGACCGGCGCCACGTCGACCGCAGGCGGCGGTCCACAGTAGGCGGTGCCGACCGGCAGCAGGTCGCCCGCCGACAGTGGCGCGGGACCGAGACCCGACAGCACATCCGTGGACCGGGAGCCCAGCGTCGGCGCGACGGCGAACCCGCCGCGAACCGCCACGTAGGTCCGCACCCCGGACGAGGGCGCGCCGATGGTCAGCCGCCCGCCGGCCGGCACCGTGAACGGCGCGTTCATCGCCCCGCGGTCCAGCGGGCACGGCGCTCCGGTCACCGCGACCCGCGTGGCCCGGCGGAAGGCCAGCGTCGCCGAGCCGAACGTCAGCTCCAGGCAGGCGGCACCCTCGTCGTTGCCAACCAACCGGTTCGCGAGCCCGAACGCCGGCGCGTCCGCGGGCCCGGACCGGCCGACCCCGAGTGCCGCGTAGCCGAGCCGCCCGCGGTCCTGCACGGTCGTCAGCGGTCCACAGTGGACCACCTCGATCCCGGGCGGGCCGGGTGCGGGCGGCACGCACGCCGGCGCGGGGCCGGACCGCAACGTGCCCACCGGCTCGAACCGCACGCGGGTGCCCGGCCGCAGCAGCGCGGGCGGTGCGCGGCGCGGGTCCCACAGCGACACCGACGTGCGGCCGAGCAGGTGCCAGCCACCCGGCGAGGAGCGCGGGTACACGCCGGTGAACTCACCCGCCACCCCGACCGCGCCCGCCGGCACGCGCACCCGGGGCGTGCCGCGCCGGGGGAGGCGCAGCCGCGGGTCCAGCCCGGTCAGGTACCCGAAACCGGGGGCGAAGCCGGAGAACGCCACCACGTACCGCGCCGCCGCGTGCGCCTCGATCACGCCGTCCTCGCCGAGCCCGGTGAGCCGGCCGACCTCTGCCAGGTCCGCGCCGTCGTAGTGCACCGGCACGGTCACGAGCTCGCCCGAGCCAGCGGCCACCGGCACCGGCCGCACCTCCGCGAGCCTCCGCTCCAGCCGCGGCGCGGGCACCACCGCGGGGTCGAACCGGACCAGCACCGTGCGAGCCGCCGGCACGAGGTCGGTGACGCCTTCGAGAGGCCGGTCGAGCAGTGCGGCGTACACGCCCAGCGCCGCGTCGCCGGCATCCACCAGCAACGCCGCGTCGCCGCACGCCAGCACCCTCACACGAAGCTCCGCACCGCCGCGCCGGCGCCGACCAGGGCGGCCCGCGCGGCCCGGGCCAGCTGGACCGCGCCGGGGGTGTCGCCGTGCACGCACACCGACCGCGCGTGCATCGGCAGCACCGACCCGTCCGCCGCCTCGACCTCGCCGGCCGTCACCAGCCGCACGACCCGCGATGCCACCGCCGCGGGGTCGGTCAGCACCGCGCCCGGCGAGCGGCGGGGGACCAGCCGGCCGTCCGGGAGGTACGCCCGGTCCGCGAACGCCTCCGGCACCGTCGGCAGACCCGCGGCGGCGGCCTGCGCCAGCCAGCGCGAACCGGGCATGCCCAGCACCGGCAGCGACGGGTCGAACTGGCGCACCGCCTCGACGACCGCGCCGGCCTGGCCGTCGTTCGAGCCGATCGCCCCGTACAGCGCGCCGTGCGGCTTCACGTACCCGATCCGCCCGCCGGCCGCCGTCGCGAACGCCGCCAGCGCACCCAGCTGGTAGAGCACGTCGTCGGTCAGCTCAGCCGGGTCGACGTCGAGGAAGCGGCGGCCGAAGCCGGCGAGGTCGCGGTAGCCGACGTGCGCGCCGATCGCCACGCCGTGCCGCACCGCGCCCACGCACGCCCGGCGCATCGCCGACGGGTCGCCCGCATGGAAGCCGCACGCGATGTTCGCGCCGGTGACGACGGTCAGCAGGGCGTCGTCGTCGGCGATCCGCCAGGCGCCGAACCCTTCCGCGACATCGCAGTTGAGGTCGAGCACGGTCATGGTCTCGCCTCGGCCAGCACGGCGTCCTCTTCGGACTCGACGACGGGGTCCCGCGAGATCGCGATGCCGATGCCGGTCAGCACGGCGGTGAGGACGACGTACCCGCCGACGACCCACCAGCTGTCGAACCCGGCGAGCAGCGCGGTGAGGATCAGTGGAGCCGGCGCCCCGCCGATGACCCCGGCCAGCGTGTAGGCGAGCGACGAGCCCGTGTAGCGCAGCCGCGGCGAGAACTGCTCGATGATCAGCGCCGCCTGCGGGCCGTACAGCATCGCGTGGATCGCGAGCGCCACGACCGTACCGAGCACCAGCAGCAGGAACGAGCCGCCGGCGATCATCGGGAAGAACACGAACGGCCACACCGCGGCCGCGACCGTGCCGTACACGTAGAGCCGGCGGCGGTTCATCCGGTCCGACAGCGCGCCGAACGCGGGGATCAGCACCAGCTGGCAGGCCGAGCCGATCATCACCGCGGCCGAGCCCTCGCCGCGGGACATGCCGAGCTCGTTGGTGATGTAGGTCAGCATGAACACGGTGAACAGCGAGTAGAGGACGTCCGGGCACACCCGCGCCAGCACGCCGGCGAGCACCGCGCGCCACTCCCGGCGGGCCACCTCGGACACCGGCGCCGTCGGCCGCTCGCCCCGCTCGGCGATCTGCTTGAACACCGGCGTCTCCTCGAGCCGCAGCCGCAGCCACAGTCCGAACGCGACCAGCACGGCGGACAGCAGGAAGGCGACCCGCCAGCCCCACGAGGTGAACGCCTCGTCGGTCAGCGTCGCGGACAGCAGCGCGAGCACGCCGTTCGCGATCAGCGTGCCGGCGGGCGGGCCGATCTGCGCGGCGGAGGCCCAGAAGCCGCGCCGCCGCGGGTCGCCGTACTCGCTCGAGAGCAGCACCGCGCCGCCCCACTCGCCGCCGACCGCAACGCCCTGCGCGAAGCGCAGCAGCACCAGGAGCACCGCGGCCGTGCCGCCGACCGCCACGTGGGTGGGTAGCAGGCCGATGAGGAACGTCGCCGTGCCCGCCAGCAGCAGCGTGTGGACGAGAACCTTCTTGCGCCCCAGTACGTCGCCGAGCCGGCCGAAGAGGAACCCGCCGAGCGGGCGGGCGAGGTAGCCGACGGCGTAGGTGGAGAACGCGGCCATGGTGCCGACGAGATCGTCGCCGGACGGGAAGAACAGGTCGCCGAAGACCGTCGCCGCGGCGACCGAGTAGGCCGCGAAGTCGTAGTACTCCAGCGCGGTTCCGGACAGGCTCGCCGCGTAGGCCCGGCGCAGGGACCGTGGATCCACGGTGTTCCGGGGAGTGGTCATGGTGTTCACGTCCCGTCTACGGCATGGGTGGGTTCCGTTGAAGCTAGATTTCGTTGAACAATCCTGCAATACTACGTTTCACATCTGGCACGCGAGGAGAAGCCGCGAGCGGACCGGCGGAAGGTTGGTGAGCATCGGCATGAGCACCGAGAACCAGGACGGTCCGGCCTCGTGCCGGTCCGTACGCAACGCGTTCCGGCTGCTCGAGCTGCTCTCCGGCAGCCCCGACGGCCTGCGGCTCGCCCGCCTCGTCGACGCGTCCGGCCTGCCGAAGTCGTCGGTCCACCGGGTGCTCGGCACGCTCGAGGACCTCGACATCGTCAGCCGTGACGAGACGACCGCGAACTACCACCTCGCCGCGAACTGGCGGCGGATCGTGTCGCCGCCGCGGCCGGCGGAGTTCAGCGCCCCGGTGCTGAGCCACGACGGTCACCCGGTCGCGGGTCTCACGCTCCGGCTCCGCGGTCAGGTTTCCCCCGGGGCGCCGTCGGAACGGCTTTCCCGTCTGGTCACCGACCTCGCGCACGCGGTCTCCCGGCGAATCGGCGGCCGGGTCACCCCGGCGCGCCGGGTTTCGTGAATCGGGTCCACCGTAAGGAGAACGAGCCCGACCGCGCATGACGAACGGCGCCTCCCCGAGCGGGAAGGCGCCGTCTGGTTGGGACTTACGGGGTCAGGATTGCTTGCGTGGCATGCGAAGCGCGGCCAGCTGCTGCTCGAAGGGGATCACCGTCTCCTCGGCCGGTTCCCGCGTCGGCGGGCGGCCCTCCATCAGCTCCGCCAGCTCGCCCGCCGCGCGGGCGATACGGTGCGCCAGGTCGTCCTCGCCGGCGGAGGCCCAGTCCTCCGACGCCGCGTAGACCGCCGTCGGGACCACGACCGCCCGCAGGTAGCCGAACAGCGGGCGCAGCGCGTGCTCCAGCGCGAGCGAGTGCCGCGCCGTGCCGCCCGTCGCGGCGATCAGGACCGGCTTGCCGATCAGCGCGTCCTGGTCCAGCACGTCGAAGAACGACTTGAACAGCCCGGAGTAGGACGCGGTGAAGATCGGCGTGACGGCGATCAGGCCGTCCGCCGCGGTCACCGCGGCCTTGGCCTCGGCGAGCCGGGGTGAGGCGAAGCCGGTCACGAAGTTGTTCGCGATGTCGCCCGCCAGGTCGCGCAGCTCCACGACCTCCACGCGCACCTCGGTCTGGCCACTGACCGCCGCCGCGAGGCGGTCGGCCAGCAGCCGGGTGGAGGAGGGCACGGTCAGGCCGGCCGACACCACCACGAGTGTCCTCATTCGACGGTCACCTTCTCTTCGGCGGAAGCCCGGGCGGCGGCGAGTGACGCGTGCGTCGGCGCGTCCGGCACCTCGGGCAGCCGCACCCGGGCGAGCTCCGACCGCAGCACCGGCACGACCTGTTCGCCGAGGAGGTCGAGCTGCTCCAGCACGGTCTTCAGCGGCAGGCCGGCGTGGTCCATCAGGAACAGCTGGCGCTGGTAGTCGCCGAAGTACTCGCGGAACTGCAGCGTCCGGTCGATCACCTGCTGGGGGCTGCCGACGGTCAGCGGCGTCTGCGCCATGAAGTCCTCGAGCGACGGCCCGTGCCCGTACACCGGCGCGTTGTCGAAGTACGGCCGGAACTCGTTCACGGCGTCCTGCGAGTTCTTCCGCATGAACACCTGGCCGCCGAGCCCGACGATCGCCTGCTCCGGCGTGCCGTGCCCGTAGTGGGCGAACCGCTGCCGGTACAGCCGGATCAGCCGCATGTAGTGCTCCCTGGGCCAGAAGATGTTGTTCGCGAAGAAGCCGTCGCCGTAGTAGGCGGCCTGCTCGGCGATCTCCGGGCTGCGGATCGAGCCGTGCCACACGAACGGCGGCACGCCGTCCAGCGGCCGCGGCGTCGACGTGAAGCCCTGCAGCGGTGTGCGGAAGTTGCCCTCCCAGTCGACGACGTCCTTTCGCCACAGGTCGTGCAGCAGCGCGTAGTTCTCGATCGCGAGCGGGATGCCCTGGCGGATGTCCTGGCCGAACCACGGGTAGACCGGACCGGTGTTGCCCCGGCCCAGCATCAGGTCCACCCGGCCGTCCGCGAGGTGTTGCAGCATCGCGAAGTCCTCGGCGATCTTCACCGGGTCGTTCGTGGTGATCAGCGTCGTGGACGTGGACAGGATCAGCCGCTGCGTGCGCGCCGCGATGTAGCCGAGCATGGTGGTCGGCGAGGACGGCACGAACGGCGGGTTGTGGTGCTCGCCGGTGGCGAACACGTCCAGCCCGACCTCCTCCGCCTTGAGCGCGATGCGCACCATGTTCTTGATCCGCTCGTGCTCGCTCGGCGTGGTGCCGTTGGTCGGATCCATGGTCACGTCACCGACCGTGAAGATCCCGAACTGCATCACTCTCAGCCACTTCCTCAGCTAGTTGCTCGTTCAACTA
Organism: Actinophytocola sp.; assembly: GCF_036555685.1. Taxonomy (GTDB): domain Bacteria; phylum Actinomycetota; class Actinomycetes; order Mycobacteriales; family Pseudonocardiaceae; genus Actinophytocola. The sequence continues at coordinate 35,621 of NZ_DATBKY010000267.1, read as the reverse complement.
TTCGCGTCAACGCAGGCTACCGGTTGAGGTATTCCCGCAGATCCTTGTGGTAAATGCGGAAGTCGCACGGGGTGGCGAGCAGGGGAGCGAGCTCCGGGTAGGCCTCGTCGACCGTGCCGACGCGGACCAGCCCGTAGCCGAGCCGGCCGTACCACCCGGCGAGGAACTCCTTCGACGGGTGCGACCACTCGCGCGGCACCAGCACCTCGAGCTGCATGACGTACCGGCCACCGGCCCGGCTCTGCCGCTCGGCGAACCGCACGAGCTCCCGCCCGATCCCGATCGAGCGGTGCTCCGGCGCCGAGACGAGCATGCCGAACTCGCTCAGGTCGTCGCCGAGCACCCGCAGCCGGACGCTCCCGGCCAGCCGCCCGTCCACCCTGGCCACGACGATCTCCCCGGCCCGGGTGAGCGCGGCCACCTCCGCCGGAGTCGTCCGGGCGGCGCCGTCGACCCACAGGCCTTGCTCCGCCACCTTGTAGACGCGGTTGATCAGGTCGCTGATCGCCGCCATCGTCGCGCCGTCCTCGGCCGCCTCCGCGGGCAGCCAGTCGACGTCGATCCTCATCCGTTCCTCCCCAGATTGGGCTGGGTCCGCCTCCCCGGGATTCACAGTGTTGGTCGCGTACCAGCGAATGGTGCCGATGGTCGACGTGATTGTGTCTGAGTGCCGTCACGGTCCCCCTGAGGTTGCGGTGATCCCGCGCGACAGCGTCCTTCCAAGATTGGACTAGACAACATGCGGTTATTGGTCTAGACATTTAGGTAACGCGCGGTGCCTCCCTGCTCACCGCGCGCCTACCCGGAGGTCGTCGCGATGAAGCGTCCCCTCGTTCTGTTCGTCACGGTCATTCTTGCCTGTCTCGGCACCGTCGCGCCCGTGGCGAGCGCCGCCGGCGAGCGCGCCACCTTCGCCAAGGTGTCCGACTGGGGCTCGGGCTGGGAAGGCCGGTTCACGGTCACCAACGGCGCCACCACCCCGATCACCGGCTGGCGGGTCGAGTTCGACCTGCCAGCCGGTACCACCCTCGGCAGCTACTGGGACGCCCTGCTCACCACGAGCGGAAGCCACCACACGTTCGCCAACCGCGAGTACAACGGCAGCCTCGCCCCGGGCGCGTCGGCGACCTTCGGGTTCCTCGGCACCGGGCCGGGCGCGCCGCTGAACTGCCGGGTCAACGGCGCGGACTGCGCGAGCGGGGGCGGCGACCCGCAGCCCGGCGTGCCCGGCGTGCCGGGAGGCGTGCGGGTGACCGGGACGACGGCGTCGAGCATCACGCTGGGCTGGAGCGCGGCCTCGGGCACGGTCACCGGCTACCGCGTCTACGAGGGCACCAGCGTCCGCGCGACGGTCGCCGGCACCTCGGCCACCATCTCCGGCCTGCCCGCCTGCAGCTCGCGGACCTACGCCGTGGCCGCCTACAACGGGCTGGGCGAGTCGGCCCGCAGCACGTCCGTGTCCGCGACGACGGCCGGCTGCCAGCAGGCCGACCTGCCACGACACCTCCTCACCGGCTACTGGCACAACTTCGTCAACCCGGCCACCGAGCTGCGCCTGTCGGCCGTGCCGGACGAGTACGACCTGGTCGCGGTCGCCTTCGCGGAGGCCACCTCGACGCCCGGTGCGGTCCGCTTCGGCGTCGACCCCGGCCTGTCGAGCGCGCTCGGCGGGTACTCGGACGAGGCGTTCAAGGCCGACATCGCCACCCTGCACGCGCGCGGCAAGAAGGTGATCCTCTCGGTCGGCGGCGAGGCCGGCCGGGTGAGCGTCGGCGACTCCACGTCCGCGGCGAACTTCGCGGACAGCGTCCACGCGATCATGGCCGGCTACGGCTTCGACGGCGTCGACATCGACCTCGAGAACGGCCTCAACCCGACCTACATGGCCCAGGCGCTGCGCAGCCTGCGCAGCCAGGCCGGCTCGGAGCTGATCATCACGATGGCGCCGCAGACGATCGACATGCAGTCCACCGGCGGCTCGTACTTCGCGCTGGCGCTCGCGATCAAGGACATCCTCACGGTCGTCCACACGCAGTTCTACAACTCCGGCTCGATGCTCGGCTGCGACCAGTCGCAGGCCTACAGCCAGGGCACGGTCGACTTCATCACCGCGCTCGCGTGCATCCAGCTGGAGAACGGGCTCCGGCCCGACCAGGTGGCCGTCGGCCTGCCGGCCGGCCCGGGCGCGGCGGGTGGCGGCGTGGTCGCGCCGTCGGTGGTCGACGACGCGCTCGACTGCCTCGCCCGCGGCACGAACTGCGGCTCGTTCCACCCGCCCCGCACCTACCCCGACATCCGCGGTGCGATGACGTGGTCGGTCAACTGGGACGTGGCGAACGGCAACGGTTTCGCGCGCACGGTCGCGCCGCACCTGGACACGCTGCCATGAGGGCCGTGGCCGCGGCCGTGTCCGCGCTGCTCGTGCTGCTGGCCCTCGCCACCCCGGCGCAGGCGGCCAACCTGCTCACCAACGCCGGCTTCGAGGACGGCTCGCTGTCGGGCTGGTCGTGCCCGGGTGGCACGGTGGTCACGAGTCCGGCCCACTCCGGCTCGTACGCGCTGGCCGCCACCGCCACGGCATCGGACACCGCGCAGTGCACGCAGACCGTGTCCGTGCTGCCGAACACGACGTACACGGTGTCCGCGTGGGTGCGCGGCAACCCGGTCTACCTCGGCATCACGGGCGGACCGTCCACATGGAACGCCCCGGCGGCGTACGCGCAGCTGTCGCTGACGTTCACCACCGCCGCCGGGCAGACGTCGGCCCAGCTGTACCTGCACGGCTGGTACGGCGCGGGCACCTACCACGCCGACGACGTCGTGCTCGACGGTCCGGGCGGCGGCGCCCCGGGCGTGCCGGCCGCGCCCGGCGCCCCGCGGGTCGGCTCGGTGACCGCGTCGTCGATCGCGCTGTCCTGGCCGGCGGTGCCCGGCGCGACCGGCTACCGGGTGTACGAGGGAACCGCCGTGCGGGCAACGGTTTCCGCCACGTCGGCGACGATCTCCGGGCTGGCCGCCTGCTCGTCGCACTCGTACACGCTGGCCGCGTACAACGACGCGGGCGAGTCGGCCCGCAGCGCGTCCGTGTCCGCCACGACGGCCGGCTGCCAGCAGGCGGACCTGCCGCGGCACGCGCTGATCGGCTACCTGCACGCGAGCTTCGCCAACGGCTCCGGGTACGTGCGGATGGCGGACGTGCCGGACGCGTGGGACGTGATCGACCTGGCGTTCGGCGAGCCGACCTCGCCCACGTCGGGCGACATCCGGTTCCGGCTGTGCCCGGTCGCCGAGTGCCCGAACGTCGAGTCCGAGGCCGACTTCGTCGCCGCCATCCGCGCGAAGCAGGCGCGGGGCAAGAAGGTGCTGATCTCGATCGGCGGCGCGAACGGCCAGGTGCAGCTGACCACGACGGCCGCCCGGGACGCGTTCGTGTCCTCGGTGTCGGCGATCATCGACCGGTACGGCCTGGACGGGCTCGACATCGACTTCGAGGGCCACTCGCTGTACCTGAACCCCGGTGACACCGACTTCCGCAACCCGACGACGCCGGTGATCGTCAACCTCATCGGCGCGCTGCGCTCGCTGAAGTCCCGGTACGGCGACGACTTCGTGCTGACGATGGCGCCGGAGACCTTCTTCGTCCAGGTCGGCTACCAGTTCTACGGCGGCGCGGGCGGGGGCGACAACCGGACCGGCTCGTACCTGCCGGTGATCCACGCGCTGCGCGACGCGCTGACCATGCTGCACGTGCAGGACTACAACTCCGGACCCGTGATGGGGCTGGACAACCAGTACCACAACATGGGCGGCGCGGACTTCCACATCGCGATGACCGACATGGTGAAGGCCGGCTTCCCGGTGGCGAACACGGGCCAGACGTTCCCGGGCCTGCGCGAGGACCAGATCGCGTTCGGCCTGCCGGCCGCGGTCAGCGCGGGCAACGGCTACACGCCGCCCGGCCCGGTGCACGACGCGCTGAACTGCCTGGCCCGCAACCAGAACTGCGGCGGCTACACGCTGCGCGGCGGCGCGTCACCGGGCATCCGCGGCCTGATGACATGGTCGATCAACTGGGACCGGTACTACGGATGGGAGTTCCAGAACAACCACGAGCCGTTCCTCGGCTCCCTCCCGTGAGGCGGCCGGTGAGCCTCGCCATCTTGAGGCTCAGATGCAGCATCAGCCGCTCGTCGCCGTCGTGCAGGTCGGTACCGGCGAGTTGCTCGACGCGCTGCAGCCGGTAGTACAGCGACGTGCGGTGCAGCCGCAGCGTCCGGGCCGTGGCGACCACGCTGCCGGCCAGGTCGAGGTACGTCTCGAGGGTCTCGACCAGCGACCGGCTGGCCGGGTCGGCGAGCAGCCGCTCCAAGCCGGGGTGCAGCTGCGCCGGCAGTGCCGACGGCGCCGTCGACAGCATCCGGTACACGCCGAGCGAGGACCACGACGCGGCCGGCCCGTAGCCCGGCACCCGCAGCGCCACCTCCGCGGCGTGGAGCGCCTCCCGGTAGGACTCCGCCGCGTCGGCCAGCGCGCGCGGGCCGCCGGCGCCGACGACGGCCGGCACCCCGGTGAGCGTGCCCACCTCGACCGGGTCCGGCGGGCGGCCCGGGCACAGCAGCACGCCGTGGTCACCGCGTACGAGGTGCAGCGGCCGGCACGCGAGCCGCGCCCGCGCGGCGAGCAGGCCGTCCGCCAGCGCCACGGAGGCCGGCACGGGCCGCACGACGAGCGCGGTCACCGGCTCGTCGCCGGCGAACCCGCCGGCCTCGACCAGCAGCCGCGCGCCCTCCCGCGCGGCCGCCCGGTCACCGAGCAGCACTGCCGACACGGCCTCGGCCTCGCGGCGCGAGGTCAGGCCCGCGGCGAGGCTGTCGTGGAACAACGTCAGCGCGAGCGCGGGCGCGGTCTTCGCGGCGATCGCCACGTCCTCGTCGGACATCGGGGGGCCGGCGTCGATCAGCCACACGAAGCCCAGCAGCCGCTCGCGATGCCGGGCCGGCACGCACACGCGGTCGAGCGCGCCGGCCGCACCGGGGATGCGCAGCGGCCCGCGCGCGGCGAGGATCCCGGCCGCGCGGTAGCGGTCGCGCACCTCCGCGGTGGTGTGCCGGCGCAGGATCGACTCGCGACGGATGTCGTCCATCGGGCCGTCCTGCTCGCTGTAGGCCAGCACCCGCTGCTCGTGGTCCTCGAGCAGCACCGGCCGGCCGATGCGTAAGGCGAGCTCGTCGACGAGGTGTTGCAGGGTCTCGGGCACGGCGAACCTCCGCAGGGTGAGCAGGCCGTTTCGACGAATGTCGGACGGTGCGCAGCACGTTCCCTACAACGGATCGGTGAGTTGGGTCAACAGCCGGTCTAGCGTCCTTTACGTGATCCGCCACTCCCTGCTGGTAGCGGCGTTGTTCTCGGCCACGGCGCTCGTCGCCGGGGTCGTGTCCGGCCCCGCCACAGCATCCGCAGCGCCCCCGGAAACCCCGTCCCACCCCTGGCAGTACGACAACTGGCCGCAGCAGCAGCCGTGGCAGTCGTCCGCGCCCGGCGCCCTGCCCGCCGAGTCGAAGCGCGTCACGAACGCCGGCTTCCCGGCCGCGATCGACCCGCAGGACTGGCAGAACCCCGACGACATGACGTGGGCGGACTACCGCAGGCCGCCCAACACGAACTGGGTCGACCCGACCAAGGAGGGCTCGGTGCGCCAGTTCCGCGGCGCGCTCGTGCTCGCCGACTACCCGAACCAGCCGTTCGTGGTGACCCAGCCGCAGAACTCCACGGTCTTCGGCAACCCGACCGCCGAGGCGCACGACATCCCGCGCGCGGAGGTCGCGCAGTACTACCAGGACTTCCTGAACAAGCCCGAGGCGCTCAACCACGGGCACACCATCCACGAGTACTGGATGGAGGACTCCGGCGGCCGCTACGGCGTGGACCTGACCGCGTTCGGCGCGTACCAGATGCCGGGCAAGTCCTACGAGTACGCGATGGAGTTCCAGGGCGACACCGGCTGCCCGGCCGGTGACAGCTGTGACCGGAACCTGCGCACGGACGCGCGGGCCGCGTGGATCGCCGATGTCGGCGAGGACGTCGCGAACTCGTTCGACTTCGTGTTCTTCCTCTCGGCCGGCCAGGACGAGTCGTCGACCTGGCAGGAGTTCGGCCCGATGAAGTTCGAGAACAAGGAGGACGTCACCGACGAGTTCGGCCCGCCGGACCCGAGCCTGCCGAACTGGGTCGACACCCGGTACGTGGACTGGACCTCGTGGGCGGCCGGCTCGACGATCTGGCCGAACGCCGGTGGCGGCACCTCCACGCAGGCGGAGAGCTCCGGCCAGAGCACCTACGCGCACGAGTTCAGCCACATCCTCGGGATCGGCGACAACTACAACAACCCGTTCAGCGTCCCGCCGAGGCGTGCGTACTCCGGCATCTGGGAGATGCTCTCGCGCGGCACGTTCAACGGCCCGGGCGGCCCGCACAGCCGCTGGATGATCCCGGCGACCGGCGGCAGCTCGATGGGCGCGCAGCACATGCTGCGCAACAAGATCAAGCTGGCGATGGTCGACGAGGCGAACGTGCTGCGGCTGTCCCGTGAGGCGCTCGCCGACTCCGGTCTGGTGATCGCGAAGGTGACGGCCCGGAGCGTCCAGCCCGCAGCGAGCGGTCTGTCCGGCATCAACGTCCAGTTCGACACCGGTGACCTGAGCCCGGCGTGTGACGTCGACACCGACCCGTTCTGCGACGGCGGCGGCTACGACAACTACACCGTCGAGGTCGTGGACCGGATGGGCGCCGACTCGTTCACCCCGGACGCAGGCGTCCTGCTGGCGAAGACGAAGAACCAGGACCGGGCGCCGTTCGAGTGGGTCGTCGACGCGAACCCGCAGGACATCGGGATGACCGACTTCGTGCGGCCGAACGGCACCCGGGTGCCGATCACCATCGGGGACTACCGGCAGCTGTCCGACGCGCTGTTCCACGCCGGCAACGACTCCGGCAGCCAGTACGAGTACGTGGACGAGGCCAACCGGCTGCACTTCTACGTGCTCGACGTCAAGCGCGACAAGGCGGGCGAGCTGACCTACACGGTGGCCGTCAAGTCGCTGGACGGCGCGGGCCCGCAGCGGCGCGGCGTCAAGCTCTACCCGACCGTGAGCCATCCCGGCCACGGCGGCCTGGCGACATGCCGGTTCCCGCTGTTCAACTCCGGCCGGTCGGCGACGCCGGCGGGCCAGCACCCGGAGGACGTCTCCCGGTACCTGAACGGCGACGTCTACCGCCTGTCCGCCGATGTGGACGGTCGCGGCTGGACCATCGCGGTGCCGAACCAGCTGGCCACAGCGGGGTTCGGGTCGCTGGCCCAGGTCTCGGTGTACGCCAAGGGGTCCCCGTCCGCCGCGCGGGTGGCGAGGGTGCACCTCACGGCGACATCCGAGAGCGATCCCTCGAAGACGGCCACCGCGACCTGCACGGTGCCGGCGCGATGAGACGCATCGCGGCCGCCGCGCTCGCGCTCGTCACGGGTGCGGCGGTCGCGGTGACCGCCGCACCCGCGCACGCCGACCCGGGTGACGCCACGGTCGTGCCGATCCAGGTGACCGGCGACCCGGCGCACCGGTTCAACATGGTGATCGTCGGCGACGGCTACACCGAGGCGGAGCAGGCCGAGTTCCGCGCCGACGTGGACAAGCACCTGAACACGCTGTGGACGATCGAGCCGTTCAAGTCCTACCGCAGCTACGTCAACGTGTACGCGGTGGCCGTCGTGTCCGCGGAGTCCGGTGTGGACTGTGACCCGTCGCTGACCGCCCCGCAGCGGGACACGCCGCTGAACATGGGATTCTGGGGCGGTTGCAACCCGGCCTCGGTGCAGCGGCTGCTCGTCGCGGACAGCGCCGCGGCGAACCGGTACGCCGACATGGTGCCCGGCACCACGCGAGCGAACCGGCAGCTGCTGGCGCTCGGCAACAGCGACACCTACGGCGGCGCCGGCGGCGCGAACGCCACGGCGTCGGGCGGCAACGCGCTCTCGGCGCTGATCACGCCGCACGAGCTCGGCCACTCGCTGGGCGGCCTCGACGACGAGTACGACTACTACCAGCGCGGCGTGCGGGGCGCGCCGTACGAGGGCGGCGAGCCGCCGTCGATCCACCACACGCTGCTCACCGAGCAGGAGATGCTGGCGCAGCACCGGAAATGGTGGCGCTGGCTGGGCGAGCCGTCCGAGTCCGGCGGCGTGATCGGCCGGTACGAGGGTGGCCTGTACGCCGACACCGGCGTGTGGAAGCCCAGCGAGCACTCGATGATGCGCTCGCTCGGCTACTACTTCGACCAGGTGGCCCGCGAACGGATGACGCAGCGGATCTCGGCGAAGACGTCGATCCTGTCGGCCGCCACCGCGTCCGACGCGCCGATCGGTTCCGATCGCGTCGTGTGGATCGAGACGATGTATCCGGTCAGCCACCAGCTGGCCGTGACGTGGACGCTGGACGGGGCCGTACTGCCCGTCGACGGCGCGCGGAGCGTGGACCTGGCGTCGCTCGACCTGGCGCCGGGGGTGCACACGCTGACCGTCGCCGTGGTCGACCCGACGCCGTTCGTCCGCGACCCGGCCGTGCGGGCGTCGGCCGCGCTGACCCAGAGTCGCACGTGGACGGTCGACACGTCGGTGTCGACGCCGCCGTCCCCGGTGGCCCCGGCGTTCACGCAGTCGACGCCGACGGACCACCCGGTCGGTGGCGCCGACGTCGTGTACGCGGAGACGACGCATCCGGTGGACTCGGTGCCCGCGGTGTCCTGGTCGCTGGACGGCAGTCCCCTCGCGGTGGGCGGCAACGACCGTGCGGTGTCGCTGGCCCCGCTGAGATTGTCCGGCACGCACACGCTTTCCGCGTCGGTCGGCTCGTCGACGCTGACGTGGACGGTGGACGCGGGCCTGCCGTCGGCGGCGTACTCGCTCTCGCCGCCGTTGCTGCGGGCCGGCGGGGAGCACATCTACAACGGACCGTTCACGATGAGCCTCACCGGTACGGACGACACTCCGGGGTACGTCGTGCGCGAGTTCCGGACCGACGGGGACGGCTGGTACCACTACTACGGCTGGCCGACCGATCCCGACGAGCCGTTCCACTTCACCCCGAGCGGGACGAACATCGACGACCTGGTGTACGGGAAGCTGGGCAAGCCCCGCCTGGTCCCGTGGGACGACGCGACGCCGAACTACGGCCGGCACGTCATCGAGTACCGGGCCGTCGACCCGAGCGGCAACATCGGCGCGGCGTCATCCTTCGCCGCGACGTTGATCCCGCCGCCGCCCGCGTGCACGTCGACGTTGTCGGGCCGGGTGCGCGGCCCGCTGGTCGTCCGCTCCGGCGTGACGTGCCTGTCGTCGGCCGTGGTCTCGGGTCCGGTGACGGTCGGTCCGGGTGCGGGCCTGGTCGCGTCGGACTCGACGATCTCCGGCGCCCTGTCGGCGTCGTCCGCGTCCGCGGTGGAGTTGCTGAGCTCGACGGTGGCCGGCTCGGTGTCGGCCGCCGGCACGTCGGACGTGACGCTGGTGGGCGGCCGGGTCCGCGGCCCGGTGTCGTTGTCCGGCAACGAAACCCTTCTGGGTCCGGTGGTGGCCGGCGTGACGTTGCAGGGCTCGCTGTCCTGCACGGGAAACACCCCGGTCCCGACGAACCTCCGCGTACCGAACACCGTGCGAGGCCCGAAGACGGGCCAGTGCGCAACCCTTTGAGGAGTGAAACCCAGCCCGATCAAGTGAACCCGGTGCGAATGGACCGTTCGCACCCCCCGGGGTCCCCCGGCTTCGACGCTACGCCGGGGGACCGACAGTTTCGGGTCAGGCGGGTTCGGCCAGCACCAGGTGCACCGGCCGGCCCGCCACCCGGATCCGCACCGTGGTCCTTATTCGCAGGCAGCGCGGCAAGTCTGGCTCCGCCAGGACCGCGGCCACCAGGCCGTCCGGGCGCAGGATCCGCCGGACCGAGTGCCACAGCCGCGCCGGCTCCGCGGCGAGCGAACCGAGCGAGGTGGCCTGGCGGTCCCAGGGCGGGTTGACAAGCACCCGGTCCAGACTCGCGGACGCCACCGGCAACCGCCCGGCATCCGCGACGGCCGCGGCCGCCAGGCCGTTCGCCCGCGCACACGCCACCGCCGCCCGCGACTCGTCCAGCCCGAACCGGCAGCCGGGGGACTCGAGCAGCAGCGTGCCGGCGCCACAGCACGGGTCCACGACGGTCATCGCCGGCGTCACCCCCGCGAGCCGGGCCAGCGCGGCGGCCAGTGGCGGGTGCAGGCTCCCCGGCACCGACCGCGTCCGGTACGGCCTGCGGTGCAGCGGCCGGCCCCCCACCCGCAGCGCCAGCACCGCCTCGTCACCCGCCACGGTGAGCCGCCACGACGACGCGGCGGCGGGCACCCGTGACCGGCGGCGCGACACGTACCCAGGCAGGGCGGCGCCGGCCGCGTCCTCGAGGTCGTAGCGGCTGAAGTTCCGCCGCCCCACGAACGACGCGACGACCTCCGTCACCGGGCCGGCGGTGGCCGGCGGCGAATCGCACGGCGGAGCCGGCGGACCACCACACCGCGCACGAACCGCCGCCAGGTCCGGCAGGCGCGCCGCCGCCCGCGTCACCCGTGCCAGGTCCGCTCGCGTGCGGCCGATCCCGCGGCACACCGCCCCGATCAGGAAGACGTCGTCGGCGGTGCGCAGGTCCAGCACGGCCGGCGTCGGGGGCGCGGTGAACCAGACCTCGCGATGCCTGATCCGGTCCACCCGGCCGATCCCGGCGACCTCCGCCGCCACGAGGTGTTCGATGCCCCGGACCGTGCGCGCCAGCAGGCGCACGCCCGTCACCGCGGCGTGCGGATGACCGGACGCCGGGAAGAAGATCGCATGGTGACTCCCACGACGTGACCCGGAACGGCGCCACGCCATCCCGCATCACTGGCGGCGGGCCCACGGCCGCGCCTCGCCAGCGGTCACGTCACCGTCGGAAAGTCACGAGCGGACCGTATCCGGCCACCGGCGCCCGGCGCGACCGGATTACCGTGGACGGCCGACCTGATGGAGGAGCACCGTGCCCGACCTGCGCGCCGACTGCGGCCGCTGCTTCGGCCTGTGCTGCGTCGCGCCCGCGTTCGCGCGCTCGGCGGACTTCGCCATCGACAAGCCGGCCGCAACGCCGTGCCCGAACCTGCTGGCCGACTTCCGCTGCGGCATCCACGAGAAGCTGCGCGACCGGGGCTTCGCGGGCTGCACGGTGTACGACTGTTTCGGTGCGGGCCAGCGGGTGGCGGCGGAGTTCGGCGAGGACTGGCGCACGCGCCCGGAGACGGCCGGGCCGATGTTCGCCAGGTTCGCGGCGATGCGCGACGTGCACGAGCTGCTCTGGTACCTCACCGACGCACTGTCCCGACCAGCCACGACCCCGATCCACGACGACCTCCGCAAGGCCATGGCCGGCACCGAGCGTCTCGCCGCCGAGAACCCCGGCAGGCGGGAGATCGACGAGCACCGCGGGGCGGTCGACCGCTGGCTCCTCCGAGCCAGCGAGCTCGTCCGCGGCAAGGGCCGGCAGCTTCGCGGCGCCGACCTCATGGGCCGCGACCTGCGGGGCGCCGACCTCGAGTCGGCCAACCTGCGCGGCGCCTACCTCATCGGCGCCGACCTCACCAGCGCCGACCTCCGGCGGGCCGACCTGATCGGCGCCGACCTCCGCGGGGCCGACGTGCGCGGCGCCGACCTCCGCACGGCGCTCTTCCTCACCCAGTTCCAGGTCAACGCCGCCCGCGGCGACGGGCGCACCCGGCTCCCCGCCGGCCTCGACCGACCACCGCACTGGAGCAACTGACAACGGCCTTCGGTCGGTATGTTTCCCACAGCCATACCGAGCGAGGGAGTACCCGTGAAACCGCTGGCCCGCTTGTTGATCGTGGTCCTACTCGGCACCGCAGCCGCCGTCGTGCCCGGGGTCGCCGCCGCGGCGGCGCCACCCACCTGCGCCGACCCGAGCGCGCCGCTCACCGTCGAGGAGCAGCGGCTCGCCCTGCCCGCGCCCGGCGAGGTGCTCCGCCGCAGCGGGTTCGACCGGTTCGCGCAGGCTTTCACGCCCGCGCTGTGCCACCTGCGCAGCGACCACGTGGCCGAGCAGGCCATGCGCGTGCAGGGCCGCGTCCTGTGGGAGGCCGCGGTCGCCCGCGCGCACGGCCGCATCCCGGCCGGCAGCCTGCCCGTCACCGACGACCGGCCGCTGTACTGGGCGCGCCTGCAGCTCACCAAGGCGCTGCGGCAGTGGACGCCTTCGTTCCCGCTCTCCGCGGACCGGCGCGCGGAGCTGATCGGCACGCTCGACCGGGCATCCCGCGGCCAGGACTCGATCGGCTACCCGGACGGCGCCAGCCGCATCCTCGTGACCGGCTTCGACCCGTTCCAGCTCGACCAGGACATCCGGCGCAGCAACCCGTCCGGCGCGGTCGCGCTGGCCCTCGACGGCACCGTCATCCAGACCGCGGCCGGGCCCGCGCGCATCGAGACCGCCATGTTCCCCGTGCTCTGGGGCCCGTTCGCGCAGGGCGTCGTCGAGCACACCCTCCTGCCGCAGCTCGGCCGCGTCGACATGTTCACCACGATCAGCCAGGGCCGCGTCGGCCGGTTCGACGTCGAGCGGTACAACGGCCGCTGGCGTGGCGGCTACCCGGACAACGACAACGTGTCGAGCACCGGCGTGATCCCGATCCCGCCCGGCGTGCCGACCGTCGAGCCCGCGCCCGAGTTCGTGCCGACCACGCTGCCCTACGCGCAGATCGTCGCCGCGAACACCGGCCGCTTCCCGGTGTTCGACCACACCTCGGTCGTCGAGATCCCCGCCGGCCAGACCCAGCCGGTGACCCAGCCCAACGGGCCCACGCCCGGCTCGACCGCGCGCCAGGGCGGCGGTGGCGACTACCTGTCCAACGAGATCGCGTACCGCGCGACGCTGCTGCGCGACGCGCTCGGCCTCACCATCCCCGGCGGGCACCTGCACACTCCGGTCCTGGAGTTCGCTCCGAACAACACGACCGAGCTGACCGACCCGGTGTTCGAGGCGAACCAGCGCGACATCGTCGACCAGGTCCGCAGCGTGCTCGTCGTCGCCGCCGGCACGCTCTGACCACCGCGGCGCGCGCCGGCGAAAACCGCTGGCGCGCGCCGTTAGTGTCGGGCCGTGTCCGCCTTGCAAGCCCACATCCGCCGCGCGGCGGCATCGGGCCGAGCCACCGAGCAGATCGGTCCGTTCCTCGCGACGTTCTCGCCGAGCTCGGACAACCCGTACCTGAACTACGCCGTGCCCGACGACGGCGCCCGGCCGACCCGCGCCGACGTCGACGCGCTGACCGAGGCCTACCGCGGCCGGAACCTGCCGCGCCTGGAGTTCCTCGCCACCACCTCACCCGCCGCGGAGAAGCTCCTCCTCGAGGCGGGCTACGCCGTGGAGCGCCGCATCCCGGTCATGCTCTGCCCGCCGGACGCTCTCGTCGTCCCGCCCGCGCCGGACGGGATCGAGCTGCTGGTTCCGGATTCCGATGTGGACCTCGAGGGCATGCTCACCGCCCAGCACGAGGCGTTCGAGGACACCACGGCGCCCGATGTGGCGGGGGCGCGCGCCTGGCTGGCGAAGGGTGGGCTGTCGGTGTACGCCCGCGACGCCCGGACCGGCGAGCCCGCCGGCGGCGGGTCGGCCGAACCGGTCGTCGACGGCACCGCCGAGGTCGCCGGCATCGCCGTGCGCACGGCGTTCCGGCGGCGCGGCCTCGGTGCGGCGCTCACCGCGTGGCTGACCGGGGCCGTGCACGAGCGCGGCGCGCATACGGTGTTCCTCACCCCGGCCGGCGTCGACGAGCAGCGGCTGTACGCCCGCGTGGGGTACCGGCCGGCCGACGACATGCTGCACCTGCGGCTCACCTGAGCCGTCCAACCCGATCGCAGGTGTGCACCGAATAGCTCCTGGGCGACACCACCAGCGGTGTCGCGACTGAGGAGTCACGATGCGAAAGTTCCAGGCACGGTTGGTCGGCGCGGCAGCCGCGGTCGGCCTCGCCACCGCAGCCATTGCGGGTGGGGTGATGAGCGCCGGAAACCTGGTTTCCGCCGGTGTGCTCGGATCTTCGCACCGCGAGGCACCCCGGATCATGCTCGATCCGTCGGCCGACAACACCGACATCTACGCCTTCGCCTTGTCTGATGGCCCGAGCAGGATCACCGCCGTCGCCAGCTGGGTCTCGATGGAAAACCCGGCGGGTGGGCCCTACTTCAGCAAGTTGGAGCCCCAAGCGCGCTACATCCACATCGACAAGATCCTGGACTTCGTTCAGTCCTACGACCTCTACTACGCGACGTACCGCACCGACCTTCCGCTGCGGTTGACGGATGTCACGAGCGATCTTCAGGCGGCTCCCGACAACATCAAGCTGAAGTCGGTGCCAGCCAACGCACGGGACACGAGCAGGTTTGTTGCGAAGGCCTCCGGCGGCGTAGCGTCGTTCGCCGGCCCGAGGGACGAACCCTTCTACGTCGACCTCCACGTGGGGCTCGACGCCATCAGCACCGGCTGATCCGGTCGGTCGGAACGTCGACCGCCGCGGCCGTCTGACCGGGCGCGACGACCTTGCCCGGTACGAGGATCGCCGCCCCGCCCACCGCCGCGGGGAACGTTGCGCGTGGCGAACCCGACGACACCGGCGACGAGCGCGCCTGCCAGGCCACGAGCGCGCCGAGCCCGTCGATGCTCGTGGCCGCTCCTCACGTTGGCGGGCGTGGGCGGGAGGAGCCTAGATTGGCCGCGTGCGTGGAACATCGGCCGAACGGGTGGGACGGCGTGCCCGAGGGTGACACCGTCTACCGGACGGCACAGCGGCTGCACAAGGCGCTGGCCGGCGCCACGCTGCGGCGCGCGGACCTCCGCCACCCCCGGCTGTCCACTGTGGATCTCGTGGGCCGGGTGGTCACGGAGGTCGCCTCGGTCGGCAAGCACCTGTTCATCCGCTTCCAGGACGTGAGCCTGCACAACCATCTGGGCATGGACGGCTCCTGGGGCCTGCACGACCCACGCCGGCGCGCACCGGTGAGCCACAAGACGCGAGTGATCCTCGAGACCGACGACACGCTCGCCCTGGGCCAGAGCCTGGTGGAACTGGCCCTGGTCCGCGTGAACGAGGAGTCCCGGCTGGTCGGCCACCTGGGCCCGGACCTCCTGGACCCGACCTGGACCCCAACCCATTCCGCGACGGCCGTCGAGCGCCTGACCCGCGACCCGGCCCGCCAGCTGGGCCTGGCCCTACTCGACCAGACGGTCATGGCCGGCATCGGGAACGTCTACAAGTCCGAGGTGTGCTTCCTGCTGGGGGTCTCCCCGTGGACTCCGGTGTCTGAAGTGGACCCCGGCAAGGTGGTGACCACGGCACGGGAGTTGTTGCTGCGGAACGCGTTGCGCCCGATCCGCAACACCACGGGCGACCCGCGACGGGGTCGTGAGACGTGGGTGTACGGCCGGCAGCGCACGGGCTGCCTGCGCTGCGGCGGACGGGTGGTGGTGGCCAACCAGGGCGCCGCGTCCCGCGAACGAGTCACCTACTTCTGCCCGCGTTGCCAACCGGGAGCGCGCCCGTGAGGATCGGCTGGTCGTCAGACCGCGACCGGCCGCCGTGCAGCTCCACGCGCTCTGCGTACAGGACGCCGATCTCCCCGTGATCACGGGGACGGCCCACCGTGGCCGGCCAACGGCATGGTTTGTGTCACAGTCGTGAGGTGATACCTGCCAGGCGCGCTCGCCACGACAAACTCTCGGCTTTTCTGGCTTCCCGCTGCGACACCGAGTTGGCCGCGCTCGTGGAAACGGGGCGACCCAACAGCGTGGGTGTGGGCGGCGGCTCGGTGGTCCTCGACGTCGACGGTGTACCGGTGTTCGTCAAGCGCATCCCGCTGACCGACCGGGAGCTGGCCAGCCCGGGCTCCACCGCGAACCTGTTCGATCTGCCGGTGTACTGCCAGTACGGCGTCGGTGGGCCGGGATTCAACGCGTGGCGCGAACTGGCAGCGAACCTCATCGTGACCGACGCCGTTTTGGCCGGCGAAACACAGTCGTTCCCGGTGACCTACCACTGGCGGGTGCTGCCTGGCCGTTCCCCGGTCGCGGCCGAACACGCTGACATCGACACCGTTGTCGACGCCCTGGACGACTGCCCAGCCGTGCGTGCCCGTCTCGAAGCGTTGGCCGCCGCGTCATGCAGCCTCGTGCTGTTCTGCGAGTACATCCCGCACCCGATGGTGGACTGGCTGCACGAGAACCCGGCGGACAAGGCCGCCACCGCCGAGCGGCAGCTGTCACAGATAGTGATGTTCCTGCGCGATCGGCGGCTACTGCACATGGACGGACACTTCGGCAACATGCGTACCGACGGCGAGCGGATCTACCTCGGCGACTTCGGGCTGGCCACATCGCCGTATTTCGACCTGTCCGCCGTCGAGAGTGACTTCGCCGAACGCCACGTCACGCACGACCAAGGCTACGCCGCCATGCGACTGGTCAACTGGTTGGCAACCGACGTCTGCGGGATACCGGTGCCGGCGGGCGGTGGCCCGGTGGCCCGCAACGAGTTCGTACTCCGGTGCGCCGCTGGTCACGTCCCAGATGACGTGCCGCCAGTGGTGGCCGCGATCCTGACCCGGCACGCACCTGCGGCGGCGAAGATGAACGCCTTCTACTGGAGACTGTTCGGCGGCGACATCCACGCGGAATACCCCGACATGTAGGCGGACCAGGCCGGGTCCCGCCCCGAGCCGGTATGTGCGGTGATCGAGCTGCTGCGCCGCATCGCTTCCGATTGCTTGCCGTGACTGCGATCCGGTGCGGGCGGCGAGGCGTGCCTTCACAGCCGCCGGACCCGCAGCACACCGGTCAGCATCGGGAGGGTGAATTCGCCGCTCGTGGTCTCCGGTCTGCTCGCGAGGAAAGCGCCAATCCGGTCGAGCGTGGCCTCTCTTTCCTGTTGCGGCATGACCAGCACCCCGGCGCGCGTCGCGATCGTCGCGACGAGGGAGTCGGCGGTGCGGCGGTGCCCGTGCGGGAACTCCGCCTGTTCGGGCGAGCCGAACCGAGCGACCCCGCCGGTCTTGGGAAGGTGCAAGGCTGCCGTCGCGGCGCGCCAGTGGCCGAGCGTGTCACGCGGGCCGACGGCCGCCGTTCCGCTGACCCGCTCGAGGCCGGCAACCCAGTCGACCCGGTCGTCCATGACGTTCCACAGGCCGGCCAGGATGCCGCCGGGTGCGAGGACCCTGGCTATCTCGGGCCCGGCGACGGCCATGTCGAACCAGTGCAAGGCGTTTCCGGCCAGCACGGCATCGACGGACGCGTCCGGCAGCGGTATCGCCTCGGCGCTTCCCGGCAGCGCGCGGACCGCCGGCAGCGCGCGACGCATCTCGGTCAGCATCGCCGGGTCGGGCTCGACCGCGACGACGTCGACGGCACCGACGGCATCGACGGCATCGACGGCGTTGACGCCCAGCGCGACCAGCGTGCCGGTCAGCTTGCCGGTTCCCGCCCCGAGGTCGAGCACTCGCGGGCCGGGCGCGGGCTCCAGCGCCCAGCGCACCGCGGCGGGCGCGTAGTCCGGGCGGTGCTCGGCGTAGGCGCCCGCGGCCGCGCCGAACGAAGACGCGTGAAGTAGCCGCCCGTCCCGTTCCACGGGGTCACCCTATTGGCGCCGCACGCGCTGCCGGATCTCGCTGCCGGCCGCGCACAAGGGCGAGCACTGCCCGTACCCGGGACGGCCGCGTGCCCTGACCGGGGGCTACCCGGACAAGTGACTGCGCTTACACACCGGCTTGACCCTTCCGATACGCTCGTGTCTCGCTGCGGTCGGAGAAGTGCACACGGTTAAGGAGTGACGCCACCCTGGGGAAGGCGTTGCGCCGAGAGGACGATTGCCCGGCTTCCGTGCGGGGTAATGCCCGTGCCGGGGAGTCTCACCGCTCCGGGCAGCCCTGTCCGTCCCCATCGATGCACGCAACAGGTGATCATGACAGCTAGCCAGCCCGGGCCGCCCAGGCAGCGGTACGCGGGACTGTGGATCTGCGTCGGCGCCGTCACCGCCTACGTCCTCGCCTCCCCGTTCTTCCTGCGCAACTCCGCGGACGGCGCCACGTGGGTGATCCTGTGGGTCGCACTCGGTGTCGCCGCCATCGCGCTCGTCACGACCGGTGCCCTGCTCGCCAACCGCACCGGCCGCGAGCACCTCGACGAGCTGCAGCACCTCGACGAGGAGAACGCCGACCTCGCCGCGCTCGCCGAGACCCGCCGGGCCGCGCTCGAGAACATCGTCGACCACCAGCTCCCGGCGCTGAACAACGGGCACACGCCGCCCGCGCTGCCGGATCCCGGCGGCGACGACGTCACCTCGACCCTGCTCGGCCGGGCCGTCGACCAGCTCGGCCGGGTCCGCGAGGACCAGCTCGCCGACCGTGACGCCGTGCAGGCCGCCGTCGTCGCCCTCGGTCGCAAGGTCCAGGCCTCCGCGCACCGCATCCAGGAGGAGGCCGCGCGGATGGTGCAGCGGCACCCGACGGACGCCGACGTGCTGCAGACCAGCATGCGCGTCGACCACGCGGCCGCCCAGCAGGCACGCAACGCCCAGAGCCTCGCCGCGCTCTGCGGCGAGTGGCCGGGCCAGCAGTGGCACGAGGCGCTGCCGCTCGCCGACGTCGTGCGCGGTGCGGCCGGCCGGATCACCGCGTACCAGCGCGTCGAGGTGTCCGGCGACCCCGGCGTCGCCGTGTCCGCCCGGGTCGTCGAGCCGCTCGTGCACATGCTCGCCGAGCTGCTCGCCAACGCCACGCAGTCGTCGCCGCCCACCACCCAGGTCCTCGTGTCCCTGCGGCACGTCCAGCGCGGCGCGGTCATCGAGATCGACGACGGCGGCGTGGGCCTCGACGACAGCCGGCTCGAGCAGGTCCGCGAGATCGCGTCCGGCCGCCGGAAGATCACGCTGGCCGACCTCGGCGAAATCCCGCAGACCGGCCTGCCGGTCGTCGGCGCGTACGTGCGCCGGCACGGCTTCCGCGTCGACATCACGGAGTCGGTCTACGGCGGCCTGCGCGCGATCGTCCTCGTGCCGGCCGACCTCACCGAGCCGGTCGCCCCGGCCGGGATGGTCGCGGGCGGCGGGCACGTGCTCACCCGGCGCGCCGAGCGCAAGAGCATCCCCGAGCCCGCCCCAAAGCCGCTGCCCGAGACCTTGCCGGAGTCGATGCCCCGCCGCGGCGCGCAGCACGTGCGGGCCGACGACGACGTCGCCGCCGTGCCGACCTCCGGCGAGCTGCCCGAGCTTCCGCGGCGCAGGTCCCGCCGCGCGGAGGCAGCCCGAAAGTCCGAAGTGGACTGGCCGAGCTCGGCCGAGCCGGACCAGACCGCCGAGCAGGCGGGCGAGTGGATGGGCGCCTTCCTCAGCTCCGCCGGCGACCTGGAGGAAGGCAAACCCGACGACGACCGCACCGATGACACCCGGGAGGAACAGGGATGACTGCCGAGCCCGGCGACAACAGCTGGATGCTGGAGCAGATCAGAACGGTGCGCGGCGTGCGGCACGTCGTCGTGCTCTCGGCCGACGGCCTGCTGAAGGTGCGCACCGACCACACCCCGCCCGACGTCGCGGACAAGCTCGCGGCCGCCTGCGCGGGCCTCGCCTCCCTGGGGCACGGGATCAGCAGGGAGTTCGGCACCGGCGCCGTGCCGCGCCAGGTGATGGTCGAGTTCGACGGCGGCTTCCTGTTCGTCCGCGGCGCCGGTGACGGCTCGCGGCTCGCCGTGGTCACCGAGGCGATGATCGACCCGGCGCTCGTCGCCCAGCAGATGCAGGCGCAGGTCCTGCGGATCGGTGAGCGGACGCTGAGCACCCCGACCCGTGCCGGCTGACCCCGTGTACGAGGACGTCTACCCGGACCACCCGGTGCGGCCGTACGTCTGGACGTCCGGCCGCGCCCACCCGTCCCGCAACACGATCCGGCCGGAGACGCTGCTGGTCGTCGACCCCGAGCTGCCGCCGCCGGTGTCCTCGACCCGGCAGCAGCGCGAGCTGCTCGACATGTGCCGCGGCGTGCTCTCGCTCGCCGAGGCCGCCGCGCACCTGAGGTTACCCGTGAGCCTCGTGCTGGTGATCGCGTCGGACCTCGTCGACACCGGTCACCTGTCCATCCGCTCGGCCATGCCGCATTTCGCGCGTCCCGACCACGCCCTGCTCGAGAAGGTGCTCAATGGCCTGCGAAAACTCTGAGCCGACGAAGCCGGAGCGCTACGTCTCGGCCACGGTGGTCCAGTCGGTCAAGATCCTCGTCGTCGGCGCGTTCGGGGTCGGCAAGACCACGCTGATCGGCTCGGTCAGCGAGATCACCCCGCTGCGCACCGAGGAGACGATGACCTCCGCGAGCGTCGGCGTCGACTCGCTGTCCGGTGTGGACGGTAAGACCACGACCACGGTCGCCATGGACTTCGGGCGCATAACGGTCAACCCGGAGATCGTGCTGTACCTGTTCGGCACGCCCGGCCAGCGGCGGTTCTGGGACCTGTGGGAGGGGCTCGCCGAGGGCGCGGTCGGCGTGCTCGTCCTCGTCGACACCCGGCGGCTGGAGGACAGCTTCGAGGTCCTCGACCAGCTGGAGCTGCGGACCACGATGCCGTTCGCCGTGGCGGTCAACGAGTTCCCCGACGCCCCGAAGTACGGCACCGAGCAGCTGCGCGAGGCGCTGGACCTGTTGCCGCAGACCCCGATCGTGCTGTGCGACGCGCGCAGCAGGGACTCCTCGGCCGGCGCGCTGATCACGCTCGTCGAACACGCCCTCCACTTCACCGCATCCCCGAAGGCGCTCACCTGATGCCAACGACACACCGCCGCCGGCTCATCGACATGACCGGCCTGACGCCGCTGTCCGCCACCACGGTCACGCCCGACCCGCAAGCCGCGTACCGCGAGCTGCAGGAGCGCTGGGGCATGGTCGCGCCCGTCGAGCTCGAGCCGGGCATCCACGCCTGGCTCGTGATGGGCCACCACGAGCTCTGCCAGGTGGTGCGCAACGAGCAGCTGTTCTCCCGCGACCCCAACAACTGGCGGCTCTTCACCGAGGGTGTCGTCACGGCCGACTCCGGGCTCGGGCCCATGATGTTCCCGCGGGACAACGCGTACTTCGCCGACGGCGACAAGCACCGCAGGCTGCGCGGCCCGATCGACGACGGCATCGCGAGCCTCGACGAGCACCGGATGAGCCGGTTCATCCGCTCCACGTGTGCCGACCTCGTCCGCGGGTTCGAGCAGCGCGGCGCCGCCGACCTCGTGGCGGAGTACGCGGCCGTGGTGCCGATGCTGACCGTGGCCGGCTTCTTCGGCATCAGCCCGGAACAGGGCGAGGAGCTGCGGATGGCGCTCATCGCCCTGGTCAGCTCCGCGGCCGACTCGCACGAGCCGGCGCTGCAGGTCGAGCGGATCCTCAGCGACACCATGGCCGAGCGACGCCGCGAGCACGCCGACGACCTGACCGCCGAGTTCCTGCGGCATCCCAACCTGCACAACGACTTCGAGATCCAGCAGTCGATGGTGCTGATGATCTCGGCCGGCTACGAGACGACCGCGACGTGGATCGCGCAGACATTGCGGCTGATGCTCGCCGACCAGCGCTTCGCCGGCCGGCTGCGCGGCGGGCGGCTCGGTCTCGACGACGCGCTCGACGAGGTCCTGTGGCGCGACCCGCCGATGTCGAACATGCCCGCGCGCTACGCACTCGTCGACTGCGAGCTCGCCGGCCAGCCCATCGAACGGGGTGACGCGCTGATCCTCGGCATGGCCGCCGCGAACGCCGACCCGCGCGTGCACACCAACGACCCGTGGCTGGAGATCGGCAACCGGTCCCACCTCGCGTGGAGCGCCGGCCCGCACGCGTGCCCCGCGCAGCGCGCCGGCCGGATGATTACCCGCATAGCGGTCGACACCGCATTGCACCGGTTACATGATGTGACGTTGGCGATACCCGCTGACGAGGTGATGCTGCTGCCGTCCCCCTGGACCCGGTGCCCCGCCAGCCTGCCCGTGCGTTTCACGCCCCCCGGCCCGCCACCACGCTTCTAGGAGGCAAGTCACCGATGGCCGAATCGGTCACGAAGCAGGTCCCCGAAATCCGGCTCGACCCGCTTGGGGCCGACCACCACGGCGAGGCGGCGCGGATGCGGTCGCTCGGCCCGGTCGTCCGTGTGATCCTGCCCGGGGATGTCCCGGTGTGGGCGGTGACCGAGCACGCGCTGCTTGCCCAGCTCGTCACCGACTCGCGGGTCAGCAAGGACTGGCGCAACTGGAGCCTGATCCAGGACGGCACGATCACCGACGAATGGCCGCTGGTCGGCATGATCAAGGTGACCAACATGGTGACCAGCGACGGCGACGTGCACCTGCGCCTGCGCCGGCAGCTCACCCGCGCGTTCACCCGCGGCCGGGTGGAGCAACTTCGCCCGCGCCTCAACGAGATCGTCTCCGCCCTGCTCGACGCGCTGCCCGGACACGCGGTCGGTGGCGTGGTCGACGGCGTGGTCGACCTGCGCCCGCACTACGCCTACCCGGTGCCGATGCAGATGATCTGCGAGCTGGTCGGGGTGCCGGTGGACTGGCGGCCGCGGTTGCGCGAGTCCGTCGACAGCCTCGTTCGTACCAACGCGACCGCGGAAGAGGTCGTCGCGACGCAGCGAGACCGGCACGAGCTGCTGAACCGGCTCGTCGAGCTGCGCCGGGAGGAGCCCGGGCCGGACCTGACCAGCGCGCTGATCGAGCTGGGCGAGTCGGATCCCGAGGCGCTGAGCCAGGAAGAGCTGATCGACACCATCTGGATGCTGGTGACCGCGGGGCACGAGACGACCCTCGGCCTGATCGCCAACGGGGTGCGCGCGCTGCTCACCCATCCCGACCAGCTGTCGCTCGCGCTGGACGGTGACGCGGAGACCTGGTCGCGGGTCGTGGAGGAGACGTTGCGCTGGGACTCGCCGATCGGCAACTTCCCCGCGCGCTACCCGCTGGAGGACATCACGATCGCGGGCGTCGACATCCCCCGCGGCGACGCGATCCTGGCGCCGTACAGCGGGGTCGGCCGCGACCCGGCCCAGCACGGCCCGTCCGCCGACCGGTTCGACATCACCCGCCCGCAGACGAAGCACCTCGCCTTCGGCGGCGGCCCGCACATCTGCCTGGGCGCACACCTCGCGCGGCTGGAGGCCCGGGTGGCCCTGCCGGCGCTCTTCGCCCGCTACCCGCACCTGACCCTCGCGACGGACGCCGCGGAGCTGCCGCCGGTCCCGTCGTTCTTCTCGAACTCCGCGGCCACCCTCCCGGTCCATCTCGGCACCCCGAACCCAACGTGAGCCCGGGCCAGAAACTGGATCCTTGTGCGGAAGTCCGGTGCCGATCACCGCAACCTCAGGGGACCGTGACGGCACCCGGCCACAATCACGCCGACCAACCGCACCCTCAGCCGGGACGCAACCAACACCTTGAAATTCGGGGAGGCGGGCTGGCTCAGGCTGGTTCCGGCATCCGGTCGATGCGGTGCAGGGCCCGGCTGGCGAGCGCCTCCGCCGGGACCTGCACCCACCCCCGGTATGGCCGGTCGGCGATCTCCAGGTCGATGATCGGCTCGAAGGTGCGGCCGTCGATGCCGGCGTAGCCGTGCCGGACGACCGAGCGGTAGATGTCGTCGGAGACGGCGAGCACGAGCGACGCGGCGGTCTGCCGCAGCCTGCGCTTCAGCTCCGGCGCGTTGAGCAGCCGGAACGTGATGTCGACGTCCTCGCCGAAGATGCCGTTCTCGTCCGAGAGCACCTCACCGGAGTGGATCGCGACGCGCAGGCGGAACGCCCGGTCCGGGAAGGTCGCCGCGTGCTCGTCGAGCAGGTCGTTGAGCCTGGGGATGAAGGCGTTGAGCAGCAGGGTCTTGGGCAGGCGGTCGACGGGGCGCACGAGCGTGACCCCGCCGTCCCCGCGGTCGTGGAAACACTCGCGGAGCTCTTCGGTGATGTTGCAGTCGAGCAGCGCGGACTCGAGCAGGCGGTACATGTCCGTGCGCAGCGCTGCTCTCGCCATGTTGGTCCGGGTCGTGGACCCTTCGACATCCCAAGCCAGTACAGTTCGCTGACGTGGCTGGATCGGTGGTGTGTTGTTCATGACGACTCCAGTCCTTCGTCAACTTCAGTTAACTTCAGCTGAAGCCAACGAACTTCCGAGGACTTCAGACTAAGTCCGGCGTGTCGTCTGGACAAGATGGCAAGCGTGCTTGTACCAGGAACGAAACGAACTTCAGTCGAGCCTCGATGGAGGCTGACGTATCGCTCGCGTTTCATTGAGTGGTCCTCCAGGGGCGGGCCACTCCGGCTATGTATACTTCGAGCTTTGGTGGCTGAACTAAAGTTGCGCTGAAGGGACGTGGTGGTTGTGAACACAACTGAAGATCCGTCCCTCAGGCTTGCCCGCAGGCTGCGGTCCCTTCGGCAGGAGGCCTGGCCGGGCATTCGCATCACGCAGGAGGCCCTCGGCGAGGCCCTCGGCGCCAGCGCGCCGCTCATCTCGTCGTGGGAGAGCATGCGCAACCCGAAGACCCCGCCGCCGGACCGGCTGGAGGCGTACGCGACCTTCTTCGCCACCCGGCGGTCGGTGGCCGAGCGCCCGTACCGCGTGCTCACCGAGGCTCAGCTGACCGACGAGGAACGCACCCGCCACGAAGAACTCTTCCGGGAGCTGACCAGCCTCCGGAACGGGGCGCAGGGCCAGGAGCCCGCCCCGGCACTCACGCAACCCCTCGCCCGCAGTCAATGGCACTTCCCGCCCGATCAGGACATCACGATCGTCGGCTCGGCCTTCCCGGCCGAGTACACGGAGAAGTTGAAGCCGTTCACCGACCCGGAGGCTCCCGACTACGTGGAGCTGCTGAAGTACGCCGACCTGGACGCGCTGCTCGAGCTTTTCGGGCACATCCGGGCGGCGAACCCGCTCAGCAACGTACGGGTCCTGACTCCGGACGAGGTCACCCCGGACACCTACACCAGCCATCTCGTGCTGCTGGGCGGTGTCGACTGGAACCCCACCACCGCGGACCTGCTCCTCCGCCTCGAACTACCCGTGCGCCAGCTGGAGCGCGCGGACGAGGACGATCCGGGCGGCTTCGAGGTCGGTGAGGGCGAGGACCGGCAAATGTTCAAGCCTGTGCTGCGCAGGATCGGTGCCAAGCAGGAGCTCGTCGCCGACGTCGCGCATTTCTTCCGTGCGCCCAACCCGTTCAACGCCAAGCGCACGGTCTCCCTCTGCAACGGCATGTACCAGCGCGGGACGCTGGGCGTCGTGCGGGCACTGACCGACGTGCGCTTCCGGGACCGCAACGAGCAGTACCTGCGCGCGCGGTTCGACGTCGACGGCGCGTTCAGCATCATCAGCCGGGTCAACGTCGTGCTCGGCAGCGCGGTCACCCCGGACTGGACCCAGTCCGAGGACGTGCTGCACGAATGGCCGGGGGCGTGAGCGCCGTCGGTGGCGTCACGTCGGCGCACCACCACGGTTCGCACCGCCACCTGCTGAGCGACAAGACGGTCGCCCTGCCCCGGGATGTGGACGCCATCGTCGTGCCGACGGCGCGCCACGCGGCCGGCATGCGTGACGCGCTGGCGCTCGCCAACAAGCTGGACTGCACGCTCGTGGCGTTGTGCAGCAAGTACTCGTCGGTGCACGAGCTGTCGGCGTTGAGGGAAGCCAGGAACGCCAAGCTGATCGCGATCGACATCGAGCGGCTGCCATCCGGGATCGTGCCGTTCTTCCGCACCGACGGCTTGCTCACCGGCACCCGGTTCGAGAGGTGGACCGACACCAGCCTGAAGCGCAACCTGGGACTGCTGCTCGCGAAGCTCATCGGGTGGGAGCGGATCGTCTTCCTCGACGACGACATCACGATTCCCGAGCCGTTGGACCTGTGCGCCGCGGCCGGGCTGACCGACATCTTCGCCGGCGTGGGGCTCAACATCGACGGCTTCCCGGACAACTCCGTCGTCTGCCACGCCTATCGGGACGCGGGCGGCGCGCAGGACATGTTCATCGGCGGGGGTGCGCTCGCCGTCCCGGTGCGGCAGGCGACGTCCTTCTTTCCCAACATCTACAACGAGGACTGGTTCTTCCTCCTCGGCGACGACGGCCGCCTGCGGCCGACGGCCGTCACCGGCCGCGCCGTGCAGAAGGAGTACGACCCGTTCGCGCACGACAACCGCGCACGGCTGGAGGAGTTCGGCGACAGCATCGCGGAGGGCGTGTTCTGGCTCCTCGACTCCGGCCGGTCGATCGCGGACGCCACCACCGGGCACTGGCGGACGTTCCTCGACAACCGGGCCGCGTTCATCACCGAGGTCGTCGACCTGGTGTGGAAGATGGACGGCGACGCCGCGCACCGCGCGCGGATGCTGAGCTCGGTCAAGGCCGCACGGGGCCGGTGCCAGTACATCAGGCCCGAGCTGTGCGTCGAGTATCTCGACGCGTGGCGGGCCGATCGCCTGACCTGGCGCAACCACCTGAGCTCCGTGTTCCGCGAGCAGATCGCCCGGAAGGGAACCAAGCGCAAGGATCGGCGTTCCCGCGCGGCCGTGCACGATCTGTTCCGCTCGCTCGGGCTGCCGGAGTCGTGCTTTCGGCTATCGCTCCCGCGTGAGCG
The DNA here is from genome assembly GCF_036555685.1 of Actinophytocola sp. Classification (GTDB taxonomy): domain Bacteria; phylum Actinomycetota; class Actinomycetes; order Mycobacteriales; family Pseudonocardiaceae; genus Actinophytocola. The sequence goes on along the minus strand of NZ_DATBKY010000267.1, from coordinate 8,878 downwards.
CCTTGACGAGGATCCGGCAGATCTCGATCCCGAGTTCCCCTACGCCGTCGGTCAGTGAGTAGCACTCGACGACGTCGTGCGGCCATTCCCGGTAGCCGAGCCGGTCGTACAGCTTGGCCGCGCCCTCGTTGGTCACCTCGACGGCCAGCGCGACCCGCTCGTGGCCGAGCTCGGCGAGCCGGCGCTCGGCGGCCCTGATCAGCTCCGTCCCCCTGCCCTGCGACTGGCGGTCCGCGTGGATCTCCAGGTGGTTGAGCAGGGGGACGCCGGGTAAGTGCTGCCGGATCTCCGCCTCCTCGGCGGGTTCCAGCCACAGGTAGACGTCGCCGACGGGGCGGTCGTCCTCCCACGCGATCAGCAGCACGCCGAGACCCTCGTCCTGCCGGCGCAGGCGGTCGGCGAAGAACCGTTGCTGCCCCAGCGCCCCGACGAGGGCGTCGAGGTCCGCGGGGTCGGCTTCTCGAATGTGCAGTCTCCCCATGGCTCCGGCTCCACAGTAGCCGAACCGTGGCCGACGGTGGCCGCGCTCGGTCGGCGGGAGTACAAGGGAGCTGTCGAGTTGGGGGCGGGTCGTTCGTCATCCTCTTCGAGGAGGTTCGCGTATGCGGTACATGCTGCTGATCTACAACTGCGACCCGCCGGGGCCGGGGGAGCCCGGCTTCGAGGAGGCCCTGGCCCGGATCAACGCGTTCGCGGAGGAGTGCCGGCGGCGCAACGCCATGGTGGCCGGCAGCAAGATCCAGGACGAGAGCACGGCGACGACCGTGCAGGTCCGCGACGGGCGCGCGCTGATCACCGACGGGCCGTTCGTGGAGACGCACGAGCATCTCGGCGGCTACTACATCCTCGAGTGCGACACCCTCGACGAGGCGCTCGAGCTGGCCACCAGCTGCCCGTTCGCCGAGTTGGGCGCCATCGAGGTGCGGCCGCTGTTCGCCGTGCCGGGCGTCGACAACACGCCGTCCGCGGCGGTCGCGCACGAATGACCGCACCCCTCGTCGAGCGGGTCTACCGGGAGCACCGGGCGCGGATGCTGGCCGCGCTCGTCCGTGTGCTCGGTGACTTCGAGCTCGCCGAGGATTCGTTGCAGGACGCCTGCGCGACCGCGTTGCGGCGCTGGCCGGACACCGTGCCGGACGACCCGGTCGCGTGGCTGCTGACCGTCGCCCGCAACCGGGCCCTCGACCGGCTGCGGCGCGCGAAGCTGGTTCGCGAGAGGGAGCCGGTGGCGGAGGCCACGATGACCGACTTCGAGGCCGAGAGCAGCCTCGCCGAGGTGGGCGACGAGCGGCTGAGCCTGATCTTCACCTGCTGCCACCCGGCACTCGCCATGGAGGCACGCGTCGCCTTGACGTTGCAGGCGGTGGTCGGGCTGACCGCAGGGCAGATCGCGCGCGCGTTCCTGGTCGCCGAGGCCACGCTCGCGCAGCGGCTCGTGCGGGCCAAGCGCAAGATCCGCGACGCGCGCATCAGCCTCGACGTGCCGGCCGACCACCTGCTGCCCGAGCGGCTGGCCGGCGTGCTCGCGGTCGTCTACCTGATCTTCACCCAGGGCTACACGGCCGAGCACGACGACGCCGGGTTGCGCCGGGAGGCGATCCGGCTGGGCAAGCTCGTCGCGACGCTCATGCCCGACGAGCCGGAGGCGACCGGGCTCGTCGCGTTGCTGCTGCTGCACGACTCGCGCAGCGTCACCCGGCACACGGCGGACGGCGACGTCGTGCTGCTTGCGGACCAGGACCGCGCGCGGTGGAACCGGGCGGAGATCGCCGAGGGCGTGCGGTTGCTGGACCGCGCGCTGCGGCACGGCACGCCCGGCCCGTACCAGCTGCAGGCCGCGATCGCCGCGCAGCACGCACGCGCCACCGGCACGGCGGACACCGACTGGGCGGCGATCGCCGGGCTGTACGCCGAGCTGCTCGCCGTCTCGCCGTCGCCCGTGGTGGCGCTCAACCACGCGGTGGCCGTCGCGATGGCCGACGGGCCGGCGGCCGGGCTCGAGCTCGTCGAGCGGATCGAGGGCATCGAGCGGTACCACCTGCTGCACGCGACCCGGGCGGACCTGCTGCACCGGCTCGGCCGGCCCGGCGAGGCCGCCGCCGCGTACCGCCGCGCGCACGAGCTCGCCGCGAACCCGGCGGACCGCCGCTTCCTCGCGGGGCGGCTGACGGCATTGGACGGATCATGAGACTCGACGTTCTCGACCACGGGCACCGCCGCCGCGTGCGGCTGTTCCTCCGCACGACCCGCCGGATGTCCGGAGTGGACATGCCGGACGTGGTCACGATGTTGTTGTACCGGCCCGACTTCCTCGGCGGGCCGCTGCTCGACATCACCGCGCGGGCCATGCGCGGGCCGTCCTACTGGACGGCGGGCGAACGTGAGTTCCTGGCGGCGTCCACCGCGAAGCTCTTCCGCCTGCCGTTCTGCATCGACGCGCACTCCGAGCTCACCCGCATCGCCTCCGACGGTTCGCTCGACGCCGCGGACCCCGTCGCGGCGCGGCCGGAACTCCTTGCGGTACGGGACTTCCTGGCGTCCGTGTCGCGCACGCCGGACGGCGTCGGGCCCGCCCCGGAGCTGCCGGAGCGGGCGCTTCGCGACGCGCTGCGGGTGAACCTAGTCTGGAACATCGTGAACCGGCTGGGCCTCGCGTTCGGCTTCGAGCTGCGTGACGGGCAGCTCGAGCCGGGAACCAAGGCGCTGCACCGGTCCGGTTACCGGATGCCGGCCTTCCTCGTCGGCCGGCACGGCCAAGGGGACCTGGTGGAGAACCTGCGCCACGCCGTGTTCGACTCGCCCGGGGTCACGTCGACGGCCGACCGCGCGGTGGCGGGGAGCGGTGGCGGGTTGCCCGAGCCGTGGCGGACGTACGCGGCCGCGGTGCGGGACGCGCCCGAGAGCATCACGGACGCGGACGTCGCGGCGTTGCGGGCGGCGCACGGCGAGGACGAGATCTTCGAGATCACGGTGGCCGCGGCCGTCGGTGCCGCACTGCACAGCCTCGAGGCCGGGCTGCGGGCGGCCGGCCGGGCCGGCTGACCGGTACGGCCCCCCGCCCGCACCGGTCGTGTCCCGTCAGGCCGGCTGCCAGGGCGCGCGGCCGAGGTAGGCGAGCAGCCTCGTCTGCTCGTCCGCGTCCGCGGGCGGGGCCAGCTCCGGGCCGAAGAACCCCGGCCGGCGGATGGCGTTCTTGCGCGCCCAGGCGAACACGCCGGGGACGATCGCCGGATCGAAGCGCGCCTCGGCGCCGACCGCGTGCGCGATGTCCCAGGCGTGCGTGAGGTTGTCGGCCGTCAGCAACGTGACCACGGCCGAGACCGGGATCTCGCCGAGGCCGGGGAGCATCGTCAGCCGCGCGAGCGACTGCTCGTTCAGCGTCGCGAGCGCCTCGCTCCGGGCCGCGCGCCACGTCGCCACCGGATCGTCGGCGGCGAGCTCCGCGGGGTGCGGCGCGCCGGGTGCGCCCGTCCGGTCGGCGAACTGTTCGCCGGTCGCCCAGGCGCGAAGCTGCCGCTGCCCCCAGACGACGTGTCCGGCGACGTCCCGCACGGTCCACTCCGAACAGGCCGAGGGCCGGTCCCACGCGCTGACCGGCACGGCGGCGAGCACCGAGTCGAAGAGCTCCTGCGCCCGCCGGTACGACTCCATCGTGTCCATCGATTGCCTTCCTCAGTCGGTCGTGCCACGCACCGAGGACGACCGGGATTGCATCGACTCGACATCTGTTCGGGGATTTCCGGGTGACCGCGCCTAACGAATTCCGCGCGACGACGACTGTTCTGAGTACGAGGCTCGGGGACAGTGCCTAGTGAGGTGGATTTTCGATGACCTATCGACACGCCTGCCACATCCTTCCGCAGGTGGTCCTGCTGGAGGCCGCGGACCGGAGCGAGGAGCTCCGCGAGGCCGCGGTGAACACCCTCGCCGCGTCGGCGTCCATGCGTACCCAGCGCGTCGCGCTGACCCAGATGGTTCAGTTGCTGGGCGCGGAGCACGCGCGGCTGGGCGAGCTCACGCCGGCCGGGCAGCAGAACACGGTCTACGACGTGCGGCACGGCAGCTGGGACGACCTGCCCGGTGTGCGGGTGCGCGGGGTGACCGACGCCCCGGTCGAGGACCAGGCCGTGAACGAGGCGTTCGACAACGCCGCGAAGACGCGCGAGTTCTACAGCGAGGTCATGAAGCGCAACAGCATCGACGACGCCGGCATGGAGCTGGTCTCGTCCGTGCATTTCGACAACGACTTCGACAACGCGTTCTGGAACGGCGCGCAGATGGTCTACGGCGACGGCAGCGGCACGTTCCTCGCCAAGGGCAGCCTGACCCGCGACCTGGTCGTCGTCGGCCACGAGCTCACCCACGGCGTCGTCCAGTTCACCGCGGGTCTGCGCTACAGCAAGCAGTCCGGCGCGCTGAACGAGTCGTTCGCCGACGCGCTCGGCTCCACGGTGAAGCAGTGGGCGGGCAACGAGAAGGCCGCCGACGCGGACTGGCTCGTCGGCAAGGGCATCCTCGGCAGCCAGATGAACGGCGTCGCGCTGCGCTCGATGAAGGAGCCCGGCACCGCCTTCGAGGGCGACCGCCAGCCCGGCCACATGCGTGACTACGTCGACCTGCCCGACGACAACAACCCGCGCAACGACCACGGCGGCGTGCACATCAACTCCGGCATCCCGAACAAGGCGTTCTACCTCGCCGCCACCCGGATCGGCGACTACACCTGGCAGATGGCCGGCCCGATCTGGTACGACGCGCTGGTGAACAGGCTGCGGCCGAACTCGCAGTTCAAGGACGCCGCCGAGGCCACCGTCGCATCCGCCGCGAAGCTGTACGGTGTCGGCAAGGACGCCGAGAAGGCGGTGAGATCCGCCTGGGAGGAGGTCGGGGTTCTCTGAAGATCTCCGTCATCGAGGGCGGTGGGTTCGCCGGCCTGGTCAAGACCACGGAGGCGGACGCGGACGAGCTCGCGCCGGCCGACGCGGAGCGGCTTCGCGCCATGGCCGGTGCGGCCGGGCTGTTCGACCTGGCGCCGCCCGAGGTCGGCGGGTCCCTGCCCGACGTGCAGACGTACGAGATCACCGTCGAGGACGGCGACCGGCGCAACACCGTCGTCCTCGGCGACCGGGACCTACCTCCTGAGCTGCGCGAACTACTCGCCTGGCTACGCACCGTGCCCGGCCGCCGCGAGCAGGCCGGCTCCTAGGCCGCCCCGCCCGCGATGGTCGCCGGCGCGCGGATGTGACCATGGGCGGCGTGCTGACGACGACCTGGTACCTGGAGATGACCGAGCCGGTCTGGTTGCGGCCCGCCGCGGCGGTGCCGGTTCCGGTAACCCGGGCGGAGGTCGTGAGCCCCGAGCTCAACCGCTACCTGTACACGGCGGTCGGTGGCGACTGGTACTGGCTGGACCGGCTGGAGTGGAGCTGGCAGCGGTGGCACGACTGGCTCGCGCGGCCGGGCGTGGAGACCTGGCTCGCGCTGGACCGGGGCACGCCGGCGGGCTACGCGGAGCTCGACGGGACCGCGGGCGGCGAGGTCGAGCTCGCGTACTTCGGGCTGCTGCCGGCGTTCGTGGGGCGGGGCATCGGCGGCCACCTGCTCACCGAGGCGATCCGGCGGGCCTGGACGCTCGGCGAGCGCTGGGACCTGCCCGCGACACGCCGGGTCTGGGTGCACACCTGCTCGAACGACGGCCCGTCGGCGCTGGCGAACTACCAGGCCCGCGGGCTGCGGGTGTACCGGACCGAGGAGGAGCCCGTCGCGCTGCCGCCGGCGCCGCCCGGACCGTGGCCGGGCGCGCGCTGAGGAGTCAGAGCTTCTCGCCGACCCCGGCCCAGATGATCGAGTGCGCCGGGGTGGCGAATTCGACGGTGCGCGCGGTGGGCCCCGTCTCCTCCGGCCGCCACGCCGGCGTCCACGTCCAGCCCGGCTCGATCGGGCGGAAGTCGCCGAGCATCGCCTCGATGTCCGCGTGCCCGCGCTGGACCACGTTGTTGCTGGCGGCCGAGTCGTACTGGGTCTTCAACCCGGCGACCTTGTCGTCCAGCTCGGGCGGCAGGCCTTCGTAGGTGGCGTGCGAGATCGCGAGGTACGAGCCGGGCGCCAGGAGCTCGCGGAACCGTGCCACCGACTCGGGGCCGATGTCCGTGCCGTCCGGGCCCGGCTGCGCCACGTGCAGGACGGCCAGGAGGAGCAGCGCGATCGGCTTCGCCGGATCGAGCAGCTCGGTGTCCAGCGCGTCCCGCCACACGCGGTCGGGTTCGCGCAGGTCGCCATCGATCATCGCCTGGCGCCGCGCGTCGCCCTCCCTGTCGAGCAGGAGCTCGGCGTGCGCCACCGCGACGGGCTCGTTGTCCACGTAGACCACGCGGGCGTCCGGCTCGAAGCCCGCCTCGACCGCGAACTCGTCGGCGACCTGGTGGGTGTTGCCCGCGGTCGGCACGCCGGCGCCGATGTCGAGGAACTGGCGGACGCCGCGGCGCATCAGGTGGCGGACGACCCTGTTCAGGAACAGCCGATTGGCGATCGCGATGTCCCTGAACAGCGGAAAGCGGGCCAGCACCTGCTCACCGAATTCGCGGTCCACCGCCCAGTTCGTGGTGCCGCCGAGCATGAAGTCGTACACCCGGGCCACGCTCGGCCGCTCCAGATCGATTCGCGCGGCCGGATTCCTGTCGGCTGGCTCCGGTGACATCGGCGAACCTCTTCGTAAGCGTCTCGGGTTCTTTCTCTCGGGAAGCGAGGACGATCGTATCGAACCGCCGTCCGGATACGAGCCGGTCCGCGCTACCGACGTGCCGACTTCCAGCCGGCGTGTGCCTGCTGGACCAGGTCTTCGAGGAACTTCCGGCTGTCGTCGGTGCTGAGTGCGGCGGCGTACAGCATGTTCCAGTGCTCCTGGTGTTCGGCCACGGTGCGCGCCACCTTGATGATTTTTCCTTTCGTACCCTGCTCCACATAGGAAACGGTTCTACGGCCGTCGTCGAATTGGAGCACGGTCACGTCGGCGTCGAGAAAAGGAATGTCGGCGTCGAACGGAAGAATGTGAATGAGCACGTTCTTGTGGGCCTGCCCGAGTTTGATCAGATGCTCGGCCTGGTCGATGACCATCTCGGGCGTGCGCCCGCCGGGCATGCGGTGAAGCGACGACTCGCTCAGGATCGCCCGGTACCGCACGGGATTCTCGCGCATGAACACGTGTGCCCGGCTGTCCCGCTCGAGGAGCAGCGTCTTGGGCGGCGTGGGGTTGCCGGCCCGGGTGAACTGGGTCAGCAGGTAGTGGTCGCACTGCAGGGGCTTGGGAATGCGCTCGCTGTGCAGCACCATGATCTCGGCGGCCTGCGACTCCAGCTCGAGCATCTCGAGGTAGGCGCGATCGGGACCCGAGCCGGGGGCGATGCCGGGCCCGCCGTACGCGGTCAGCGCGCGGAACCCCGGCCGCTGGTCCTCCGGCACGTTGTAGAGCCGGAGCATCAGCTCCAGGTCGCTCGGCTTGATGTTGGTGTGGCCCGTCTCGAGTTTGTTGATCTTGCCCTGGGTGCACTTCAGCGCGACCGCGACCTGCTCCTGGGTCATGCCGGCCGACAGCCGCGCCCGGCGCAGGGCAGCGAGCTGCCTGGCGCCACTGGTAGTGGCTTCGTTCGCCACCAGATCACCACTTGTCACTCGAAGGGGTTACACGTTCCCATGAGAGTAAGCGATGTGTCGCCGACAGCGTCGGCCTCGCCGCGCCGATCATGCGCCGGCGCCCCGCGAACTCCGTTCGGGACGCCGGCGGATCGGTCAGCGCAACGTGACGAACTGCGTGAGGAAGGCCCGCCAGCGATCCCGGCCGAACGCCAGCGATCCCGCTTCGGCGTTCTTCGAGTCGCGGACCCCCACGGAAGCCTGCCCCAGTCTCAACTCGACGCAGTTGTTGTGGGTGTTGCACCTGCTCGACCGGACCCACTCACCGGCCTGCACCGCTCTGACCTGCACTTTCATGATCCAACTCGCTAACCCCGAAGCGACACGGACGGATTAATCGTGCCGTCCGATTAATCCGAGCGCAAGCACGACGAGGCGACGATCCGGAAACCCTCCGGCTCCTGCGCTCGTAGGCGCGAGATGAGGCGATTAATCCGCATATGTCGGGCGATTAATCGGCACTTTAGTGAATTCTTTGGCGGGACCGATCAGCCCGCGAACCGTTGACCGTCGTTTGTCGACCGTTGGGCGCTCGGTGCGTGTCTGTTCCCGACCCCGTGTTGCCGCATGGGCAAACTGAGTCAGTCCCCAATTGACTGGGTTTCGACGCGTGCTGGGGGTACGCGGCCGATATGGGAAAAGGTGCGGCTCCCTGGTGGTTCAGGGAGCCGCGTCAACTGAATCCTCACGTATCACGGTCAGGAGGTCAGCTTTGGCGAGTATAGAGAGCGCGCCGGCGATTAATCCACTCGAACCACCCGATGGTGCGACGCCGGCGCGCCGGATCTCGATCGTCGTCCATGCCTTCGGCAGCCCGGCCGGACCGCTGCTCCGGCCGAGCGCGCCGCCGGCCCGCACGGTCGAGACCCGCCGGTCACCCGGCGGCCGCCACCGCGTCGAGAACGGTTCGTGGCGCAGCCTGGCCGAGCGCGTGCTGCACCCGTGGCCGGTGAGCCTGCGGCTGGCGGTCCTGCTGGTCGTGCTCGCCACGGGCACGGCGACGGCGGCCGCGGCGGTCGGGTTCGCCGGCCAGCTGCTCGTCGCGGCGCTGGGCCTGCGCATCCATCGCCGGCACCGCCGCCGCATGCCTGACCCGCGGATGCGCCTGGCCGTGACCCGCCACCGACTGGCTTAGGGCGGGGGCCCTGGAAACGCGGAACCGCAGGCCGGCACACGGTCGGCCTGCGGT
>NZ_DATBKY010000266.1:0-1863 GCF_036555685.1 Actinophytocola sp. | reverse complement strand
CGCACTGCCACCGTATGTGCCGTTCGGGCCATCCATTTGCCCCTCCAGCCTCCCGCCGACGGCCGTGTGCGCCTCGTACGCCCCGGTACGGATACGTACAGACTAGTGGCGTAGGGCGCCTACCCGGCGAAAGCCGCCACGCTATGCGGCGTCGGGCCCGCGGCGCACGTAGCAGTCGAAGGTCGCCGTGTAGGAGATGTCCTTGAGGAAGTCCCGCACGGTGAACACGGTGTGGACGGTCTCCTCCGTGTGCGCGTCGGCGAGCAGGCGCACACGTGCGCGGGACACGACCGGGATCCAGCCGCGCTCGTCGAGCAGCTTGCCGACGCCGAGCCCGCGGTCGTGCAGGAAGCGGTCGACGACCTCCTCCATGGCGCGCACGTACGCGGAGTGCTGCACGCTGTCGGAGTAGTGGCAGTAGAAGTACGGCGCGCGCCAGGACCACACGTAGGCACCGGAGCCTGGCGGGGTGAGCACGTCCGCGACGTCCGCACCGTCCGGAATGGACAGCGGCGCGGCCTGCGCGTCGGCCAGTGCGGCGACCTCGGGCAGCACGATCGGCGCGACGGCGGACGGGACCGGCTCGCTGCCCGGCGCGTCCTTCTCGGCGATCAGCGCGACCCGCAGCTTGGCCTTGAGCGCGACAGCCCGCGCCGCGCCGACGAGGAGCTGCGCGGTGATCGCGGCGCCGTGGCCCGGCTTCTGGCGCGCGGCCGGCTCGACGACGACCTCCACCTCGTCGTCGACCTCCAGCACGTGCGGCAGCTGCACCGAGCAGTCGACGATCTCCAGGTCGACGCCGTGGCGGTGGTAGAGCTCGCGGGCGCCGAGGCCGTTGTCCCGGAAGTGCTTGAGGACCCGGCCTCGACCCAGGTACATGAAGTGCATGAAGCCGTTCCAGGTGCGGATGTTCGCGCCCTCGTACGCCATGATCGCCGGGTCGCCAGGATGCAGGTACTGACAACTGCCCGCCGGCCCGTCCCGCTGTCGCGAGTGGAGCTGCTCGGCGACCACGACGACGTAGCAGGCTCCGTGGGCGCCCATACCCTCAGAGTATCGGTCCCCACCCAACCGGTCTTGGCTCTTTCTCGCCGTCGCTGCTGGGCTTGCACCATGACCGAGACGAACAAGGTGGCCCTGGTGACCGGGGCGAACAAGGGGATCGGGTACGAGATCGTGCGCGGGCTGGCCAAGCGGGGCGTCACCGTCCTGCTGGGTGCCCGCGACGCCGGCCGGCGGGACGCGGCGGTCGCGAAGCTCGCCGCCGAGGGGCTGGACGTGACCGGCGTACCGCTGGACGTCACGGACGCGGCGTCCGTCGAGGCCGCCGCGAAGACGATCGAGGAGCGGCACGGCCGGCTGGACATCCTGGTCAACAACGCCGGCATCACCGGCGAGCGGTCGCAGGCGCCCGGCGCGGGTGCCGTCGCCGAGGTGCGCCGGGTGTTCGACGTCAACGTGTTCGGCGTCATCGCGGTGACCGACGCGATGTTGCCGCTGCTGCGGCGCGCAGCCGGCGCGCGCGTCGTGAACATGTCCAGCAGCGTCGGCTCGCTCGCCGACATGACCTCGGACGACAGCATGCTGCGCGACATGCCCGCGGCGCTCGGCTACCCGGTGTCGAAGGCCGCCCTGAACGCCGTCACCGCGCAGTACGCCAAGCACCTGCGGGACGAGGGCATCCCGGTCAACTCGGTGTGCCCCGGCTACACCGCGACCGACCTCAACGGGTTCAGCGGCCACCGCACCCCCGAGCAGGGCGCCGCCATCGCGATCGAGATGGCGCTGGCGGGTGCGGACGGGCCGACGGCCGGCTTCTTCGACGACGCCGGCCGCGTGGCTTGGTGAGCTGGGTCCCGCGCG
>NZ_DATBKY010000265.1:0-10701 GCF_036555685.1 Actinophytocola sp. | reverse complement strand
CCCCCCGCTCTCTGCTGTGGGAGGGTGCCGGGACCGTTGACGCGCGGTGCCCGGCACCGCCCCAATCCCGGGAGCAAAGGTGGATCTGGATCTTTCGGACCGTGTTTACCTGGTGACCGGCGGGAGCCGGGGCCTCGGCCTCGCGACCGCGTCCGTGCTGGTCGCGGAGGGGGCGCGGGTCGTGGTCTCCGGGCGCGACGAGGCCGCCGTGTCCGAAGCCGTCTCGTCGCTCGGGTCCGGCGCGGTTGGTGTCGTGGGGGACAACGCCGATGCCGAGCTGCCCGGCCGGCTCCTCGCCGAGGCCCGGTCGCGGTTCGGGCGGGTGGACGGGCTGCTGGTCAGCGTGGGTGGGCCGGCCGCGGGACCGGTCCTGTCGATGTCGGACGAGCAGTGGCGGTCCGCGTTCGAGCCGGTCTTCCTCGGCGCGGTCCGGCTCGCCCGGGAGATCGGGCCGGAGCTCCCCGAGGGCGGGTCGGTCGCGTTCGTGCTGTCCTCGTCGGTCCGCGTGCCGATCGGTGACCTGGGCATCTCCAACGGCCTGCGGCCGGGGCTCGCGATGGTGGCGAAGTCGCTAGCGAACGAGCTCGGCTCACGAAACATCCGCGTGAACGGGCTCCTGCCGGGCCGGATCCAGACCGACCGGATGACGTATCTCGACTCTCTGTCCACTTCGGACGCAATAGCGGCACGGCTGGCGTCCATCCCGCTCGGCCGGTACGGCGAACCGGCCGAGTTCGGCAGGGTCGCGGCGTTCGTCCTGTCGCCCGCGGCGTCCTACCTGACCGGTTCGATGATCCCCGTGGACGGTGGTGCGTTGCCGGGGATCTGAACGAAATGATCACTTCCCTTCACCGGGCCGCCCTGTTGGGGTATACGTGGAATGACAGGGTCTTTCGGCCGCGACCGCACTGACTGTCCATAAAGGACTGCGGAGGGAGTGAGGGCCGAGTGGGCAACGGCGAGGAGCTGGTTCCGCTACGCACCGGGTTCGATGTGGTGCTGCGCGGTTACCGGCGAGGTCCGGTACGCAGGTACGTGCAGTCCGTCGAGGAGGAGCTGCGCATCCTGGCCGCCGATCGGGACGCGAACGTCCAGCTCGCCGAGGCCCTTGCCAGACAGGTCGAACAGCTCCGGGCGCAGAACGTCCGATTGAGCCAGCAACTGGACAACGTCTGCCGCAAGCCGATCGACCCGGCGCAGCTGCAGGGCCGCCTGCGCCGGATGGTCGAGCTCGCGAACGACGAGGCCGCCGAGATAACCGCCCGCGCGCGGGCCGCGGCCGAGCACTGCTGGGCGACGGCCGAGGAGGCGGCGACCCGGCTGCGGGTGCGCTACGAGAAGTCCATCGCCGAGCTGGACTCCCGCCGCCGCGAGATGGAGCACGAGCACCACTCGCTGCTGCAGCAGACGCGCGTCGAGGTGGCCGTGATGACCACGGAGGCGGAGCGGCGGCGCCAGGAGCTGGACGAACGGGCGGCGCGCCGGCGCGAGCAGGTGGAGACGGACTTCGAGGTGGCGATCTCCGCCCGGCGCACGAAGGCGCTGCGAGAGATCGCCGAGCAGAAGCTGGCGGCCCGCGAGTACGCCGCGGACCGCGTCGCGACGGCCAACGAGACCGCCGGCCGGCTGCTCTTCGCGGCGGCGTCGATGAGTGCGGAGCTGACGACGTCGACGCTCGCGGAGTCGGCGTACCGGCTGCAGCAGGCGAACGCGCGGTCGGCGCAACTGGTGGCGGTGGCGGGCAACGTGACGCACCAGCTCCTTACCGAGGCCCGAGCCGGCACCGGCCGCCTGCTCGCCGCCGCCGGGGCGGTGAGCTCCCGGACCCTGTCCGCGGCGGCGGCCGAGTCGAAACGCCGGGTCGACGCGGCGAACGAGGCCTCGGGCCGGCTGCTGCGGACGAGTGGCGCGCTCGGCGGAAACCTCGTGCACGCGGCGACCGTGGAGGCCGAGCGGCGGGTCGCGGTGGCAACGGCCGAGGCCGGCCGGCGGGTCGATGCCGCGAACGAGGCCTCGGGCCGGCTGCTCGCCGCGTCCGGGGTCGTGGGCGGCGAGCTCGTCACGGCGGCGACGATCGAGGCGAAGCGCCGGGTCGACGCGGCCAACGAGGCGTCCGGTCGGCTGGTGACGGCGTCCGCGGCGCTGGGCGGGAGCCTGGTGGCCGCCGGGACGGCCGAGGCCGGGCGGCGGGTAGCTGCGGCGAACGAGAACTCGGGCCGGCTGGTGCGCGCGAGCGGCGTGCTCGCCGGGAACCTCGTACACGCGGCGACGGCCGAGGCCGAGCGGCGAGTGCGGGAGGCGACGGTCGAGGCCAAGCGACGGGTCGGGGAAGCGACCGCCGAGGCATGGCGGCGGGTCGAGGAGGCGACCGCCGAGGCCGAGCACCGGGTCGCCGCCGCCAACGAGACCTCCGGGCGCCTCGTGCGGGCGTCGGCCGGGGTGTGCGGCAGTGCCATCGCCGCGGCGCGCGCCGAGGCCCGGCGGCGGGTCGAGCGGGCCGACCACGTGGCCGGGCGCGTGGTCACGGCGTCCGCCGCCCTGGGTGGAACCGTGCTGGTCGCCGCGGCCGGCGAGGCGGGACAGTGGATCGACGGTGCCGTCACGGAGGCCGGGCGCCGGATCGAGAGCGCCAACCACACGGCCGGCCGGCTCGTCACCGCCGGCGCCACCATGGCCGGGCACGTCATCGGCGTCGCCATGGCCGACGGCGCCCGGCGGGTCGCCGCCGCGAAGGACGACGCCGCGCGGCGGATAGCCGACGCCGCGGACGACGCCGCGCGGCGGATAGCCGACGCGGACGACACCGCCACGCAGCGGGTCACCGCGGGCCGTCAGGAGGCCGAGCGGATCCTCTCCTTCGCCGACAGCACCGCCGAGAGCGTGGTCCTCGCCGCGATCCGCGAGGCCGAGGACCTCCGTGCGGCGAGCGCCGACGACGGCCGGCGCCGCCTGACCACCGCCATGGCCGAGGCCGACCGGATCATCGACCGGGCCACGCGCGAGAGTGGCCGGCGTGTCCGCGAGGCCGCCGACGAAGCCGACAGACGCGTCGGCGACGCCGGCCGCGAGGTCGAGCGGCTCCGCGAGCTCCACGAGCGCATCGCCGCCCAGGTGAGTGCCGCCCGTGAGGTGCTCGCCGGAGCCGGGCCGCTCCTGCAGCCGGTACCCGCCGAGGCCGACCCGGACCGCGGTGCGATCCCGCTCCAGCGCGAGCACGCGACGAGCTATCTGTCCACTCCGGACCAATAGGCGGCCAGCAGGTCCACCGCCTCCTCCGTCGGCCGGTGCCGGGCCAGCTCCGTGGCGAGCGCACCGGCCGCGGACCGGTAGGCCGGCTCGCCCAGCACCGTGTCCAGCGCCGTGCGGACGCCCTCCGCCTCGGCGACCACACCGGCGCCCACCGCACCGACCCGGCGTGCGTTGATGAACTGGTCCGAGGAGAACAGCGGCACGACGACCAGCGGCACGCCCGCCGCCAGCGCGCCAAGCGTCGAGCCGCCACCGCCGTGGCAGACGACCACGGACGCCCGGCCGAGCACGGATGCCTGGTCGACCCACCGCTCGACCCGCACGTGCCCGGGCACCGGGCCGAGCGTCGACGGGTCCGTGTCCCGGCCGACGGTCAGCAGCACGTCGGCGTCGAGGTCCGCGACCGCTTCGAGCGCGGCCGCGTAGACGCCGGCCACCATCCCCAGGTTGCCGGTCACGCTGCCGAACGTCACGTAGACGAACGGCCGCGTGCCCGACGGTACGGACACCGACCACGCCGAGTCCCGGAAGCGCACCGTCCGCTCCGGCACCGCGGCCGCGGGGTCCTCCAGGCCCGCCGGGAAAAGCGTCAGCACCGGCTCGCCGGCGAGGCGGTTCGGCCCGGTCAGGCCGTACTTGCCTCGCAGCAGGTCCACGTTGGGCGTCGCGAGGGTGTCCACCAGGCGCTCCATCTCGCCCAGGCCGATGGCGACGCGGGCGTGCGGTGTGCCGTGCACCTCGGCCGCGACCAGGCCACCGAACTCGGCCGACTCCCGGATCACGACGTCCGGCCGCCACGACACGATCGCGTCCAGCAGCCGGGGCAGCGCGGCCGTCGCGTCGAGCCGGCCGAAGACTTCGCCGATGACGCGGGCGTTCGCCTGCTCCCGCGCCAGCCCGGGCAGGCTGCCGTACACGGCGGCCATCTCGGCGGACGGCGGCACGCCGAACGCCCAGAACTCCGCGTCGCGCACGGACGGGTACAGCTCCGGTGGCCCGGCCACGAGCACGTCGTGCCCGCCACGGCGGAACGAGCGGACGAACGGTGCCAGCGGTCCGTAGTGACCGGCGCCGGACGTCGAGGTGACCATGATGCGCACCGGCCAACGGTAAGAACGCGGCGCGCTATCGACCAGATCGATCGACGGACAGTGGCGAGGCGGTCACTTTCCCGATGCGGCCACGTGCTGGCTGGACCTGCCCGGGCCGAACGCGGTCAGGAACCGGTCGCGGAACTTGCTCATCTTCCACACGGGTGCGTTCGGTGCGGGGTTGAGCCCCTCCTGCCAGCCCCACTTCGCGATCCGCTTGATGACGGCCGGGTCCTTGGCGACGATCGTGATCGGCACGTCGTGCGTGGCGTCCTCGCCGCTCACGATCGGGGCCGGCTGGTGGTCGCCGAGGAAGATCATCACGAGGTTCTTGTCGCCGTAGGTCTGCGCGTACGAGATGAGGGTCTCGAGGACGTACTCGATCGATTGGCCGTAAGCGCGCTTGACCTTGGTCGGGTCGGGCCAGACGTTCTTGCCCTTCTTGCCGTTCGTGGCCGTCTCGAACACCTTGCCGTCGCCGAGCTGCTTCCAGTCGACCGGCTTGGGCAGCGGCGCCCAGGGGGAGTGGCTCGACGTCAGGTCGATCTCGCCCATCACCGGCCGGTGGCCCGGCTTGCCGCGCTGGGTGTTCTGCAGGTACTGCAGCAGCCACTGGTCGGGCATCCGCGAGTACGCGAACGCCGGGCCCTGGTAGTCGATGTTGTTCTGCGTGTACATCTTGTCGTAGCCGAAGTACTCGCCCTCGGGCCAGTCCCGGTTGATCTGCGGCGAGGCGCCGAACGTGTCCCACCCGGCCCGCTTGAACGCCTTCGTGAGCGACATCCGGTTGCCTGCGGTCAGCGCGTCGTAGCGCTGCTGGTTGTTGATCCACAGGCCGGACTGGATCGACGCGTGCGCGAGCCAGCTGCCGCCGCCGAAGGTCGACGAGGAGAGGAAGGCACTACGGGTCTGGAAACCGGCCGCCTTGAGCTTCGCGGTGCCCGCGTCGAGCTTCGCGTCCACACCGGGGGAGATCAGCGGGTCCTCGACCGCCACGCGGCCGTAGCTCTCGATGAAGTTGAGCAGGACGTCCTTGCCGCGCAGGCCGGTCAGCAGCTCCTCGCCGGGCGTGTAGCGGAACCGGTCGACCGACGCCTCCTTGGCGAACTGCTCGGGGTCGAGCAGCCCGGCGTGCACGCGCTTCGCCTCGTCGTAGACGGTGTCCGACGCGGCGCGCGAGGCGACCGGGGTGCCGGTGGTGAACTGCACGCCGAGCACGGCGCACACGAGCCAGACCACGCCGAGCACCGCGACGTTGCGGGTGACCGTGGGCCGCCGGGACACGAGCTGGCGGCTCAGGCGCAGCGCCGCGATCGTCATCAGCACGAGGGTGCCGACGACGAGCAGGCAAGCGCCGATCACGGCGAGGACCGCGCCGAGCTGGCCGACGGAGTCGGCGAGGTAGTCGACGCCGGGCCGCAGGAAGCTCCAGTCGAAGACCAGGTCGAACGGCCGGGCGAGTACCTCGTTGAAACCGATGTCGGTGAGCTTGACGATCAGCAGCAGGCCGAGCGACAGGCCGATGATGACCGCGGCCACGCGGCGCGCCACCGCGGGCAGCACGAGCACGAGCCCCGTGATGATCAGCGCCTCGATCGGGATCCGGGCGAACGCGGCCGGGGAGAAGTGGCTCAGCCGGTTCGGGGCGATGAGGGCGAACAGCACGAGCGCGACCGCGAGCCCGGTGCCCACGCCGGCCAGCACGCGGCGCCGGGTGGAGCGGGCCGGGGCCTCCTCGGCCGGCTCGGTGGTCTCGGTGGTCTCGGTGGGAGCGTCCGCGCGGTGGCGGTACAGCCACGCGACGTCGTAGCCGAACGACCAGACCAGGGCCGCGAGCGCCAGCCCGAGGATCAGCACGTTGCCGGTCTCCGGCAGCAGCTCGGCGGCGGCGAAGGCCAGGATGATGCCCTGCGCGGCGGCGATCGTCTTGCGGATCATGCTGTGCGGCAGCTCGGCCCGCAGCCACGGCAGCAGCCGGCCGGCCACGACGAACACGTAGCGCATGACACCGATGGCGAGCACCCAGGGGCCGAGGTTCGTGGCCAGGTACGCGCTCAGCACAAGGATGAGGAACGCGTCGGTCTCCATGTCGAACCGGGCGCCGAACCGGGACACCGTGCCGGTGTGCCGGGCGACCCGGCCGTCCACCGCGTCCAGCGAGAGCGCCACCGCGGCGAGCACGACCATCGGCGTGACGGGAACCGGCTCGGGAATGTCGGAGACGAGGACGGTCACGCCGCCGATCAGCACGGCGCGGGCGAGCGTCACCAGGTCGGCCGGACCGAATGCGGTGACGCCGTAGCGGCGCAGCCCGGTGGTGATCGCCGCGCAGCCGATCACGAGGTAGGCGATCCCGGTCAGCCACCCCGACGGGCCGAGCCCGGTGACCAGGGCAAGCCCGATGAAAAGGGCCACCTGCGCGGCCGCTCCGGCGATCAGGGTGCGCACCGGAGACGCTTTCAAGACGGCCACGCTTTCCTCCTGGGTTTCGGCTGTTCTGCCGTGAATACGTCTCCCTGCTCCGGATGGTTCTACGCCCTCCCGCTTTGCCGCCTTGACCTGGGGGTTCCACCCCGGTGAACTTCTCGCGCACCGGCCGCGTGTTAATAGGTGACGGCGGGCGAGGACGAGTGGATGGAGGTCCCGTGACGGTCACGACCAGCCAGTTCGCCCCGGACTGGCTCGCGTTGCGCGAGGGCGCCGACGCGGCGGCACGTTCGGTCGAGCTGCTCGACCCCCTGCGCGCCTACCTGCCCGAGGGTGACCTCGTGGTCCGCGATCTCGGCTGCGGCACCGGATCGATGGGCCGCTGGCTGTCCCCGCGGCTGCCCGCGCCGCAGCACTGGATTCTCACCGACCGGGACCCGGTGCTGCTCGCGCGGGCGGTCGCGAGCCTGCCCGCCCCGGCCACGGCCGTCATCGACGAGCGGGACCTGACGCTGCTGACCGGCGCCGACCTGGCCGGCACGTCCCTGGTGACCGGGTCCGCGCTGCTGGACCTGCTGACCGCCGAGGACGTGGTCGGCCTCGCGGCGGCGTGCGTGGAGGCGAGGTGCCCGGCGCTGCTGGCGCTGTCCGTCGTGGGCCGGGTGGCGCTGGACCCGGTGGACCCGCTCGACGCGACGCTCGAGGCAGCCTTCAACGCCCACCAGCGCCGGGTCAGTGATGGCAGGCGGCTGCTCGGCCCGGACGCCGCCGACGCGACGAGGCGGACCTTCGAGGGACTGGGCGCGGTCGTGCATCAGCGCCCCAGCCCGTGGCGGCTCGGCCCCGACCGCACGGCGCTGACGGCCCAGTGGCTGCAGGGCTGGGTGGCGGCCGCGTGCGAGCAGGAGCCGGAGCTGGCCCGCGCCGGGATGGAGTACCTGCGCCGCCGGCTCGAAGAGTGCACCGCGGGCGAGCTGACCGCGACGGTCGAGCACGTGGACCTGCTGGCGCTGCCGAGCTGACACCGCGGCACTCACGCCGCCGAGACGGCAGTCAGCCCAGTCCGGCGGCGATCTGCGCCGGAGTGGGCAGCTCGGCCATCTCGCCGGCGATCCGCCGGGCCGTCGCGCGCTCGGGGCCGTCGGACAGCAGCGCCGCCACCGCCGCGCCGATCGCGCCCGGGGTCCGCTCCTCGGCGGTCAGCTGCCGGCCGGCGCCGGCCCGGGCGACGAGCTCGCCGTTGAACGGCTGGTCGGCGCCCTGTGGCAGAACCAGCTGCGGGACGCCGTACTCCAGCGCGCCGAGCACCGTGCCGGCGCCGCCGTGGTGCACGATGAGGTCGACCCGGGCGAGCACCTCCGCCTGCGGCAGGAACCGCTCGACGCGGACGTTGCGGGGCAGCTCGCCCAGCAGCCGCGGATCGCCGTCGGGACCGGCCGCCACCACCACGTCCACGTCGCGCGCCGCGGTCTCCAGGATCGCCGCGCGCAGCACGTCCACCGCGCCGTACGACATCGTGCCGAGCGTGACGTACACCCGCGGCCGCCGCGGCGTTCCGGTCAGCTCGCCCGGCAGGTCGGCGGGCTCGGACCACGCGGTGGCGCGCACCGCGATGCGGTTGGGCGGCAAGGGAAGGTCGCCGTACAGCGAGTCCGGCACGGGGTCGAGGTAGCCGCCCGGGTAGGCAGCGAGGTCGCCGGGTTCGCCGTCCTGCCAGAGGTTGCGCTGGTCCGCGACGGCGTTGCGGTGCCAGCTCGCGAAGAACTCGGTCAGCGCGCCGATCCCGTAGGCGACCGCCCGCACGCCGAGCACGTCGGCCGCCACCGCGGCGCCGATGTCGCAGCACTCGTAGACGACGAGGTCCGGCTTCAGCCGGGGCAACTCCTCGAGGAGCGCCGGGGCCACGACCCGCGGCAGGCTCTCGCCGAACATCCACCCGCCGAACTGGTAGACCCCTTCGACGGTCCACGTCTGCAGCCCGGGATGGTTCTTCAGCGTCAGGTCGCGCAGCTGCTTCAGCGTCGTCCCCGCCGGCATCGAACGCACGGTGGGCAGCGACAGCCGGCCGAGGAACGGCTCGGCGGTCGCGACCGTCACGTCGTGGCCGGCGTCGGCGCACGCGAGCGCCAGCGGGAGGAACGGGTAGATGTGCCCGTAGGAAGGCGGGCTGGAGAACACGATCCGCATGCGTAGACCATCGCGGCTCGCCCGGCCCGATGTGATGGACGGCGCCAAACATGGGCAGGCACCGCGCGAAAGATGGGTAGTCGCAATGGGTGATCGAACCGTCGCGCTGAGCACGAAGCTGCTCCGGTCGATCGTCTTCGTTGCTCCTAATGACGCAATGTCGGGCGGGACAGGATTCCCTCGCCCGATGCCGGGCACTTCTTCCACGCTCGACCACTGAGAACGAGAAGGGAGCCCGTGATGTCGACAGGAGCTGTCGTCGTCCTGGTCATCGTCGTGGTGCTTGCGCTGGCCGTGGGCGCCTGGTTCGTCACGCAGCAGTCCCGCCGCCGCCGGTTGCAGGAGCGGTTCGGCCCCGAGTACGACCGGCGCGTCTCGGAGACCGACGACCGCCGCGTCGCCGAGCGCGAGCTGGCCGAGCGGGAGAAGCGGCACAAGAGCTACGACCTGCGCCCGCTGTCCGACGCCGACCGCGCCCGCTACACCGAGCAGTGGACCCTCGTCCAGGAGCAGTTCGTCGACCAGCCCGGCGAGGCAGTCGCGGCGGCCGAGCAGCTCGTGGTCATGGTCATGCGCGACCGCGGCTACCCGACCGACAACTTCGAGCAGAGCACCGCGGACCTGTCCGTCGAGCACGCTCACCTGGTCGACCGCTTCCGCGCCGGCCACGACATCCGGACCCGCCACACGCAGGGCACGGCGTCCACTGAGGAGCTCCGGCAGGCGCTGACGCACTTCCGCGGCATGTTCGAGGCCCTGCTCGGCCACGGTCGCACGGAGACGGACGACGCAGACCGCGCCTACCAGGCCGGCCGTGCGGACGCCGGCACGCACGGCGTCCCGCAGACCCGCATGACGGACCGGCACCCGGACGCCCCGGAGACCGCTGCCGGCCCCGCCGCGGCCCACGGTCAGGTCGTCGAGGAACCGCGGCGCACCAAGCGCTGACCACCGTCCGTCCACTTGTCATCGGGAGACGTCATGCGTGAACAGACCACACCCGGCGGCTACGGCCAGCCGCAGACCGGCCGGATCCCCGGCGGCGACGAGCCGGACGGCCGGCAGCCCATGCCCGACCAGGCGGCCGACCCGACCGGCCGGCGTCCGTCCGCGGCTCAGGTTCCGGGATCGGTGGACGGGCCGGCCGGGCCCGCTACCGGGCCGGCCGGCACGCCCCCGGCCGACCCGGAACCCGTCCCGGAGTTCCGTCCAGAGTCCGAAGTAGACACCGTGGGCCGCAGGGGTTACGACACGGAGCCGGAGCCGGCGGGACCGGCCGGCACCGAGCCGGTCACCCCGGCCCCGGCCGACGAGCCGATGACCGCCGGGACGCCCGGCGGGCCGGGCTCGGCGCCGGTGTCCGACGTCCCGGAGGGTGCCCTCGCATCCGGATCGGGCCGGGCCGGTGAGGACACCGGCGCCGTCCTCTTCGGCCAGGACGAGGTGGAGCGGTTCCGCCTGCGCTGGCGGGAGGTCCAGGCGGACTTCGTGGACGACCCGAAGACGGCCGTGCAGGGTGCCGACCGGCTCGTCGAAGAGGTGATGGGCGCGCTGAGCGACCTCTTCGCCGCACACAAGCGCGAGCTTGAGGCCCAGTGGCACGGTGGCGACCACGGGGAGACCGAGGAACTGCGGGTCGCGTTGCGCCGCTACCGCTCGTTCTTCGACCAGCTGCTCAACTCCTGACCCCCCGCCCCGAGTCTCCGGCGCGCCTGATCCGTTCGTGATCAGGCGCGCCGGAGCCATT